>JBATPX010000071.1:0-20204 GCA_049291695.1 Defluviicoccus sp.
CCCGCTCTAATTGACGACCGGGCGGCGGTCGGCGAAGTCGTGCCAGGCCTTGACCATCGTCTCGTCGAGGAGCTCGCAGGCATCGAGCGCCGCGTCCTTGCCGTGCAGAAGCTCTAGCCCGTAGAGCACACGGGCGAGCGAAATGCCGATCGCAAGCAGGGCATCATAGGCAGAAAGTCCGCTATCGGCGATAAATTGCGCTAAGTGGCATTCGAAGTCGCTGACGGCGAGAAATGAGCTGTCGGTTCCGTCCACGGCGCTTTTCCCTTCGTTCCGGTGCATGTTCTGGGCGTGTTCTTAGCATGCTCCGAAAACGCCGGCAACGACAAAATAGGCTATAGATCCTATTATCAGACTTCCCGCCTAGGCCGCGATGGCAACAGGCGCTGGCACTGGCTTTGTGCAACGCATTCGGGCGGCGCATCGGGGCTGCTGCCTGGTGTTTCCTCCTCGCGCCCAGTGAGCAGCGCGGTTCATCATGCGTTAACGGCCCCGCCCCTATGATCCCGCCGACGTGGAGCTGGCCTGCCGACAGGCTGGAGGGAAGATGCGCTACGCCCATAACTTTGAGAAAGCCGTCGCCTGCGCCAAGAAGGCGTTCGAGCATATGATGGCGCGCAATATCCCCCCGCATCCGAACAATTTTGTTGTCTGGTACACCTACTGCTCCGGCGAGGATCAGGAGCTGGGCAAGGTCCTCGACATCCTGATCGACAACAATCAGGAGTTCAGCGAGGAGCGCAACGCCTCCGTCTACAACAAGTTCTGCACCAGTCCCTACGAGGCGGTGCCGATGCACCTGATCGCCGAGCGGATGGAGGCCGAGCTGACCGCTGCCGTGAGCGTGCTGGAGAAGACCGGGCGCGATGTCGCGACCTACGGCGATTCGCTGCAGGAGGTGCGCACCAAGGTGCGCGAAGCGCGCGGCGCGCAGGATGTGGTCCAGCTCCTGGCCGGGATGCTGACGCAGACCCGCGCGATGGCGAGCCAGAGCCGCGAGGTCGAGGGGCAGCTGCGCCAATCGTGGACGGAAGTGAGCAAGCTTCGCGAGGAGCTTGAGGACGCGCGGCGCGAGGCGATGACCGATGCGCTGACCGGCCTCGCCAACCGCAAGATGTTCGATTTCATGCTGCGTGATACGGCGACCGCGGCGATGGAGGCGGGGCTGCCGCTGTCGCTCTTGTTCCTCGACATCGACCACTTCAAAAACTTCAACGATACCTACGGCCACACCGTCGGCGATCATGTGCTGAAGCTGTTGGCCACCGTGCTCCGCGATACCTGCAAGGGCCAGGACACGCCGGCCCGCTACGGCGGCGAGGAGTTCGCAGTGATCCTGCCGCAGACGACGATCCCGCAGGCGGCCTCGCTTGCTGAGAGCATCCGCGGCCGTGTCGCGGCGAAGGGGATCGTCAACCGCAAGACCGGCGAACAGCTCGGCCGGGTCAACGTCTCGATCGGCGTCGCCGGCTTGATCTACGGTGAATCGATGCGGCAATTCATCGAACGCGCCGATAATGCGCTCTACATGGCGAAGCGCACCGGCCGCAATAAGGTTGTTGTGCAGGAAGGCAAACTCGACAAGACATCGATAGCCCTGGCCCCGTAGGCGGAGACATCCTAGAAAGCGGCACGCTTCAAGATGCGCCGGCACGCGCGCCGGCCGCAAGGGTGTCACGTCCGCTGATCGGGTATCCATGCCGCCGGGGAGCTTTGCGCCAACCAAAGCCGTCGTCGTTGCTGTCGGACCGGCCATCGCGCTGATCGCGCTGCTGGCAGCTGCCGGCCTGATGCCGGGCTCGGCCGCCTGCGCCGTTGCCGCGGTGCTCATCGGCTGTGCCCTGGTCGCGCGACAGGGGCTTGGCCGCCGCACCGAACCCCTTGCCGCGCCGGCTCCCGCGCCGCCCGAAGCGCCGCCGCAGCCTCTCCTCGACCGCTTGCCCGACCCCGTCATCCTCATCAACCGGGCGCGCGAGATCACGGCCGTCAACCGCATGGCCCGAGAGATCGTAGGCGTCGGCGAGGTCGGCCGCGATTTGGCACTGACCATGCGTCACCCGCGCGTTCTCGCCGCCGTCGAGGCTGTGTTGACCGGCGAGGCCACAGTCAGCGAGGAGATGACGCTGGCGGCGCCGACGCCGCGCTCCTTCACCTTGCATGCGGCGCGCCTGGAGGGCGCCGGGGTGCACAACCAGGCGGTGGCCGCCGTCTTGGTGCTGCGCGACGAGACCCGCGCCAAGCGGGCCGAGCAGACCCGCGCCGATTTCGTCGCCAACGCCTCGCACGAGCTGCGTTCGCCACTCTCGGCGCTGATCGGCTTCATCGAGACCCTGGTAGGGCCTGCCAGCGACGATGCGCACGCGCGCGAGCGCTTCCTCGGCCTGATGCGTGCGGAAGCGATGCGGATGGCGCGGCTGGTCGACGACCTGATGTCGTTGTCGCGGGTCGAGATCAACGAGCACGTGCCGCCCAGAGCTGCAGTTGAGATCGGGACGATCCTGCAGAGCGTCGCCGACACGCTGTCGGTGCGCGCCGAGGACAAAGGCATGACGATCGCGCTCGACCTCGAGGCGAACCTGCCGTTCGTTCTCGGCGACAGTGACCAGTTGACACAGGTGTTTCACAATCTGGTCGATAACGCCGTCAAATACGCCCGCCCCGGGACGGCGGTGCGCCTCATCGCCAAACGGACCGAGCGTGCCACGGGCGGCGGCCAGGGCGTTTCGGTGGCGGTGATCGATGCCGGCGAGGGCATCGCCGCCATCCACCTGCCGCGGTTGACCGAGCGCTTCTACCGCGCCGATGCCGGCCGTTCGCGCCGCCTGGGTGGCACCGGGCTTGGCCTTGCAATCGTCAAGCACATCGTCAACCGCCACCGCGGCACACTTTCCATCGAAAGCCAGCGCGGGATCGGCAGCACGTTTACCGTCATCCTGCCGGCGGCTCCGATTACGGGCACGACGTCACGATAGTGTAACGTTACTGTCATAAAATGATCTGCGAGCATCATTAAGGTCTGGCCCGCGCATCCTCCGCCGTTGGCGCTACCCTGCCCGGCGGGTCAACGCGCGTCGATTTCGTGGGATGACAAGGGAGAACTCCATGATCCGCAAGACCCTCGCGGTTGCCGCCGTGGCGACGATCGCCGCCGCCGGCAGCGCGGAAGCGCGCGACCAGATCCGCATCGTCGGTTCCTCGACGGTGTTTCCGTTTTCGACACGTGTTGCCGAGGAGTTTGGCAAGACCACCAATTTCAAGACTCCGATTGTCGAGAGCACCGGCACCGGCGGCGGCATGAAGCTGTTCTGCGGCGGCGTCGGCGTGGAGCATCCGGACATCACGAACGCCTCGCGCCAGATCAAGGCTTCCGAAATCGAGAGCTGCGCCAAGGCCGGCGTGACCGCGATCACCGAGGTCAAGATCGGCTATGACGGCATCGTCATTGCCAACTCCAAGGCGGCGCCGCAGATGAACATCACCCTTGAGCAGCTCTTCCTCGCGCTCGCCAAGGATGTGCCGGACGGCAAGGGCGGCTTGCAGGCCAATCCGCACACGATGTGGAGCGACATCGATCCGTCACTGCCGAAGGTGAAGATCGAGGTGCTGGGGCCACCACCGACTTCGGGCACGCGCGATGCCTTCAACGAACTCGCGATGGAGAGCGGCTGCGACAAGATTGCGCAGCTCAAGGAAATTAAGGCTGTCGACGCCAAAAAGCACCAAGCGGTCTGTCAAGGCATCCGCGAAGACGGCGCCTTCATCGAGGCCGGCGAGAACGACATCCTGATCGTTCGCAAGCTGGAAGCGAACAAGAACGCCGTCGGCGTTTTCGGCTACAGCTTCCTCGACCAGAACCAGGAGAAGATCCAGGGCAGCCTCGTCAACGGAATCGCGCCGACCTACGAGGACATTTCGTCCGGCAAGTACCCGGTGTCGCGCTCGATCTTCTTTTACGTCAAGAAGGCGCATGCCGGCGTCATTCCCGGCATCCCCGAGTTTCTGGCCGAATTCACGAACGAAAAGGCCTGGGGGCCGGAAGGCTACCTCGCCGACAAGGGCCTGATCGCGATGCCCGAGGCCGAACGCGCTAATTTCCGCAAGGCGGCTGCCGAACTCGCCGACAACTTGCCCAAGTAAGAAGAAACCGCTTAACTCAAGCGGCCTGGGGGCCGGCCTACGACCCCCAGGCCCCGCTCGTTGGTGACACTCTGTTCCATCGCCGCCGCGACCAGCAATCGCGTTTAGCACGATCGTGCGGGCGGCGATGTGGGCAGAGAAGGAAGCAGGACGCACATGTCCTTAATGGCGTTGGTTCTCGTTCTCCTGATCTTGTCTTCGCTGGCCTATTATCTCGGCCGCAAGAAGGCGCTGGCCGCGGCCGACGGTAACATTCGACGCCTCCACTCGCTCCCCAATTACTACGGCTATTACGTGGCCCTGTGGGCGGGGATCCCGGCGCTGGCGATCTTCACGCTGTGGCTGGTGCTTGAACCACAGATCGTTCAGTCGCTTCTGATATCGAGCCTGGCGAACACGCAACAAGATCTGGCGCCAGAACGCCTCGGACTTCTTGTCAACGACATCCGCAACCTGGCGGCCGGCAACATCGTCAGCCGTGACGTGGAGCCGGCGTTGCAGGAGGCGGCCGACCGCTACGTACAGCTGCGCGACACCAGCCGGATTGCCTTGAGCGTCGTTGTGCTGGCGCTCGCCGTCGCGGGGTTGAGCTTCGGCCGTCAGCGCATCCATACCGCCTTGCGGGCGCGCAACCAGGTCGAAGGCCTGTTGAAGGTCTTCCTGATCGTCGCATCAACGATCGCCATCCTGACGACGGCCGGGATCGTGTTGTCGCTGGTGTTCGAGGCTGGCCGCTTCTTCCTCTCCGTCTCGCCGGCCGAGTTCCTGTTCGGCACCGAGTGGAGCCCGCAGATCGCGATGCGCAAGGACCAGGTCGGCGCCCAGGGCGCGTTCGGTGCGGTGCCGCTGTTCGTCGGGACGTTGCTCATTTCCATGATCGCGATGTGCGTCGCAATGCCGGTCGGGTTGATGTCGGCGATCTATATGGCGGAGTACGCGCCGCCCACGCTGCGCACGGTGATCAAACCGATCCTCGAGATCCTGGCCGGTATTCCCACCGTCGTTTACGGCTTCTTCGCCGCGCTGACGGTGGCGCCATTCTTTCGCGACACCGGCGCCGCCATCGGCATCAGCGTCTCGTCCGAGAGTGCGCTTGCGGCCGGCATCGTCATGGGCATCATGATCATCCCGTTCGTCTCGTCGCTGTCGGACGACGTCATCAACGCGGTTCCACAGGCGATGCGGGAGGGCTCCTTCGGCCTGGGCGCGACGCATTCGGAAACGATCCGCAATGTCATCATCCCGGCGGCGCTGCCGGGCATCGTCGGCGGCTTCCTGTTGGCGATCTCGCGCGCCATCGGCGAGACGATGATCGTCGTCATGGCCGCGGGCCTAACCGCCAACATGACGATCAATCCATTTCAGGCCGTGACCACGATCACGGTGCAGATCGTGACGCTCTTGATCGGCGATCAGGAGTTCGACAGCCCGAAAACGCTCGCCGCCTTCGCCCTTGGTCTGGTTCTCTTCCTGATCACGCTGGTGCTGAACATCGGTGCGCTGCGCATCGTGAAGAAGTATCGGGAGCAGTATGAGTAATTCAGTGAACGGCGCCGCGCTGCCCGGAGCGGGCGAGCCCGGCTCGATCTTCGATTCGCGCCAGCAGGTTTCCGAAGCGGTTTCGGCCAGCCTCAAGGGCCGCTACGCGCGCGAACGGCGGTTCCGCCTATACGGCGTGTTGGCGACGTTGTTCGCGATCGCGGTGCTCGGCATTCTCCTGTTCACCATCATCCGCACCGGGCTGCCGGCCTTTACGCAGACGATGATCAAGCTGAGCGTCACGCTCTACCCGCAGGAGATCGACCCCACGGGCGACCGCGACCCGCAGACGATCTCAGGCGCCGATTATCAGCGGCTGGTGCGTGACGCGCTCGACGATTACTTCCCCGAAGTCACGTCGCGCAACGAGCGGCGCGAGCTGTTCGCCATGATCAGCCCCGGCGCGACCTACGTCATCCGCTCCATGGTGATGGCCGATCCGTCGTTGATCGGCAAGCGGATCGAGATCGAGGTGCCGCTCAAGGACGACATCGACCAGTTCGCCAAGGGCAACATTGATATCGAGGCCGACCAGGCGAACCGGCGCGTGTCCGACAAGCAGATCGGCTGGTACCAGCGCCTGGTCGACCGCGGCCTGGTGGTGAGCCGCTTCAACACCACGCTGTTTACCGCCGGTGACTCGCGCTCGCCAGAACTGGCCGGGATCTGGGGTGCGGCGGTCGGATCGTTCTGGACCATGCTGCTGACACTCCTGATGTCGTTCCCGCTCGCGGTCGGCGCCGCGGTCTACCTGGAGGAGTTCGCGCCCAAGAACCGCTGGACCGACGTGATCGAGGTCAACGTCAACAACCTGGCGGCGGTTCCCTCGATCGTCTTCGGTCTGTTGGGTGTGGCCGTCTTCATCGGCTTCTTCGGCGTTCCGCGCTCGTCGCCGCTTGTGGGCGCCCTGGTGCTAACGCTGATGACGCTGCCGACCATCATTATTGCCGGTCGCGCCGCGCTCAAATCCGTTCCGCCGTCGATCCGGGAAGCGGCGCTCGCCGTCGGTGCGTCGAAGATGCAATGCACGCTGCATCACGTTCTGCCGCTCGCCATGCCCGGCATGCTCACCGGCACCATCCTCGGCATGGCGCAGGCGCTGGGCGAAACGGCACCGCTCTTGATGATCGGCATGGTCGCTTTCATTGTCGACGTTCCGAGCGGGCCGCTTAGTTCGGCCACCGTGATGCCGGTGCAGATCTACCTGTGGTCGGACGCACCGGAGCGGGCCTTCATCGAGCGGGCATCGGCCGCGATCATGGTTCTGCTCGGTTTTCTCACCGTCATGAACCTGCTCGCGGTCGCGCTGCGCATGCGGTTCGAGCAGCGCTGGTAGGCAAGCGCGGTACGTTATGGATCGCGTCAATACGAACGATAGGGAGACAGTCGAGATGATCGCGATGCACCCTGCTGAGGGACGGGCCGCTGAAGGGACGGCGAGTCCGGTGCCGGCCTTCTCAACGCGCGATGTCTGCGTGTTTTACGGCCAGAAACAGGCGCTCATGAGCGTGAACCTGGACATCTACCGCAACCAGGTCACGGCCCTGATCGGTCCGTCTGGCTGCGGCAAGTCGACCTACCTGCGCTGCCTCAACCGGATGAACGATATCATCGACGGCTGTCGGGTGACGGGGACCATCCTCCTCGACGGCCAGGACATCTACACCGGCAACATGGACGTCGTGCACCTGCGCGCGCGCGTCGGCATGGTGTTCCAGAAGCCGAACCCGTTTCCGAAATCGATCTTCGAGAATGTCGCCTACGGGCCGCGCATCCACGGCATCGCCAAGGACAAGACGGCGCTGGAAGAAATCGTCCATCACAGTCTCGAGAAGGCGGGTCTTCTGGGCGAGGTCAAGGATCGCCTCGATCAGCCCGGGACAGGGCTCTCGGGCGGCCAGCAGCAGCGGCTGTGCATCGCGCGTGCGATCGCGGTGCAGCCGGAGGTGATCTTGATGGACGAGCCATGCTCCGCCCTCGACCCAATTGCAACGGCCCGGATCGAGGAGCTGATCGACGAGCTGCGCACGCATTTCGCGATCGTTATCGTCACCCACTCGATGCAGCAGGCGGCGCGCGTGTCGCAGCGCACCGGCTTCTTCCACTTAGGCATTCTCGTTGAGACCGGCGACACCGAGCAGATTTTCACCAACCCGCACGACAAGCGGACGCAAGACTACATCACCGGCCGCTTCGGCTAGACCCCCTGCGGCAAGCACGGCTTCAGGTTGGTCACGGGATTCGCAAAGGAGAGGCGACACATGGGCTCGGAACACACGGTCAAGTCGTTCGATGAGGAGCTGCGGCGCCTCGACAACATGGTGGCCGAGATGGGCGGCCTCGCCGAGGTGCAGCTGCAAAGCGCCCTGGAGGCGCTGATCCGCCGCGATGTTGAAAAGGCGGCCCAAATTGTCGCCAACGATCGCCGTCTCGATCAGCTCGAAGCGGAAATCGATCAGCATACGATCGCCATGCTGGCACGCCGCCAGCCGATGGCGAAAGACCTGCGCGAGATCGTGGGCGCGCTCAAGACCGCGAGCATGATCGAACGGATCGGCGATTATGCCAAGAGCGTTGCCAAGCGCATCGCCGCAATTGCCGAGACCCCGCCGGTGCCCTCAGCCCAGACGGTGGTGCGTCTGGGCGGGCTTGCCCAGCAGATGGTCAAGGACGTCCTGGATGCCTACCTGTCGCGCGACGTCGAGCAGGCGAAAAGCGTGCGCGCGCGGGATCGCGAACTGGACGCGCTGTACACCAGCATTTTCCGCGAACTCCTGACCTACATGATGGAGGATGCGCGCAACATATCGGCCTGCACGCATCTGCTGTTCGTCGCCAAGCACATTGAGCGCATCGGCGATCACGCCACCAACATCGCAGAAATCGTGCAGTTCCTCGTCACCGGCGAGATGCCCTCGGACGAGCGACCGCGCCTGGACGAGAGCGAGACGACGATCATCCTAACGCAGTCTGCGGGCGGGGACAAATAGGGGGACCGCATGGGAAAACCGCGGATCCTGATCGTCGAGGACGAAGAGGCGCAGGCCGAACTCCTCCGCTACAACTTCGAACGGGCTGATTTCAATGTCGCCGTCGCCGGTGATGGCGAGGACGCCCTGATCACCATCGAAGAACAGCCGCCGGACATCGTCGTCCTCGACTGGATGCTGCCCGGTGCTTCTGGAATCACGGTCTGCCAGCGCATGCGCAGCCGGGTCGAGACGCGCCAGATCCCGGTGATTCTGCTGACCGCGCGCAGCGAAGAGATGGACCGGGTACGCGGCCTGGAGAGCGGCGCCGACGATTACGTCGTTAAGCCGTTCTCGCCGGCGGAGCTGATCGCGCGGGTGCGGGCGGTCTTGCGGCGCACGCGGCCCTCACTCGCCGAAGAGCGGTTGCAGTGCGTCGACATCACGATGGACGTCGGCACCCATCGCGTCACCCGGCGCGGTCGCCAGATTCACCTCGGCCCGATCGAGTTCCGCCTGCTGCGGCTGTTCATGGAGCGGCCGGACCGGGTGTTCACCCGCGAACAGCTGCTCGACAAGGTGTGGGGGCGGGACATCCACGTCGAGTTGCGTACGGTCGACGTGCACATCAGGCGTCTGCGCAAGGCCCTGGGCGCGCACGGCGACGATGACGTCATCCGCACCGTGCGCGGCACTGGCTACGCGCTCGACATGATCGGGCCGATGAACTGAAAGCGGGCTATGCCTGTCCGGATCACTCCGCCGCCGGTGTGCCCGATGCCTCCCCCGCGGCCGACGCCGGGTTCAAGAGTTTCGCAAGGTCGAACTCGCCGTGCGAAACCGCCGCCTGCTGCGCTTCCTGGCGGTCTTCGCAGTACGGCTTGTACGCCATATCCTGCAGCAGGATATGATGGTTCAGCCATTCGGTGAGGAAGGTCAGCACCTCCTCGCGGCTTATGCTATCCGGCCTTTCGCTGAACCGGCGCTGCAGAAGGTGAACCTCGCGGGTGAGGGTCCAGTGCTCCTCCCGATGGATATCCAACTCCGGATAGGCCATCGCCTGCATGACCTTCTCTTCGCGCTGGAAATGGAACACCGTATACGCGATCAGCATCACCAGGACCTCGGGGATGACGCGCCGACGGGTCGCTTCGGAGTCGTCGGCGCTGGCGATGCGGTTGATCATCTCGATGAGCATCTGATGATCGCGATCGAGCCGCTCGACGCCGACGCTCATCGCATTCGTCCATTTGATCGCGGTCATCGTGCCCTGTCCTGCGCCGCGGCGCGAGCGGAGTGGGACCTTCTCATCCCTAGCTATAGACTGCAGCCTGCAGGCGCAACGGTCAAGAAAGTCGAGACCATCATCTCGCTTTACATTCGTGCGGTGCGGACGGCGCGGAAGCGTGTGCGTGCCGAGCCCTCATCGCCGCGCCGTGATACAGCCACCGTTGGCCGGTTGCCGTGCCAGCGGTGAGCTGCTAGCTTCCGCCGGCGCTTTCGGGGAGCGCACGGACCAACGGCAGGGACGGCCTTGAACGCATGAAAATCAGTGGCAACGCGATCCGGCCAGGGATGGTGATCGAACACCAGGGCCGCCTCTGGCGGGCAGTGAGGATTTTTCACACTCAGCCTGGCAAGGGCGGGGCCTACCTGCAGGTTGAATTGCGCGACCTGCGCACCGGCACCAAGCTCAATGAGCGATTCCGCTCTGCCGAGAGCGTCGAACGGGTCCGCCTCGACCAGCGCTCGTACCAGTTCCTGTACCAGGACGGCGATCAGCTGACTTTCATGGACACTGAGACCTTTGAGCAGATCACGCTCAATGCCGATGCCATCGGCGAGGAGCAGATCGTGTTTCTGCAGGAGAACATGCAGGTCGCAATCGACTTCTACGAGGACAAGCCGATTTCGGTGCAGTTGCCGGAGACGGTAACGCTCACGGTCGTCGAGGCCGATCCGGTCGTGAAAGGGCAGACCGCGGCCTCCTCCTTCAAGCCGGCGACGCTTGAGAACGGCGCCAAGACGCTGGTGCCACCGCACATCGAGGCCGGCACCCGGATCGTCGTCAACACCGCGGACGGATCCTACGTCGAGCGTGCGAAGGATTAGGGCCGGCCGCGGCTCAGTCCCCGATGGCGCTTCGCTCACCCCTCATCAACGTCATGGTCGCGGCGGCCAGGAAGGCCGCCAAGGGCTTGGTCCGCGACTTGGGCGAGCTTGAGAATCTGCAGGTCTCGCGCAAGGGGCCGGCCGACTACGTGAGCAAGGCCGATCGCCGCGCCGAGGAGATCCTGCATGCGGAATTGCACAAGGCGCGGCCGGCCTACGGTTTCCTGATGGAGGAGGCGGGCGCCGTCGACGGCAGCGACACCTCCAACCGCTGGATCATCGACCCCCTTGACGGAACGACGAACTTCCTGCACGGCATCCCGCATTTTGCCATCTCGATCGGGCTCGAGCGCGATGCCGAGCTGTTTGCAGGGGTCATCTATTCTCCCGTGCACGACGAGCTTTATGTCGCCGAGAAAGGCAGCGGCGCCTTCCTTAACGGCCGCCGGCTGCGGGTCTCGGGCCGGCCCAAGCTTGACGACGCGCTGATCGCGACCGGCATTCCCTTTCGCGGCACGCCCTCGCACGATCTTTTCCTGCGCCAGATCGGCCTTGTCATGGGGACCTGCGCCGGCATCCGCCGTTACGGGTCCGCCGCCCTAGATCTCGCCTACGTCGCCGCCGGCCGTTATGATGCCTATTGGGAGAATGGTCTGTTCCCGTGGGATATCGCCGCCGGCATCGTCCTGGTGCGCGAAGCGGGCGGGTTCGTGAGCGATCTCGCCGGCGGTCGCCGGATGCTTGCGGGTGGTGGCATCCTCGCCGCCAACCCCGCCCTGCATGCACCGCTGGCGGCTCTGTTGGCGCAGGCAGCGCCGGCCGGAAGCTGATAGCGGCGGCTCTTCTCCTGTGCGGGCCTGAGGCCATCGGGGCGGCTGCGCCGCGGCCGCAGGCCTGAAGCACGGCCAAGCCCGCCGCCGATCGAGCGAGGAACTGAGCGTCATGACAAAGCCCGGCCGCTACCTGTTGCGCATGGGGCTGTTCATCTTGGCCATCGCCGGAGCCGTCTCTTGGCTCTCGCCGACGCTCGCGGATGCTTTCCTGGTCAGCCCCGTGCTCAACGGGCTGATCCTGGGCGTCCTTGTTTTCGGGATCCTCTACAACCTGCGCCAGGTCGCCCGGCTATGGCCGGAGGTCGAGTGGCTCAAGCAGTACCGCGGCGAGCCGACTGGCAAGGTCATCGCCGACCCGCCTAGGCTCCTGGCATCGATGGCAACGATGATCGGCGCCCGCAAGGGCCGACTGACGCTCTCCGCACCGACCCTGCGCACGCTCCTCGACGGGATCGCGTCCCGCCTCGACGAGAGCCGCGACATCTCGCGCTACATGGTCGGCCTGATGATCTTTTTGGGATTGCTCGGCACCTTCTGGGGCCTGCTGCAGACCGTGAACGCGATCGGCGCCGTGATCGGCGGCCTCAGTTTCGAGGGCGGTGACGTCACCGGCGTGTTCGCCGAACTGAAGCGCGGCCTCGAAGCGCCGATCGGCGGCATGGGCACGGCGTTCTCGTCCTCGCTGTTCGGCCTTGGTGGCTCGCTCATCCTGGGCTTTCTCGAGCTGCAGACGAGCCAGGCGCAGAACCGCTTTTATAACGAGCTGGAGGAGTGGCTGTCGGGGCTGACGCGGATCTCCTCGGGCGGCGGCCTCGGGACGGACGTCGATCAGCCGGTTTCAGCGTATGTGCAGGCGCTCTTGGAGCAGACCGCGGAGGGCTTGGATGGCCTGCAGCAGCTGTTGCGGCATCGGGAAGAGGGGCGCATCGCCGCAAACACCCAGTTGATCAGCCTGATCGAAAAGATCGAGGGCCTGGCCGACCACATACGCACCGACCAGGCGGTGATGATGCGGCTGGTCGAGACCCAGAACGAGCTCAAGCCACTCCTCGTGCGGCTCGCCGAGACGATCGAGCAGCGTGGCACGGACGACGTCCTGCGCGCGCACATCCGCAACCTGGAGCTCTACGCCGCCCGCGTGCTGGATGAGATGACCGCCGGCCGCGCCGAATTCCTCCGCCAGGTACGCGGCGATATCAAGCTCCTGGCGCGCACACTCGCCGCCACCTCGGGGCGCGAACCGCCGCACGAGCCGGGCCGGGAGCGCTGAGGCCATGGCCGCGTCCCTGCGCCGCTCGCGCCGGCCGATCGACATCTGGCCGGGCTTTGTCGATGCGCTGGCGACGCTCGTCATGGCGGTGGTGTTTTTGTTGATGATTTTCGTGGTCGCCCAGTTCTCGCTCTCCGAAGCCTTATCTGGCCGTGATGCGGCGCTGCGCAGCCTGCAGCAGCAGGCCAACAGCCTCGCTGACCTGCTGGCGCTGGAGCGCAAGACGAGCGCGTCGCTGGAGGCGGATCTGGCGCGCTTGACGCAGGCGTTTGAAACCACCGTCGCTGAGAACAAGCAGCTGACGGCGCTGGCGGAAACGCAGCGCCTTGCGGCAGCCGCCGATGCCGAGGCGCGCGCTGCCCGCGAGCAGGAAACCCAGCGGCTGAGCCAGGATGTGGCCATCTTGACCGCCTTGAAGCAGCAGCTGGAGGCGGAGGTCCAGCGCCTCACCGGCAGCGGCAAGGAGACGGAAGCGGCACTCGCGCAAGAGCGCTCGCTGTCCGAGCGCGCCCGCGCCGAGGTCCTGCTCCTGAACCAGCAGCTGGCAGCGCTGCAGCGGCAGATCAGCACGCTCAACGCCGCCCTCGAGGCTTCGGAAGTGCAGGCGCGCGAGCAGGCCGTGCAGATCACCGCGCTTGGTCAGCGCTTGAACGCCGCGCTCGCCGGCAAGGTCCAGGAGCTCGCCCGCTACCGCTCGGAATTCTTCGGCCGGCTGCGCGACATCCTGGGCGATCAGCCCGACATCCGCATCGTCGGCGATCGCTTCGTGTTCCAGTCGGAGGTCCTGTTCGGTTCCGGCACCACCACCGTCGAGGCCGCCGGTCGCCAGCAGCTGGCCAAGGTCGCGGCGACGCTGAAGGAGATTGCCCGTCAGATCCCGCCCGACCTCGACTGGGCGCTGCAGATCGAGGGCCACACCGACACCGTGCCGATTCGCACCGCCCCCTTCCCCTCGAACTGGGAGCTTTCGAGCGCGCGCGCGATAGCGGTCGTGCGCATCCTGATCGAACAGGGCCTGCCGCCGGAGCGCCTTCTCGCCGCCGGCTTCGGCGAATACCATCCGCTCGAGCGAGGCGAGGGCGAGGCCGCACGCCAGCGCAACCGGCGGATCGAACTGAAGCTGACTCAGCGCTGAACGCGGCCGGGGTTCGTGGGACAATAGCCGGTGCTCGTGGGAAAATAGACCGAATGAAAATCATCTTTCTGATCGTCTTCGTCGATCTGATGGGATTCGGACTGATCGTCCCGCTGCTGCCGTTCTTTGCCGAGCACTTCGCGGCGTCGCCGACAATGGTGGGCCTGTTGATGGCGTCTTACTCGCTGGCGCAGCTTGTTTCCGCGCCGCTATGGGGCCGGCTCAGCGATCGCACCGGCCGCCGCCCGGTGCTTTTGTGGAGCCTCGGCGGCATTGCGCTGGCATACCTGGGTCTCGCTGCCGCGGACAGCCTGTGGATGCTGTTCGCGGCGCGCACACTTGCCGGTGCCATGGCCGGCAACATCGCCGCCGCGTTTGCCTATGCCGCCGATGTCTCGACGCCCGCGACCCGTGCCCGGGCGATGGGAACCATCGGCGCCGCGTTCGGCTTGGGCTTCATGATCGGTCCCGCGATCGGCGGCGCGCTCGCCGGCTCTGATCCGCTCCATGCCAACTTTGCGCTGCCGGCGCTCGCCGCGGCGGCGCTGTCGGCAACCGCGTTCCTGTTGACGCTGTTCGTGCTGCCGGAATCGCTGCCGGTGGAGATCCGCGCCCGGAAAGGCGCCGCCGGCTCATCGCGGCTTGCGGAGTTCCGCCGCGTCATCGGCCGCAGCGTGGTGGCGCAGATCCTGCTCGTCTCGTTTCTCGCCACCTTCGTCTTTGCCGGCCTCGAAGCGATGTTTGCCCTGTGGTCGCACCAGCACCTCGGCTGGGGGCCGGCGCAGAACGGCTATCTGTTCGCGCTCGTCGGCACCATCAGCGCATTGGTGCAAGGCGGCCTGGTCGGCCCGCTGGCGCGGCGCTTCGGCGAACCGCGGCTGATCGCGGTTGGCGCGGCCGGGCTTGGGCTCGGCATGCTGCTCATCCCGCTCACCACCACGGCGTGGGATTTGAGCGTCGTGATGGCGCTGACCGCGGCCGGCTTCAGCCTGCTCTCGCCCGGCCTCAACAGCTTGTTGTCGCTGCACGTCGGCCGCGCCAACCTCGGCGGCAGCATGGGCGTCAGCCGCTCGGTGACGACGCTGGCGCGCGTGGTGGGGCCGGTCTGCCTGGGCGCCGTGTTCGATCTGCTCGGCAAGGACTGGCCCTTCTATGCCGGCGCCGCGATCATGGCGCTCACGGTCGTCATGACGACGCGTT
Organism: Defluviicoccus sp.; assembly: GCA_049291695.1. GTDB lineage: Bacteria > Pseudomonadota > Alphaproteobacteria > Rhodospirillales > Defluviicoccaceae > Defluviicoccus. The sequence continues at coordinate 15,196 of JBATPX010000071.1, forward strand.
TCGCCGCCGCGGGCTGGCAACCGGCGGATGCCTCAGCCACCGGCGAGCAGGTTGCCGATTGAAGAAGGGCGGGGGTTGTCGCTACATAGGCATTGCAGCGGACAGCCAGCGAGGAACAGAGGCGATGAAGAAGGACATTCACCCCGATTACCACGAGATCACCGTCGAGATGACCGACGGCACCACGTTCAAGACCCGTTCGACATACGGCAAGGCCGGCGACGTGCTGAAGCTCGGCATTGATCCGAAAACGCACCCGGCCTGGACCGGTGTGCACCGGCTGATGGACACCGGCGGCCAGCTCGCCAAGTTCAAGCGCCGCTTCGAGCAATTCGGGCTTAAGTCGTAAAGCGCTCGAAGCGCCGGGCGGAAACCGGCGGTTCGGCTGTGAGGGCGTCGCCGTGAAGGACCTCGCCACGGTCATCGAAGAATTGCGCCGGCTGCGGCCGGAGCTGGCGAAGCGCTATCCGATCAAGGAGCTGGGCGTCTTCGGTTCCTATGCGCGCGGCGAGCAGCGCCCCGATTCCGACCTCGACATCCTGGTCGATTTCGACGGCCGCGTCACGCTCTTCGGCCTCTGGGATATTGAGCGGGAGATCAGCCGGGAGATCGGCGTTCCTGTCGATCTTGTACCGAGGCGCGGACTGAAGCCACGCATCGGTCAGCGCGTCCTTGCGGAAATGGTTCCCGTATGAAGCGGGACGCGCGCGATTATTTGAATGACATCATTCACTATGCACGTTTGGCGCAACAATTCGTGAGATGTGTGTCGGCAGAAGAGTTTGAAACCGATTTCAAGACGCAGTTTGCGGTCATCCGCGCGCTCGAAGTGATCGGTGAGGCCGCACGTGCAGTGCCCGTCGAGATCCGCGAGCGCTTTCCTGGTGTCGCCTGGATGCAAATGAACAGCCTGCGTAATCAGTTGGTCCACAACTATTGGGGCATCGACGCGCGAATTGTTTTCGACACCGTCGAAGTCGACGTCCCACTGGTGATCGACCAGATCCTCGGCATCATTGCGGCCTTGGAGAGTGAGAACGGGGACGCCAATCTGACCTGACGGACCTCTGAGCGTTTTGCCTGACGACAGGAGATGAGCGCGCCCTTGCGTTCAAGCTTTGGCTCGGGCACATCTCGGTCGTCCTTGGTGTTACGGGAAGGGCTTGGCCGATGCTCCTGGTGCGCACGTATGTCGCCCCCAGCCCGATCCACGGCCTCGGCTTGTTCGCGGCCGAGCCGATTGCCGCCGGCACGCCGATGTGGCGCTTCCAGGCCGGCTTCGATCAGATCCTGGCGCCGCAACTGGTCGAGCAGCTCCCCCCTGTGGCGCGCGACTTCATCATGATCTACGCCTACCTGTCGCCCGACTTCCCCGGCGGCTATGTCCTGAACGGCGACCAGGCGATCTACATCAACCACTCGAAGACACCGAACACCGACAACTCCGGGCCGGTCACGCTCGCCGCACGCGACATCGCCGCGGGCGAGGAGATCACCTGCGACTATGACGTCTGCTGCCTGGAGCACGAACTGCAAGGGATGACGTGAGGCATGGGCCGATGACGGGCGCGGACACAGCACCGTTCCGGTGGGACGACCCGCTGCTGCTGGAGGACCAGCTCTCGGGCGAGGAGCGGCATGTGCGCGATACGGCGCGCGCGTTTGCTGCCCAGCACCTGAGGCCGCGCGTGATCGAGGCGACCCGGCGCGAGCACTTCGAGGCGGCCATCATGACCGAGATGGGCGCGGCCGGCCTCTTAGGCCCGATGCTGCCGCCCGCCTGCGGTGGCGCCGGCGTCAATGCGGTGAGTTACGGCCTGATCACGCGCGAGATCGAGCGCGTCGATTCCGGCTACCGCTCGGCGATGAGCGTGCAATCCTCGCTGGTGATGGAGCCGATTTACACGTTCGGCAGCGATGCGCTCAAGGAAAGGCTCCTGCCCGGCCTCGCCCGCGGCAGGCTGATCGGCGCCTTCGGCCTGACCGAGCCCGACCACGGCTCCGATCCCGGCGGGATGCGTTGCCGCGCGGTGCCGACGGCGGGCGGTTACATCCTGGATGGCATCAAGACCTGGATCACCAACGCACCGATCGCCGACGTGTTCGTGATCTGGGCGAAGCTGGACGGTGTCATCCGCGGCTTCGTGATCGAGCGCGGCATGTCGGGCCTCTCGACGCCCGCGATCGAAGGCAAATTCTCGCTCCGGGCATCGTCTACCGGCCAGGTGGTGATGACGGACGTGCTCGTGCCTGAGGCCAACATGTTTGCCGGCGTCAAGGGCCTCAAAGGACCGTTCGCGTGCCTGAACAAGGCCCGCTACGGCATCGCCTGGGGGGCGTTGGGGGCCGCCGAGGCGTGTTGGCATCAGGCGCGGAGCTATACGCTGGAGCGCCGCCAGTTCGGCCGCCCGCTCGCCGCCAATCAGCTGATCCAGAAGAAGCTCGCCGACATGCAGACCGAGATCGCGCTCGGCCTGCAGGCGTGTTTGCGGGTCGGCCGGCTCCTGGACGAGGGGCGTGCGGCACCGGAGGCGATCTCGCTGATCAAGCGCAACTCCGCCGGCAAGGCGCTCGCGATTGCCCGCGAAGCCCGCGACATGCTGGGCGCGAACGGCATCGTCGACGAATACCACGTCATCCGCCACCTGATGAACCTGGAGACGGTCAACACGTATGAGGGGACACACGACATCCACGCCCTCATCCTCGGCCGCGCGCAGACGGACCTGCAGGCGTTCGCCCCTTAGGGCCGCTCCAGATCGACGATGCGCACGCCCGGGCGGCCGCGGGCGAGCTCGGCCAAGTGCCGGTGGTGGGTAAACAGGAGCACCTGCGTTCGTGCGCCGAGGCCGATCAGGGCATCGATGCCAGCCGCGGCGCGGTCGTCATCGAAGTTGACGAACAGGTCATCGGCGATGAACGGTAGCGGCTCGGCGGCTTCCGCGTAGCTCGCGACGGCAGCGATGCGCAGCGCCAGGAACAGCTGGTCGCGGGTACCGTCGCTCATCGCCTCGATGGCGCAAACACTGCCGCCGGGGCGCTCGCCCACGAGTTTGGGCATGTCGCGCTCGTCGTAGTCGATGCGGAAGCCGGCAAAGCTGCCAAGCGTCAGCGTGCGGAAGATGGCGCCACCCGCCTGCAGCAGCGGCCCCTGGTGTTCGGTGCGAAAGCGCTCGATGCCGCCGTGCAGGATGAAAGCGGCGGTGCGCAACAGCATCCAGCGCCGCGCGCAGGCCTCCAGATCGGCCTGTGCATCGGCCATCGCCTGGGCCGAGGCCGCCGCGCCTTCGCCCGTGCTCAGGGCCGCCTGCTGGCTTTGCTTCTCTTGGATGGCGGCGCCCAGACGCTGCGCGGTCTCGAGCAGGCCGTCGATCTCGCCCTCTGCGGCGTCGATGTCGGCCTTGAGCGCATCGGCGTCGCGACCCGCAGCCTCGGCCTCGGCCTGGGCCAGCGTCAGGCCGTCGGCTGCGGCGGTGATGCCGGCGGTAGCCGCCTCGATGCGCTGGCGCAGTTCGGCCTTGCGGCGGGCGCGCTGCACGGCGTCGGCCAGCTTGTCCTCGCTGGCGCACCCGGTGAGGGCGATGAAATGCTGCACCGTGTCGCGGGCTTCGGCTTCCCGTGCGCGGGCCTCGTCGGCGCGCTTGCGGGCTTGGTCGCGGGCCTTCACCAGCGTTTCGTGGCGGTTCCTGGCGGCCTCGGCGGCTTGCAAGCGGGTGAAGGCTTCGAGCGCGGCCTGCAGCGGATCGCGCGGATCGATGGCGACAGCGACCTCGCCGACCAGCGCGCGAACGCCGGCGGTGAAGGCGGCGATGTCGGCCTCGATGCCGGTAATCCGCTCATCGAGGTCGGCGAGGCGAACGCCCACCGTGCCGATCGTCTCCCACAGATCAAGCGCCCTCTCGGCGGCGCCGACGTCGGCGCCGGCCGCCAAGCCGGCTGCGATTGTCGCCGTGCGCCAGGCCGTGTCCCAGTCGTGGGAACTGGCCTCGGCCGCGGCCAGGCGCTGGCGTTCACGCTCCACCGCCACATCGAGGTCGAGGGCGCGCTCTTCCAAGCGCTGGCGCTCCTCGGCCCGCATACCGGCGACAGCGAGGAACTCCGCAATCCGCACCATCACCCCGGTGAGGCCGTCGTCAGCGCTGATCGCAAGCGAAAGCGGCTCCGCCAACTGGGCAAGCAGCCGGGTCGCGGCGCTGCAGGCGCGATCGGCGGCGGCGTGCAGCCGGGCGGCGTCCTGCCAGGTCTGGTATTCGCGCAGCGCGGCGAGGCGCTGGCCGAGCCATGCCTGCATCTCCCGCGGGCTGCCCGGATCGCCGATGCCAAGCGGCGCCCAGACCCTCGTCCAGTTCGCCCGCACGGTCGCAAGCTCAGCCTGCGCCGCCGTAAGCTCGCTGTCGAGCCGGGCAAGCTCGGCGCTGGCTTCGGTCAGCGCGGCGGCGGCGGCGGCATGGCGAGCGACCCTGTCGGCCTCAGTGGCGCGGCTGTCGGCGAGGTGATCGGCCGTCAGGACTGCGCGCTCATAGGCGTCCGCCAGTCCTGCGCCGGGGGCGAAAGCTGCGATCTCCGCATCCGTTACCGCTTCACCGGCGAGGTGGCGGCGGCGGATCAGGCGCCAACCCTGGTCCCGCAGCCGGCGCGCTTGTGCGAGGGCCGCCGTCGTCGGCACCTCGCCCAGCGCCTGAACCTCGGCCAGCTGCCGCTCATGGCTGCGCGCAGCAGCAAGGGTCTCTCCCTGGCATTCGCGCAGCCGGCGCCGGGTGTCCTGCACTGCCGTCAATTCGGCCTCGAAGCGGGCCAGCGTTGCCGCATCGGGCACCGGCAGGCTGGCGAGCGCGTCGGCATCGCCGTGCCAGCCGGGCAGGCTGCTCAGCGCCTGATCAAGGCGGGTGAGGGCGGCCTGTTCGGCCTCACGGGCGGCAAACCGCGCCGCCTCCAGATCACCCTTGGCGAGGATTTCGCCATAGCCACGCCGCAGCGCCGCGATCGCCGCCGCGGGCTCGGTTGCGGCC
>JBATPX010000072.1:0-8705 GCA_049291695.1 Defluviicoccus sp.
GCGCAGGCGCGCTCGCCTGCCACCACGCCTTCGCCCCGGCGTCGGCCGCAGCACCCGCGTTCCCGTCCGCCACGCTGACAAGCACAGCGAGAGCGGAGGCGGTCGCGCTTCGCATGAACCGCAACCGCCGCCTCGGCTTCATGCCGCAAGGCCCGGCGTGGGCAGGCCGAGCAGGCGCACCGCCGCGGCCACGGTTGCATCGCCATCGGCGCTGCTGTCAAGGCGCGGCCAGTCGAGCGGCCCCAGATCGTAGTCGAGTTGCATGCGGACGACGGCCGGTGTCGCGTCGGAGACGTTGTGCCGACGCCGCACGACCCGTTCCTGCAGGGTGTGCGGACTGGCTTCCAGCCACATGGCGTGGAACGGGACGCCCTGTTCGGCCGCCACCTCGGCAATCGCCGCCCGCTCCTCCGGCCGCGCGAACACGGCGTCTGCGATCACCGCCCGGCCGTCGGCGAGCGCGTCCGCCGCTTCCGTCAGTACCGCTTCGTACGTGCGCTGCCCTGCCTCTTCCGAGTAGAACGACGCGCCGAGCCGCGAGCCGAGCGGGACACCGGCCAGGCGCTTGCGCGTGCTGTCGGTGCGGACCACGCGCGCGCCCGGCGGTGGACCGACGAGCGGCGCCAGGTAGCGGGCGAGGCGTGACTTGCCGCTGCCCGAAAGGCCGCCGATGGCGATCAGCCGCGGTTGCCGTGGCACCAGATAGTCGAGAGCGAGGGCAAGATAACGCTCAGCCGCCGCAGCCCGCCCGGCCGCCGCTGCCGCGCGCGACTGGGTGGCCACCGCCGCCGCATCGACATGAGCGCGGATCGCTGCCCTGAGCGACAAGAACAACGGCAGCGGCTGCAGGCCGCCGCGGTCGCCGGTGTTGTCGAGGTAGCGGTTGAACAGGATCGAGGCGAGGAGGTCGAGCCCGCGAAACTGCAGATCCATGATCAGGAAGGCGAGGTCGTACAGGACATCGATCTCGGCCAGAGAGTCACTGAACTCGATGGCGTCGAACAGGAGCGGCCGGCCGTCGTGGACGACGATGTTGCGCAAGTGCAGATCGCCATGGCAGCGACGGACGAAACCGGCGCCGCTGCGGCGATCGATCACCGCCGCGCACTCGGCAAGCGTCTGGCGCGACGCGGCGCTCAGGCGCCCGGTCCGGGCCGCGTCCAGCGCGCCCGCCGGTGCTTCGGCAAAACTGCGGGCGTTGCCCTCGATCAGGGCGGCGAAGCTGGCGCCGTCGCCGCTGCCGCCGGCTTTCACCACCGCCTTGCGATGGAAGGCAGCGATCTCGTCCGCCACGCTCTCCATGACGAAGCGGTCGAGGCGTCCGTCGGTGGCCAACCGGTCGAGGAGACAGTCCTGCTCGAAGCGCGTCATCGCCACCAGCCAGTCGACGGCGGTCCCGCCGGTACCAAGCCTGAGTGTTCCGTCGGCACCGCGGCAGACCGGCACCACGCCACGGTACAGTGCCGGCGCCATCGCCTGGTTGACGCGCACTTCGGCCTCGCAGAAATGGCGGCGGCGTTCGCACGTCGCATAGTCGAGGTAGGGATACTTCACCGCCCGCTTGAGCTTGTACGCCCGCGTGCCGACGAGGAAGACGACGGACGCGTGCGTCTCGTAGCGCTCGACGACGGCGTCAGCGTCACCGAACGCCTCGCCGCGCGACAAGAAGGCGATCACCTCGCTCTGATCCTCGACAATCATGGCGAACCGGCCTCCACGCGTGTCAGTCCCCCGCCGCGCGCGCCTTGAATCCTCGTCACCACAGTCACGAGAAGACGGCGCGTTGCTCGTCGATTCCATGCGGGTCTTCGTGGATCAGAACCTCCGCATTGGGAAACGCGCGCTCGATATCGTGCATCACCGCATCGGCAATCGCATGCGCCGCCCTCAGCGTCAACTCCCCGTCCATCTCCAGGTGCAACTGGATGAAGGCATGAGTGCCGGACGACCGCGTGCGCACGTCGTGCACATCGAACACGCCCGGCCGACTGAGCGCGATGGCGCAGATTTTCTGCCGGTCGGCCTCGTCCAGTTCGCGGTCCATCAGCGTCGCCATGCTGCCCTTGAGAATGCCGTAGGCGCCCCAGACGATGTAGGCAGCGATGAAGAACGCGAACACGGGGTCGGCCATCACCCAGCCGAACTGCGCCGACAGCACGAGAGCGACGATGACGCTGAGATTGACCAACAGATCGCCGCGGTAGTGCAGCGCATCACCGCTGATCGCGACCGAGCCGGTGCGCCGGATGACGAAGCGCTGAAACACGACGAGACCCAGCGTCAGCACGATCGAGACCGCCATGACGGCAATGCCGACGTCCGTATTCGCGATCGGCTGCGGCTCGATCAGCCGGCGCACCGCCTCGACGAGAAGGAAGGCCGCCGACCCGGTGACGAAGATCCCCTGGCTCAAGCCGGCAAGTGCCTCCGCCTTGCCGTGGCCGAAGCGGTGCTCGTTATCCGCCGGCTGGGCGGCGTGGTGGATGGCCAACAGGTTGACGGTCGACGCCGCGAGGTCGATCAGCGAATCGACCAGCGAGGACAACAGGCTGACGGCACCGGTGGCGCCCCAGGCGGCGGCCTTGCCGGCGATCAGCAGCGCGGCCACGGCGACGGCCGCGATCGCCGCCCAGCGCTTGAGCCGCCGGGTGCGATCCGGCCCGGCTACGGGCGCCGCATCGAGCCTCACGGGTACAGCTCCTCGCGCCGCCATCCCTCCGGCTCGCGCCGGTATTGGAAGCGCATGTGGAGGCGAAACATCTCCTCCTGCCAGAACTCGATCCGCGCCGGCATGACACGGAAACCACTCCAGAACGGCGGCCGCGGCACTGCACCCAGGGCGAACCTGGCGGTGAAGCGGGCGACCCGCGCTTCCAGCTCGAAACGGCCGGTGAGCGGCTGCGACTGCTTCGACGCCCAGGCGCCGATCTGGCTGATCCGGGGCCGGGTGGCGAAATAGGCATCGGCCTCCGTCGCGCTCACCGGCTCGACCGCGCCTTCGATGCGAACCTGGCGCTTCTGGCTCTTCCAGTGCAGGCACAAGGCCGCATGCGGGCAGGCACGCACCTGGTCCGCCTTGCGGCTGCCGAGGTTGGTGTAGAACACGAAGCCCGCCGCATCGAACCCCTTCAGCAGCACCATGCGCACCGAAGGCCGGCCGTCGGCGTCGACGGTAGCGAGCGCCATCGCGTTCGCGTCGCTGGGCTCGGTCTTCCCGGCGGCGGCGAACCAGTCGCGGAACTGATCAAACGGATCGGCGTAAACGGTCATCAGGCATCGGGTCCGGCAACTGGGGAAACGGGTCCAGCCGATTGAAGCAAGACCCGGGCCGGAACACTACCACCGCCGCCGCCATCAGGCACGCTTTCCTGCCCAGGCGCGCATGCAGCGCAAGCGGAATGCGGGGGCCTTGGTGGCAGCGACACGGCGGTGCGCGCTGCCCATTGCGCGCCGCCACGGCCGGCCCGCATCGCACTTTGACCTATCCGTTTGGGGGATTAACGTGCCACCGCTTTGCTAAAAGCAACCCGTATGGGTCATATATGGCGAAAATACGGCGGCAAAATGGACCAAACCGGTAAACAAAGTTACCAGGAAATAGAATTAGCAAAAGTCAGGTAACTCTGCCTTCAACGGGGCGGTTCCTGCCGTCGTTGACCCAACAAGGCCTTCATGTTATTCTGAATAAGGTAGTCGAGGATCTCTGCGTTAAGCAGAAAGGGGGGCGCGTCTTGTGCGTTGACCCCTGGGTCGCTCGGCAATCGCGGGAGTAGTGTGTTCATAAGTGATGGGGAGAAAACAATGCCTACCAGTGGAGCAGACTTCGAGGTCTACGGCGCTGCTGCTGATTTTATCCTTATGCTCGGCGGTAACGATACGGTGCATGCCGGCGGCGGCAGCGATTTCGTCGACGGCGGCGCCGGTCGCGATTTGATCTTTGCCGGGTCGGGCACCGACACCGTGTTCGGCGGTACCGGCAACGACACCATCGACGGCGGCACCGGCACCGACACTGCCTTATACTCCGGTATACTGGGCAGTGGGGTCGCGGGGTTCGAGTATCTGGTCCGCCAGAATCCCGATGGCAGCACGGAGGTGCGGGATATCAACCTCGCCAACGGCAATGACGGCAGAGACAGCCTGACCAACGTTGACGTGCTCGAATTCGCGGGTGGCGTGACCATCCCCGCGTTCGCCCAGACCTTCAATGCCACCGGCACGACGCAGAGAACCTCAGGCCAGGTCGCGGGCACGGACCCCTCCGATCCCGACCCGGCGGTGTCGGACTATTATTACATCGGCGTGACTGCCGCCGGGCCGGTGACGGTCTCCGTCGCCCGCGCCGAAACCGTGATCGCAGGCGAAAGCGAGCTCGATCCAGCCTTGTGGATCTTCTCTGGTATAAAGACGCCGGCGGATTTCGGGGCTTTCATCGACCCTGGCGATCCGGGCTTCGTCACCTTCGCCGATGACGAAACGCCGCCACCGCCGGCGTTCCCAGGCGGGCCGTTTGCGGACCCGACGGCGGCGTTCGTCGCGCCGGGACCTGGCATCTTCACCGCCATCGTGACCTCGTTTGCGTCCGGTGATCCGGGCCCGGATGAGGTGTACGACTACAACATCTTCATTACCTGACGCCTGGTCGGCGGGGGAGTGGGGAGGTTTCCCTGCTCCCCCCACCGCCCGGCACGGTTTCCCGTCCACGCGCAGGCAAAACAGCAGGGGGCGACGAATGCGCCGCCCCCTGCCTCGTCTGAGCGTCGGACCCCGTGTGACGGCGCTCAGACTGACCTCAAGGGCTGCAAAGGATGTCGCGGAACCGCCCTGCCCGCGCTCTTCAGAAACCCTTCAGCGTATCGAGGATCTTGACGACCGCCGGACCGCCCAAGACGACGAACAGCGTCGGCAGGATGAACAGCATCATCGGCACGGTCAGCACCGCCGGCAGCCGGGCCGCCTTCTCCTCCGCCTTCAGCATGCGCTCGTTGCGGAACTCGGCTGAGAGCACGCGCAGCGAATTCGCCAACGGCGTGCCGTATTTCTCCGTCTGCATCAGCGTCGTGACGACGCCGCGCATGGAGCCGAGCGGGCAACGGCGCGTGAGGTTTTCCAGCGCCTTGCGTCGTTCCGGCAGGAAGCCGAGCTCGACCGCGGTCAGGCCGAGTTCGTCCGCGAGCGGCGGGCAGGCGAGTTCCATCTCGCTCGCCACCCGGGTCATCGATGCGTCCAGCGACAGCCCGGCCTCGGCGCAGATGACGAGCAGGTCGAGCGCGTCCGGCATCCCCTTCTGGATTAGCTGCTGGCGCTTCTTGGCAGCGTTGCTCACGAACACATCCGGCGCGTAGGCGCCGAGCACGGCGGCCGCGATCGGCGCCAGTGTCTGCAAGCGCTCTTCCAGGTTGCCGATACCCATCAGATTGAAGGCAACGAAGCCGCCGGCGCCGAACACGAACGGCAGGCTGATCTTGAGGAAGGCAAACGTGATCAGCGCCTCGCGCGAGCGCCAACCGGCGCGGGCAAGGGCGTCGATAAAACGGCCAGCGGCCTCCGAGCGCAACAGGTTCAGGCGCTTGGTGACGTCCTTCATCGCCGTCATGACGGTCTCGCGGCGGAGCGCATGGCCACGCTGGACGTGCAGGCCCGAGCGCAGTTCTTCGCGCCGGCGCTTGAGCCTGACCGCACGCGCGTTCACCGGCATGTTGGGCAGCAGCGCATTCCAGATCATGATGACGCAGGCGAACGCGCTCACCGCGGCAATGACGCTGATCCCTGCCTCGCCATTGAGGCCCGCCGGCAACAGCTCGTTCACGTTCATATCTCGAACCTCACCATCTTCGCCATGATGGCAAAGCCGATGCACAGCACCACGGCCGCACCCGCCAGCATCACCTGCCCGCGCGGATCGGTGTAAAGCACCGCGGCGTACTTCGGATTCAGCATCTGGATCATGCCGAACATCAAGAACGGCAGCGCGCCCAGGATGTAGGCGCTCGCCCGCGCCTCCGATGACAAGGCCTTGATCTTGAGGCGGATCTGCTTGCGCTTGCGCAGGATGTCGGACAGGTTGGCGAGCGTCTCGGCAAGGTTGCCGCCAGTCTCGCGCTGGATCGACAGGCTGATGACGAAGAAGTTGAATTCCGGCGTCTTCAACCGCTTCGCCGTTTCCCACATCACCTCATCGAGGCCGCGGCCGATGCGCACGCTATCGGTAATGCGGCGGAACTCCGGGCCCAGCGGTGCCGGCATCTCCCGCCCGGCAGCGGCGATCGACTCCGTCACCGGCAGGCCGGACTTGAGCCCGCGCACCAGGAGGTCCATCGCATCCGGCAACAGCGTCATGAACTTGGTACGCCGCCGTTTGGCGAGGAACCCCACCATCATGTGCGGCAGCCCGATGCCGACCGCGAGGCCAGCAAAGACGGCGGCGATTGCCGGCAGATGCGCCATCAGCCACAGGAGGCCGCCGGCTGCGGCCGCAATGACGCCGTTCATGGCGAGATAGGCGCCGGGCGCGATGTCGAACCCGGTCTGCGCCAGGCGGTCGCGCAGTTCCGACTGCCGCGGCAGATAGCGCTTGGCCATGTCCTCCAGGAACGGCACCGAGCGCGCCTCGGTGCGGCGCAGACTCGTGCTCTGGACCGCGGCCTTCTTGGCGGCAGGCTTGGCTTTTCCCCGCGCGCCGCCCTGGATGGCACGCGCGCGCTTGCGCAGCTGCGTGTTGCCGCCGCCGGCTGCAAACAACGCGATGCAGGCGAAGACGACGAGCGCGCCCACGAAAACGGCGATGGTGACGGCGTTCATCGGCGGTTACTCCGACGCCTTGGAGACTGCATCGAGGAGCGTGCGGCCCAGCCCAAAATACTCGGCGCGCTCGGTGAAATGCGGCCGCAGACCTGAGCCGCGGTACTTGCCGATCAGCTTGCCGTTGCCGTCCTCGCCCTGATACTCGTAGGTGAACAGGTCCTGGGTGGTGATGATTTCGCCCTCCATCCCGACCACCTCGGTGATGTAGATGATCCGGCGAACGCCATCGCGCATGCGGGCGATCTGCACGATCATGTTGATGGCGCCCGCGATCTGCGCGCGTACGGCATCGTGCGGCAGCTTGACGCCGGTCATCGCCACCATGTTCTCGAGCCGCGTCAGGGCCTCGCGCGGCCGGTTGGCGTGGATGGTTGCCATCGAGCCGTCGTGGCCGGTGTTCATCGCCTGCAGCATGTCGAGCGCCTCGCCGGCGCGGATCTCGCCGAGGATGATGCGGTCCGGGCGCATGCGCAGCGCGTTCTTGACCAGATCGCGCTGAGTGATCTCGCCCTGGCCCTCAAGGTTGGCAGGCCTCGTCTCAAGGCGCAGCACGTGCGGCTGCTGCATCTGCAGCTCGGCTGCGTCCTCGATGGTGACGACCCGCTCGCCGGGATCGATCATGCGCGAAAGGGCGTTCAGCAGCGTCGTCTTGCCGGAACCGGTACCGCCGGAGATCAGGATGTTGAGGCGCGCGCGCGACGCGATCTTGAGCACCGCCGCCATGTCCGCAGACAGGTTGTTGTTCCGCTCCATGACGTCGAGTGTGATCTTCTGCTTGGCGAACTTGCGGATCGAGATCGAAGGCCCGTCAAGCGCCAGCGGCGGAATGATGATGTTGACGCGCGAGCCGTCTTTGAGGCGCGCATCGCACAAGGGCGTCGTTTCGTCGACCCGTCGGCCGACGCGGGTGACGATGCGGGTGCAGATGCCGAGCAGATGGGCATCGTCGCGGAACGTGACGTCCGTGAGTTCCAGCTTGCCGCGCCGCTCGACATAGACCTGCTTCGGGCCGTTGACCATGATGTCGGTCACCGCGTCATCGGCGAGCAGGGCCTCGAGTGGCCCGAGGCCCAGCATGTCGTTCAGCAGTGCGGTGACGAGGTCACGCTGCTCGGCCAGATTGAGCTGCAGCTTCTCCTCGTTGAGAATCTCACCGGCAATCTCGCCGATCTGCCGCGCCAGGTCGTCGGGCGGCAGCGTCACCGCCTTGGAAACGTCGATCCGCTCAAGCAGGATCGGCTGGATGCGCTGCTTCGTCTCCTCGACCACGTTGCGATTGCCCGGCCGCTCGGCCGGTGCGTTCGCCGCAGCGCCACCGCCGTGGACGTGGCGCTTGGCCTCGGCAAGGACGCGATTGACGACGGTCGTCGTCACCTTGCGGCGTTCATGATCTTCCAGCGCAAGCTCGTTGTCGCGGCAGACCTGGCCGACGATGTCGCTGACCTGCATGGCGAGATTGCCGCGGGTGACGCGGGCGACCTCGCTCAGCTCGATCATCTTGTGAACGGCGGGGAGCACCCGCTCGACCACCTCGTCAAGGCTGGCTGGCTTCTCAAGCTTGGCCGGAGGCGCTTGATCGGCCGTATCCTCCGGCGCCTCGGCCGGCCGCGGGGTGGGCTCCGGCGGGCCCGCCGGCGGTTCCGCAGCAAGTGGTGATTTTAGCGTCGGCACGAGGGCGGGGGACTGCTCCGCGGCAGGCGACGGCTCCGCGGCAGGCGACGGCTCCGCGGCAGGCGACGGCGCCGAAGAGACGGGCGGCTGCGGGATCAGCGGCACCACGGTGCCGCCTTGTCTGCGCCCGAACGACATTTATCAGCGCGCCCCGCCCAAGAACCGCCGCAGCAGACCGGCCGCCTTACCGTTCGCAGCCGCTGCCCTGCCGTTCGCAGCCGGCGCCTTGG
>JBATPX010000073.1:0-2562 GCA_049291695.1 Defluviicoccus sp.
CGCCAGATGCTCGCCGCACGCGGCGTCGTCGGGAAAGCGCTTCTGGAAGTCCCGAAGCGAGCGTGGATAATCGGTCATGAGCGCACCCTCCACAGCGTATGTTCATGATACGTTCTATCATGAACACCCACGGCTCGCCACAAGGGAATAAGGCCGGGGGACCACGCTGGGCTCAACCGGATAAGCAATTGAAATAAAACAGTTTGCTACGCGGAATCTCAACTACGAAGTGTTAAAGGCAAATCTATCAGTAAACGCAAAGCTTTTTATATTTAATGCGAACTGGAGCGGCGGTATTGCGGCATTTGAAGGTAAGTCAAATATCGCCAGCGTTCCCATTGCGACTAAGACGTATACCACGTCTGCAGATGAGTTTATTGTTCCGATCCGAATGCGCTACGAGATCCCTATGGCGATATTCGGATCAGAGGCAGGGGAATATTTGGCGGGAACCGATTACGGCGATAAGATCTACGGGCCTGGCGGCAACGATACACTAAAGGGATCTGCTGGCAACGACTATCTTGACGGCGGTCCCGGCGACGACAGGCTCAACGGCGGGACCGGTCAGAACGTCATCAGCGGCGGCGCGGATATCGACACGGTAAGTTACCTGGAAACCTCTGAGATACGCGCCGGCGTTTTCGTCGACCTCGCGACCGGCCGGGCAACCGCGCGCTCTGAGAAAACTCCATTTGGGCCGTTGATCCTCAGCGACACGCTTTCAGGGATCGAAAACGTCAGGGGGACATCATCGTCGACAGGCGGGACGGGTGCAGATTCGCTTTACGGCAACGAGGTCGCAAACTTTCTCGATGGCCTGTCTGGAAACGACAACCTCAACGGCCGCGGCGGCAACGACTGGATCTCCGCCGGTCCCGGCAATGATCTGGCCACCGGCGGCGACGGTGCCGATCGGATCAACCTGGACGATGGCAACGACACGGCGCACGGCGATGATGGGGATGACACGATCGACGGTGGCTTTGGCAACGACGAACTGCACGGGGGTGCCGATAACGACGAGCTGATCGGCGGGCCGAGCGACGACGTTCTCCGCGGCGGCTCGGGCGACGATGTTTATCGCTACTTTTTCGGAGCGAGTGGCGGTTTCGACTATGTCCAAGATGATGGCGGCAGCGATCGAATTCTCGCCGCTTCACCGGATAGCGTAATCGGGCTCTTCAACTTCTCGCCCGACTCGGGCGTCGAGACGATTTCAGGCGGGGGACATGGCGGCGTCGTCGTCGCCATCAAGGCGCGGGACAGTTCGAACCCCCTCTTTCGGACGGGATCAATCGATCTAAAGGATACCCATCTTGACGGGATCGCGGCGATCCGAGGATCGGATTCAGGCGACTTTATCTTTGCATCGCCTGGTAGCGATCGCATCGAAGGTCTGGGCGGCAACGATACCATTCTCGGCCGGTCGGGGGACGACTCGCTGTTCGGCGGCGAGGGCAACGACGACCTGCGGGGAGGCAAGGGGAGCAATACCCTGGATGGCGGCGCAGGCAGCGATACAGCGAGTTTCGCCCGGTCTGGTGCCGACCCCGAGGGAAACCTGCCGGTCAACGCAAGTCTTGTTTCTAACCGAGCGGTGCACGCCGATGGCGTCGACACGCTGATCGAGATCGAAAATCTCGGCGGTTCTAACGGCAACGACACCCTTGAGGGCAACAATGATGCCAACAAGCTCCACGGCAATGAGGGCATCGACCTGATTTGGGGAAGGGGTGGCGACGACTCGCTCGACGGCTTCCTCGGCAACGACACGGTGGTCGGCGATAGCGGCAACGACACGGTGGCGGGGGGTGAGGGCGTGGACCTTCTCATTGGCGGTCCCGGCCGCGACCGCTTCGTGTTCCAGGATGTTTACCAGTCCGCGTCGTTTCCCCTCCCCAGCCGGCCGGACTCCGGCGACACGATCAGGGACTTTGAACCGGGCGCCGACATCATTGATCTGTCGCCGATCGATGCCGACAATCGATCGATCTCCAGCAACGAGGCGTTCACCTTTGTCGGGACCGGTCCCATAACGGGTGTCGGCCAGATCCGGTTCGCCGCGGGGGTACTCCAGGGCAATGTCAACGATGATCTTGTTGTCGACTTTGAGATTTTCGTGCAGTTTGCTGCTGAGCTGCAGGAGGCCGATTTCATTCTTTGACGGCGCAGCGAACTGGCGGCGCGGCTGCGGCAAAGCGCTGACCGTGAACGTGTGCGTAAACGGTGTCAGCTCGACCTTGCAGCGCTCATCGCCCAGCCTGCGGACGTTGCAGCCCGGCTGATACAGCTCGCCGACCTGGGTCGCAAACGCCTGAGCAAGGCCGCGGATCTCGGCGGCGAACTGGGCGCGGCGCAACGTGACCTCACCCAGCGTGCCGCGGCGGAGCATCAGCTTGCCCTGGGCCGGATTTTTCCAGTTGACCAGGAACACATCGATGCCGGCGCCATCGAACAGCCCGCGCCGAAGGTCGTCCTCGGTGATGCCGTCGTCTTCGAGGATCGCCTCGATCTCAAGGCTGTCGACGGCAAGATCTTGCGTCGTTTCGACGGCCGCGG
>JBATPX010000074.1:0-2830 GCA_049291695.1 Defluviicoccus sp.
GCTGGGACTGCGCGGCCCAAGGCTGCTTCAACCTCAAGCGGCGGCCGAAGATCGAGCTGTTCGCCGACTGCTTCCCCGGCCGCATCAGCTTCGGCGACGTCGACGGCATCGTCGAGATCGGCGGCAACGCGCTGCTTCTGGAATGGAAGAGCGAGGCCCGCGAGCTGCCGGCGGGACAGCGGCTGCTCTATCAGCGGCTCAGCCGGAGCGGACCGGTCGCGGTGATGATCGTCGTCGGCGATGCCGAAACGATGCTCGTCGATGGCACCAGCATCTTCGATCGCGGCATCCGCTACCCGCCGCACGGGTACGAGCCCGCCGACCTTGCCTGCATCAAGCGCCGGCTGGCGGCGTGGTGTCGCTGGGCGGCACGGCATCCCGCGGTCGGACTCGCGCGATGAGTGCCGACGATCACGACAGCAACAACGAAACGGACGGTGGCGACAGCTTTGGCCGGCGACGCCACCGCCCGCACCACGACAACCCGATGGAGGTTTCCATGGCGACGATGACTCTCACCAGACTTGACCCTGATGCAAGCGTCGGGACAGCCCCGCCGATCGAGGCTCTGGCCGGCGGCATTCCAACACCGCCGGTGATCCTCGCGCTTGATCTGGGGCAACGCACCGGCTGGGCCGTGCGCAGTCGTGACGGCGCGATTGCGAGCGGCGTCCAGGAATTCCGCCCTGGCCGGTTCGAGGGCGGCGGAATGATCTGGCTGCGGTTCCGCGCCTGGCTGCAGGAGATCGACGAGACCGCGGGCGGCGTCGGCGTGGTGGTGTTCGAGGAGGTCGTCGCACACCGCGGCGTCGCCGCCTCGCATTGTTTTGCGGGTTTCCTCGCGCATCTCACCGCGTGGGCCGAAGCGAACAGGATCCCGTACCAGGGCGTTCCGGTGGGCACGATCAAGCGGCACATCGCCGGCAAGGGCAACGCCGATAAGGCGGCGGTGATCGCGGCAGTGAAGGCGCTGGGCTTCCAACCCGCCGACGACAACGAGGCCGACGCACTGGCGCTTCTCGACTGGGCGATCGCGCACGGGATCGGAGGGGTGCGATGAACGCCGCCATGCTGCTGCAACACGCCGCCGGCGTGATCGAAAAACGCGAGCGGATCTGCGGGCCGGCGGCGGAGAACTTCGCCACCATCGCCGCACGGTGGTCGCTGGTGCTGGGGATCACTGTCACCCCGGCGCAGGTCGCGCTGTGCCTGATCGATCTCAAGCTGGCCAGGCTCAGCCGCGATCCGGCGCATCTCGATAGCATCGTCGATGTCGCCGGCTACGCCGCGTGTCTCAGGGAGGTGAGCCGATGCGAGCCGAACCCCGCAGCTCGCTTAAGCGGCACCTGCCGCGCACCGAGACGAACGACGACGAGTTGTTCGTCATGCGGCGGGCGGCGTGGCGCAAACAAGGGATCGTGGTGCTGCGCATCGACGACGTGAGGGACGAGATCATCCGCCAGGCGGTCGTCAACGAGGCAACGCGGTTGTACGGACAGAGGGAGGTCGCGTGATGGCGCGAAAGAAACCAAACACGTCAACCGCCAAGCGGCGTTTGCAACGATTGCAAAGCGATCCAACCGGCGACACGACGAAACCGCCGCTCGTGTCCCGCCCCGACGGCGCCCTCGAGGCGGTGTACGAGGCCGATCCCGAGGGGCGGCCGGTCGTCCACCATCGCACCGTCGACACGCTCGGAATCATGTTGCGCGCCGGCACGATCACCCAGGGCATGCACGATGCGGCGCGCGACTTCCAGGCCCAGTTCACCATCGCGCGCTTCGATGTCGTGCGCTGCATGTCGCTGGTACGGGTGCCGGGGGGTGGCGGGCCAAGCGATCTCACCGATGCCCAGGTTGACGCCCGCCGCCGTCTCGGCAAGGCCCTCGATGCGCTGGGTGGCCTCGGCAGCCCGGCCGGCAGCTGCGTTTGGCACGTCGTCGGCCTTCAGCGCTCGATCCGCGAGTGGGCGATGCGGCAGGGCTGGGGCGGACGGCCGGTGCGCGTCGAGCAGGCGCAGGGCATCCTGGTGGCGGCGCTGGGGGTGTTGGCGGGGTGGTACGGGTATGGGGAAAGCTGATGGTAAACAGTAGGCTGTGGACGGAACATCTGCCATGAGCGATCATGGAGACTGTAATGACACGCGTCGGCTTCCGAAGGCGGAGCGGCTAACACAACTCAACCCCTTGGGACATTCCTGACCCTCGTCTGAAGTTTACGAAGACGGCCTCGCCCGCTCGGCGGCGGCGCGCGCCTTTCCGGATGACCCTGCGATCGGAGCTTCACGCAGCCGATCCAACTCGGCTTCGAGCGCTTTGATGCGTTCGTCACGCGCTGCGAGCTCGGCGGCGACATCGGCGGCCTCGAAGCGCTGCGGGATATGCTGTGGGCAATTCGCATCCCAGGCCACCACGGTGAAGAGGATCACCTGCTCGGGGCGCGCCTTGTAACCCTGCGGCATCAGCTTGGCCATTAGCTCGGCGTCGCCTTCGATGACGCGAGCCTCGCCCCAGATCTTCATGCGCTGCCGACGCGCATAGTCGATCAGGAAGAGATGGGCCCTAGGATTATCCGCGAGATTCCCCTGCGTAATGAATTGCCGGTTGCCGGTGAAATCGACGAAGCCGATCGTCTGATCGTCGAGCACGCGCAGAAAGCCGGGCGGGCCGCCGCGATGTTGGATGTATGGTTGTCCCTCCATAGTCGCGGTGGCTAAAAAGACGCTCGTCTGCGCCTCGATGAAGGCTGCGAGCTCGGGGGTGATCCTGGTCTCCCAGGAGCCTCGTTCCTCCACTCGCGCATAGCCTTGGCGGGAACCCTTGCGGGCCTG
>JBATPX010000075.1:0-8123 GCA_049291695.1 Defluviicoccus sp.
TTGTCGAACCGGGACCGTTCCGCACCGATTGGGCGGGAGCGTCCCTCAGGACACCCAAGGCGTCGATCGCCGACTACGCCGAGACCGCCGGGGCTCGCCGCAGGGCGATCCAAGGCTACTCCGGCAAGCAGCCCGGTGATCCGGTCCGTGCTGCGGACGCGATCATCAAGGCGGTCGAGGCGCCCGAGCCGCCGCTGCATCTCCTGCTCGGGCGGATCGCGCTCGACATGGTGCAGGCCAAGCTCAAGACTTTCACCGCGGAAATGGAGCGGTTCCGAGACCTCAGTCTCGGGGCCGACTTCCCCGCTGAGGAAAGGTAGAGATCACTCGTTTACGACGGCCTTCCCGGCTTGCTCTCCCCGCAAGGAGTTGGCGATGGTTGACGACACGCTCTCCGCCGCCGCCTTCACCGGATCGGCGGCGAGGTGGGCGTAGCGGGCGGTGGTCTGCACTTGGGTGTGGCCCAAGAGCTTGCCGATCATCGGCAGGCCCTGGCCTGCGGCGACGGCGGCCGATGCGTACGTGTGGCGAAGATCGTGGATGCGGACGTCATTGAGCCCGGCGCGAGCGCGCACCCGCTCCCAGACGGATTGAAGGCCGTAAAGATGGGTGCACGGTTTCTTGCCCCAGACCACCCATGGGTTGCCGGGAAGCCGCGCCGCGGTGCGCAGGACATCGAGCGCCGGCTGGCCGAGGTAGACAACCTTGGCGCCGGTCTTCGAGTCCGGGAGATTCAGCACGCCGGAATCGAAATCGACGTGCTCCCACTTGAGCTTCAGGATCTCGCCGAGCCGGCAGCCGGTGAGGATCAGTAGCCGGATGGCGATCAGCGCCGACGGCATTTCCACCCGCTCAGCCTCCATCTCGGACAGCACTTGGCCGACAAGGCGCAGTTCGGCCGCGGAGAGAAACCGCTCGCGGTTTTCTTCCCGGTACTTCTTGATGTGTCGGCACGGATTGCTACCGTCCGGCCGCAGCCCCCACAGCTCGGCGAGATTGAACATCTTCGAGAGGATGGCGAGGCAGCGGTTGGCGAAGTACGGCACGTCCCGGTACTTGTGCCGGAAGCGGGCGATTTCCTCGCGGCTCACCTCAGCGACCGGGCGCCGGCCGAGGAACGGCAGGATGGCTTTCTTTAGGGCCCGCCGGTACTCGGCCGCCGTCGACGGCTTGATGAGCACGGCGATATGCTCGGCATCGAACCGCATGGCGAGTTCTCGGAAGGTGAGCGCGTCGCGATGGTCGTCGCGGTCGGCGAGCGGATCGCGGTTGTCCTCGATCGCGGCGAGGTGCGCGATCGCCATGCTGCGCGCCTTGTCCGGCGTGATCACTCGGGTATAGCCGAGGCTCATGGTGCGCGAACGGCGGCCAATGCGGTATTGCAGGATGAACGTCTTGCGGCTACTCGGGTGGACGCGCACGCCGAAGCCGGGGATGTCGCCGTCCCAGAGGATGTACGACTTCTCCTTCGCCGGCGCCGCCTCGATAAACCGTTTGGTGAGCTTGCCCATGCCCGCATTCCGATCGACAGTTGGCATCTTGATGCGGCGGCGGCGTTTCCTCCCGAGTCAGCACTATGTCAGCACGAGGGAAGGAAATTCGTCGTAGCCGATCGCAACGGAGCATGCCGCGCTGGCTCACATAAGTCAACAATGTCAGTGAGTTAGCGTATTTCTGCGTAATCGCGCGTAAAGGAGCGAAGTCCTGGCTCTCGCACTACGGATCAGAAGGTTAGGGGTTCGAGTCCTCTCGGGCGCGCCAAATTCTTAAAAGATGTCAGCTGGTTAGTGGGCGCTCCGACAATTGTGCCGAGCGGCGGTTGCGCCCCAGTCAGCACGAAGTCAGCAAGAGGGCGCGAAATCCTGAGTCGAACTCAGACACGATCGGCGGCATCTGCTTCTCCTATTCCTGAATCCTCAGACGGTAGCCGACCCCGGTCTCTGTCAGGATGTGGCGGGGCTGTTGCGGGTCGGCCTCGATCTTCCGGCGGAGCTGCTTGATGTAGATGCGCAGGTATTGCACGTCGGCCGCCGCTGTCCATACCTCCCGGATGATGAACTGATGCGTCAGTACCTTGCCGGCGTGTCGGACAAGGAGCTGCAGGATTTCGAACTCGCGCGGCGACAGCTTCAGCTCCTCGCCGCGAACGCGCACAATCCGGCGGACGAGATCGACGAAGAGATCGCCGGAGACGAACGCTGCCGGCTCGCTCGACTCGTGGAACCGGTGGCGCAACGCCGCGCGGATACGGGCCATCAGCTCGTCCATCCCGAACGGCTTGGTCACATAATCGTCGGCGCCGAGGTCGAGCGCTTCGACCTTGCCCCTTTCGTTGTCGCGGCTGGACAGCACGATGATGGGCACTCTGGACGCGCGCCGCACCGTGCGGATCAGCTCGATCCCGTCGACATCAGGGAGGCCGAGGTCGAGGATGACAATATCTGGTCGGTCGGTCCGGATGTGGGCCAGGGCATCTTCGCCGGTCGCAGCTTCGAGGACACGGTACCCCTGCCCGGCGAAGCTGGTGCGCAGAAATCGGCGGATCGGCGGTTCGTCGTCAACGATGAGGATGGCGAAGGCATTCGCCGCCGTCATCGGCCATCCGTCTCCTCGCTTGTCCCCTCGGCCGGAGATGGGAAGGTGATGGTGAAGACCGCACCAGACAGGTCCGTCCGGTTGCTTGCGACAAGCTGACCGCCCATCGCTTCGATGAAGCCGCGGGAGATGGCGAGGCCCAGTCCCGTCCCGGCCCGCTGACGATCGGCCGTCGGGATGCGATAGAACTTGTCGAAGACCCGCTCCAGGTCGACGAGCGGGATGCCTGGGCCCTCGTCGACCACATCGATCACCATCTGATCATCCGCGCGCCGCGCGCGCACGCACACCGCAGACCCCGGCGGTGCGTACTTCGCAGCATTGTCGAGGAGATTGAAGAGTGCCTGTTCGAGCAGCACACCGTCGAGCTCCAGCATCGGCAGGTCAGGTGAAAGGTCGACCTCGATGCGGTGGCAGGCAAGGACCTTGCCAGCCCGCTGCAGCGCGCCGCCGATGATCTCCTCGACATCATTCAGCTCCTTTCGAATATCGAGGCGTCCGCCCTCCAAACGCGTCACGTCGAGCAGATTGGAAACGAAGCGATTGAGCCGCTCGGCTTCGTCCTCGATGGTGCGGATCAGATCATCGCGGCTCGCCGGGTCGTAGGAGTCACCGAAAGTTCGGAGGCTGGTCGCGGCACCGAGGATCGAGGCGAGCGGTGTTCGCAGGTCATGGGAAATGGAGCTCAGCAGCGCCGAGCGCAGCCGTTCGGTGTGTGCCACGACCTGCGCTTGATCGGCCCGCTCGGCGAGATTGATGCGCTCGATAGCCACCGCCGCCTGGTCAAGCAGCGCATCAAGCAGGCGGCGTTCCTCCGGCGAGAACAGGGGGCCTGGTTCTTCTCGGTCGATGCCGATGACGCCTATGGCGCCGCGCGCCGTGCGCAGCGGCAGAAACAGCCACTTGCCACCGGGGAGTGTCTCCGCCCCGCGTCCCGCCGCCTGATCGTGCTCCCAGCTCCATTTGGCGGCGGCGAGATCAGCATCCTCCAGCTGGTCCTCCGGCGGAAAGCCGGCGCGCACGACGACACGATCGCCGTCCGGCATTAACAGGACGACGTGGACGCGGAGCATCGAGGCGATCTGATGCGCTATGGCCCACATGAGATCGTCAAGCTCGACGATACCGGCGAGCTTCTGGCTGAAGCTGTAGAGTTCCCCGGTGATGCGGGCGCGCCGGCGGGCAATGAAGACTTCTGAACGCGTCTGCCCGGCGAGATTGCTGACGAAAATCGCCGAGACTAGGAAGAAGAAGAGGGCGACAAAGTTCTCGGGGTCGGCAATGGTGAATGTATAAAGAGGCTCGAAAAAAAAGTAGTTGAACGCCAGGAACGCCAAGCCGGAGGCTAGAATCGACGGCCACAGGCCTTGGCGCGCTGACACGAGAACCACGGCGCTGAGCAGCACCATGGCGACGCTGGTGACGTGGAGAAACTCCCTCAGTAACACGCCGATGCCGACAGCAGCAGAGATGACGGTGGTTGCAATCGCGTAGGGGATCGGATCAAGCGACGTGGCCGCCTTTCGCTTCGGCGTTGCGCTCTCAGGGACCGGTTCCTCCTCGACACCCGACATGACAAGAACGCTGATCTCGCCCGCGCCGCGGACGAGGTCCTGCACAACCGAGCCGTGGATGAGTTCGAACCAGCGGGAGCGGTTCGACTTGCCGACGACAATATGGGTGATGTTGTTGGCACGCGCGTAGGCCAGAACCTCCGCGGCAACATCCGCACCGGGATGGGTGAGCGCCACCCCGCCCAGTTGATCAGCCAGTCGCAAGCAGGCCGAAATGCGGTCGCGATCTGCATCGGTCAGGCGGTGATGGCGGGACGTCTCGACATAGAGCGCGGTCCACGGGGCGTGCAGGTGATCGGCGAGCCGCCGGGCGTGGCGGACGAGTCCAAGAGTGCGGGGATCGTCGCTGATACAGACGAGAACGCGGGCGCCGGCGGCCCAAGGCCCCCGAATGGCGTGCGCCTGCATATGCGACAGCAATTGCTCATCGACCCGCTGCGCCGTTCGCCGCAACGCCAGCTCGCGCAGCGCGGTCAGATTGCCCGGCGAGAAATAATGACGGATGGCACGTTGCGCCGTTTCGGGAACATAGACCTTGCCGGCATGCAGCCGCTCGATCAGCTCTTCTGACGTGATGTCGACGAGCTCGATCTCGTCGGCCCGGTCGATGATGCTGTCGGGCACGGTTTCGCGCACGCGGATGCGCGTGATCTGCGCGACAATATCATTCAGGCTTTCGATGTGCTGAATATTGAGTGTCGTGTAGACGTCGATCCCGGCGTCAAGCAGTTCGAGAACATCAAGATAACGCTTCGGATGGCGGCTGCCGGGAGCATTCGTGTGGGCAAGTTCGTCGACCAGCGCGATCGCCGGCCGCCGGGCGAGCAGGGCATCGAGGTCCATCTCCGTCAGAAGGCGTCCCTTGTACTCGACCGTGCGGCGCGAAATGGTCTCCAGGCCAGCGAGCAGCGCTTCGGTTTCCTTGCGGCCGTGCGTCTCGACGACGCCGGATACGACATCGACGCCCTCCGCACGCCGCGTCCGCGCCGCCGAGAGCATCTCGTAGGTCTTGCCGACGCCGGGAGCCGCGCCGAAAAAAACTTTCAGGCGGCCCTTGGCCTCACGCTCTGCGCGCTCGAGGAGTGCCTCCGGCGAGGGGCGATGATCGTTGGTAGCGTCGGCGTTGGTCACGGGCGTGCTGTTCTACGGTTCGCGCCCCAGTTCGTCGACGGCGAGGTTAAGCTTCAACACGTTGACCCGCGGCTCGCCCAGGATGCCGAGCGTACGCTGTTCGGTGTGCGCCGCGATGAGCGAGCTCATTCGATCCTCTGCGAGACCGCGAGCGCGAGCGACGCGCGGCGCCTGGAACTGGGCGGCGGCCGGCGAGATGTGCGGGTCAAGGCCGCTGCCTGAAGTCGTCACCAGGTCGACGGGGATGATCGACGACGGATTTTCAGACTTAAGCCGCTGTGCGTCGCTCCTGATCCGGTCAACCAGCGCCTTCGACGTAGGGCCGAGATTCGAGCCGGACGATGCCGCCGCGTCGTAACCGGTGCCGGCGGCCGACGGCCGCGGGTGGAAGTACCGATCACCGCTGAACGGTTGTCCAATGAGCTCTGATCCCGCAACGGCTCCGCCCCGAACGATCAAGCTGCCGTCCGCCTGACTTGGGAATAGGACCCGGGCGATGCCGGTGGTGACGAGTGGATACACGAACCCGGTCAGCAGCGTCAGGAGGAGGACGAGAACGAGCGCCGGACGAATGTGCTGCAGCATCTTCTAAGTCCCCTTAGGCGAGGCCGAGGCCGGACACGATGACATCGATGATCTTGATGCCGGCGAAGGGCACAATCAGCCCCCCGACTCCATAGACCAGCAGGTTGCGCCGCAACAGGCTGGCAGCCCCGGTCGGCCGGTAGCGGACGCCGCGGATAGCGAGTGGGATCAGCGCAATGATGATCAGCGCATTAAAGATGATCGCGGACAGGATAGCGCTCTCAGGTGTCGCCAAATCCATGACGTTGAGCGCCGCCAGTGACGGATAGAAGGCGGCGAACAGCGCCGGAATGATGGCGAAGTACTTGGCGACGTCGTTGGCGATCGAGAACGTCGTCAGCGCGCCGCGGGTCATCAGCAGCTGTTTGCCGATGGCGACGACCTCGATCAGCTTCGTCGGGTCGCTGTCGAGATCCACCATATTGCCCGCCTCGCGCGCCGCGGCGGTGCCCGTGTTCATGGCGACGCCGACATCGGCCTGGGCGAGCGCCGGTGCGTCATTCGTCCCATCGCCGCACATGGCCACCAGCTTGCCCTTGCTTTGCTCGTCCCGGATAAGTTGCAGCTTTGCCTCGGGCGTCGCCTCCGCAAGGAAGTCGTCCACACCTGCCTCGGCGGCGATGGCGGCGGCCGTCATCGGGTTGTCACCGGTGATCATCACCGTGCGGATCCCCATCTCTCGCAGTTCCGCGAAGCGCTCGCGGATACCACCCTTGACGATATCCTTGAGGTGGATGACCCCCAACAAGCGACCGTCGCGAGCGACGACGAGCGGCGTGCCGCCGGACTTCGAGACGTGCGACACATGCCGTTCGAGATCCTTCGGCATCGGCATGTTCCGATTTTTGGTCCTCTGGCGGACGTATTGAAGGATTGCGTCGGCGGCACCCTTGCGAATTTCGACCGTGTGCGGGCCCTTTGCTTCAGAGACCAGATCCATGTCGAGGCCGCTCATCCGCGTCTGCGCCGTGAACGGCACGAACCGGGCGCGCAGATGTGACATCGTATGGCCGCGGATATCGTGCCGCTGCTTCGCCAGCACGACGATGGAGCGGCCCTCCGCCGTCTCGTCACTCAAGCTCGCAAGCTGCGCCGCCTCGGCCAGTTCACGCTCGCTGACACCGGCGACCGCAAGGAACTCCGCCGCCTGACGGTTGCCGAGGGTGATCGTGCCGGTCTTGTCAAGGAGGAGGGTGTCGACGTCACCGGCCGCCTCAACCGCGCGACCGGACATGGCGAGCACGTTGAAGCGCACAAGCCGATCCATTCCGGCGATGCCGATCGCTGACAACAACGCACCGATTGTGGTCGGGATCAGGGTGACGAACAGGGCGACGAGCACGATGACCGGCACCGCACCACCGGCGTACGCGGCAAAGCTCGGAATCGTCGCCACGGCCAGCAGGAAGACGATGGTGAGACCAGCCAGCAGGATGTTAAGGGCGATCTCGTTCGGCGTCTTCTGGCGCTGCGCGCCCTCGACGAGCGCGATCATCCGGTCGAGGAAGGTCGAGCCCGGAACCGCGGTGATGCGCACCTTGATCCAGTCGGAGATTACTTGGGTGCCCCCCGTGACCGCCGACCGGTCGCCGCCACTTTCGCGGATGACCGGGGCGGATTCGCCGGTGATCGCGGCCTCGTTGACCGAGGCAACTCCTTCCATCACCTCGCCGTCGCTTGGGATGATGTCACTCGCCTCGACGAGCACGATGTCGCCGGTCTTGAGGGCGGTGGCCGGAACAGTTTGCCACGTCTTGGCGGCAACTTCAGCGAGGCGCTTGGCGGAGGTCTCCGTCTTGGTACGGCGAAGGCTTGCGGCTTGTGCCTTGCCTCTTCCTTCCGCCACGGCTTCAGCGAAATTGGCGAACAGCACGGTGAACCAAAGCCACAGAACAATCTGCAGCGAGAAACCGAAATGCGCCCCGCCGGCGATCGCATCGCGCAGTACGAGTACCGTGCTGAGCGCGGCGACCACGGCGACCACAAACATCACCGGATTGCGGGCGAGGGTGCGGGGGTCAAGCTTGCGAAACGCCTCGCCAATCGCCGGGATCAGAATCGCGCTGTTGAGAAACGATCCGTAGGCGACCCCTTTGCGCGTGCGCTGGCGCGGCTTGACGTCAAGCGCATCGACGAGCGGCGTTTTGTGCTTGGTTTGCATCGCTTGATCCCGCTTCAGAAGAGGAGGCCGGCCTGCATCGCCAGGTGCTCGGCGATGGGGCCGAGGGCGAGCGCCGG
>JBATPX010000076.1:0-4749 GCA_049291695.1 Defluviicoccus sp.
ACGGCGCGCAGCATCGACACTTGGCGCAAGGACCGGCGCTTGAGCCAAGGTCCGATGAACCCTGGCTCGTCAGCAAAGGCGAGCAATCGGCTGGCCGGGATCTCGAGGGCGTGTTCCCAGAACGTGACTGGGGGGTCGCTCGGACCCCCGGTGGATACGGTTTCGATAACCCTCATCAGGGTCAAGCTCCAGTTCGATCGGTTGGTCGAGAGTCCCGCTCTCTCCCTGGCAGCGTGTTGTTGCGGCCGATGGACCGGCCGGATCTTCTGGAACGATTGAAAGTGGACCTGGACGCGCGGCCGCGCTCGAGGCTCGCCGCCTGCCGTTTCTCTGACAGACGTCGAGACGGGGCTGAGACATCGAAACGATGAATGGGCATCGAAGGCGGCTCCCCCCAGGCTCTCGTCCGCTCCCATCGCGTCGCAGCTTTCCTGGCCGTCAGCCTCGCAACACGGTTGCGAGTGAGGGCATCGAGCGACGCTATGGCCCCGATATGGGGTAGCGGATCGGGGATTATTTTAAGGCCATGCGGGCCAGCCGCACAAGGACTGTCGGACACTTTTTGTTCCTGCGCTGTAAGAGAAGAGTAGGAGCTTGATTTTTCCGGGAGTCACCCGCGTATGGCCAACGCCCTCGATCCGAACCTGATGACCGCCTCCGAGCGAATCGATGAGATCGCCGCGATCCTCGCCGCCGGAATCCTCAGGCTCAAAGCCCGCGAATCGGGCCGCGCGGCCGGCGACCGCGGAGACCTTTCCCTTGCTATCCCCGCCCGCCAGAGCCGTCATGGCCGGAAACGACCGGGGAGAGAAAAGTCATGACTGACAGTGTGTTAGCGCAGTTGGCGGCATTGCCGGAGAAGTCCACGCCTGAGCTCAAGCAGCTCTGGCGCGAGCTCTACGACCGCGAACCGCCGCCGTACTCGAAGCCGTTCCTGGTGAAGCGGCTGGCGTATCGGATTCAGGAACTGGCGCACGGCGGCTTGTCGGCGCGGGCGGAAGCGAAGCTCGGCGCGTTGATCGAGGAAGAGGGCCAACGGCTCAAGGGCAAGGTACCCGTGCGAAAAGGCGACCGCCCGATCGCCGGCACCCGGCTGATCCGCGAATGGCAGGGCGTGGAGCACACCGCCACCGTGCTCGACGACGGCTTCGAGTACCAGGGCCGGCGCTACCAGTCGCTGTCGGCGATTGCGCGAGCCATCACCGGCACGCGCTGGAGTGGGCCCTTATTCTGGGGCCTGCGCAACCATCGGAGCGCGAAATGAAACCAACTGTTCGGAAAGTCCGCTGCGCCGTCTACACCCGCGTCTCCACCGACGAGCGGCTCGACATGGAGTTCAACTCTCTCGATGCACAGCGCGAGGCGGGATCCGCGTACGTCGAGAGCCAGAAGCACGAGGGCTGGATCCCCGTCGGCGACCGCTACGACGATGGCGGTTTCTCCGGCGGCACGCTCGAACGGCCGGCGCTGCAACGGCTGCTCCGCGACATCGAGGCCGGCCGCATCGATGTCGTCGTGGTGTACAAAATCGATCGGCTGTCGCGCTCCCTGATGGATTTCGCCAAGCTGGTCGAGGTGTTCGATCGCTGCCAGGTGACCTTCGTCAGCATCACCCAGTCGTTCAACACGACGACGTCGATGGGCCGCCTCACGCTCAACATCCTGCTCTCGTTCGCCCAGTTCGAGCGCGAGGTGATCGGCGAGCGGGTGCGCGACAAGATTGCGGCATCGCGCAGAAAGGGCCTCTGGATGGGCGGCATGCCGCCGCTGGGGTACGACGTCGCCGAGCGTAAGCTGGTGGTGAACGAGGCGGAGGCCGCGCTCGTCCGCTTGATCTTCAGCCGCTTTGTGCGCGTCGGTTCCGCCACAAAGTTGGCGCAGGAGCTGCGCCGCGCCGGCCACACCACGAAGTCGTGGACGACGCAGGACGGCAACCACCGCCCCGGGCGGCCGATCGACAAGGGGGCGATCTACAAGATCTTGAACAACCGCGTCTACCTCGGCGAGTCGGTGCACAAGGGCACGAGCCATCCCGGCGAGCATGCGCCGATCGTCGATCGCGCGCTGTGGGACAAGGTGCATGCGATCCTCGCCGAAAACACGGTGGCCCGCAGCAACCAGACGCGCGCGCAGACGGCGGCGCTGCTGCGCGGGCTGATCTTCGCTCCCGGCGGCCACGCGATGACACCGTCGCACACACGCAAACAGGGCCGCTTGTACCGGTACTACGTCGCAACCGACGCCATCCGACAGGGCTACGGCGAATGCCCGGTGCACAGCGTCCCGGCGGCGGAAGTCGAGGACGCCGTCGTTGCGCAGGTTCGGCATCTGCTGGGGACGCCGGAGATCATCGCGCGGACATGGGCCGAGGCGAAGGACGAGACAGAAACGCCCGAGCGCGACGTCGTGAAAACCATCACCGCCTTCGCGCCGCTGTGGGACGAGCTGTTCCCGGCCGAGCAGGCGCGCATCGTCCGGCTGCTGGTGGAGCGGGTGGATCTCGCGCCCACCGGCCTTCGGGTGAAACTGCGCGCCGAGGGGCTGCAGACGCTGGTTCAGGAACTCCAAACAAGGAGAGCGGCATGAACGCGAAACCCGATGCGCCCCAAGCCAGCTGGCGCCTCGAAGGCACCACCATCGTTGTCGACATCCCGATGCAGTGGAAGCGCCGCGGTGGGCGGAAGGTGATCATCGCGCCGGACGGCGGCGACGCCTGGGCGCCGGCCAAACCGCGCCACGATGAGACGCTGATCCGCGCACTCGCCCGCGCGCATCGGTGGAAGCGGATGCTAGAGGAGGGTACGCACGGTTCCGTGTCCGAGATCGCCGAAGCCGAGAAGATCGATCGCAGCTATGTGAACCGCCTTCTGCGGCTCACGTTGCTAGCGCCGGACATCCAGGAGGCGATCCTCGACGGGCTTCAGCCAAAGGCGTTGCAGCTCGAGGAACTGACGCGGGCGATGCCGAGCGCGTGGGAGGAGCAGCGGAAACTGATTGCAGCTTCGCCTCCGCGCGAAGGCGGCCACTGATCGGCAAGCTCTTGTGTGTTCCGCGGACACCCTCGCGCGAGGCGTTCGTTAGCGCTATGACGGGAGTGGCGGCCGGTTGCGTGGGCAGCGGCCGGCGCCTGCGGTGGACGAAGGGGGTGATGGATCGATGATCGGTGGGCTGTGGATGCGGGCCTTGCGCGTGGCGGCGCTGGCGCTGGCGCTCTTCGCCGGCCCGCTACCGGCGGCGGCGGGGTCGCTGGAGGATGCGACGGAAGCCTACGAACGCGGCGACTACGCGGCGGCGCTGGCGATCCTGCGGCCGCTGGCGGAGCAGGGCTTGGCCTGGGCGCAGTTCAACCTCGGCACGATGTACGCCGACGGCCAGGGCGTGGCGAAGGATGAGCGGGAGGCGGTGCGCTGGTACCGCCTGGCGGCGGAGCAGGGCTATGACGCGGCGCAGTTCAACCTCGGCGTCATGTACGCCGACGGCAGGGGCGTGGCGAAGGATGACCGGGAGGCGGTGCGCTGGTATCGGCTGGCGGCGGAGCAGGGCTTGGCCCAAGCGCAGTTCGCCCTCGGCATCATGTACGCCAACGGCCGGGGCGTGGCGAAGGATGACCGTGAGGCAGTGCGTTGGTTCCGCCTGGCGGCGGAGCAGGGCGATGCCAGTGCGCAGTACAACCTCGGCGCCGCGTACGCCAACGGCCAAGGCGTGGCGAAGGATGACCGGGAGGCGGTGCGCTGGGGCCGCTTGGCGGCGGAGCAGGGCCATGCCAAGGCGCAGTACAACGTCGGCGTCATGTACGCCGACGGCGAAGGCGTGGCGAAGGATGAGCGGGAGGCGATGCGCTGGTACTTCCTTGCGGCGGAGCAGGGCTTGGCATTAGCGCAGTACAACCTCGGCAACATGTACGCCTACGGCCGGGGCGTGGCGAAGGATGACCGTGAGGCAGTGCGTTGGTTCCGCCTGGCGGCGGAGCAGGGCTTAGCCGATGCCCAGGCCAACCTCGGCAGCCGCTACGCCGAAGGCGAAGGCGTCGCGAAGGATGAGCGGGAGGCCGTACGCTGGTACCGCCTGGCGGCGGAGCAGGGCTTGGCCTGGGCGCAGTTCAACCTCGGCGTCATGTACGCCAAGGGCCGAGGCGTGGCCAAGGATGAGCGGGAGGCGGTGCGCTGGTACCGCCTGGCGGCGGAGCAGGGCTTGGCAGTAGCGCAGTTCAACCTCGGCGTCATGTACGCCTTCGGCGGAGGCGTAGCGAAGGATACCGTGCGCGCGTACCTATGGTTGAACCTCGCCGCGGCGCAGGGAGAGGAGAAAGCGGGTGAACTCCGCGAGTTGATCGCCACAGAGATGACCCGCGCCCAGATCGCCGAGGCGCAGCGGCTTGCCAGCAATTGGCGGCCGAAGGCAAGCGGAGACGCGGCGGCGGACGGACCGGGACTACCGCCGCCGAGCGTTTACGGGGCGGATCCAGCGCTGGTTGCCGAAGCGCAGCGGATGCTCGGCCGCCTTGGCTTTGACGCTGGGCCGGCCGACGGTGTGGCCGGTGTCAGGACGCGTGGCGCGGTTGCGGCGTACCAGCGGGCGAGCGGCCTGCCGGAGGACGGCGAGATCGATGCCGACTTGGTCGAGCATCTGCGCCGCACGGTGGCGGCCAGGGCAGCGCCGCCGGTGGAGCGCCAGCCGGCCGTGACCGGCTCCGGCTCCGGCTTCTTCGTGAGCACGGAGGGGCACGTGCTCAGCAACGCGCATGTCGTC
>JBATPX010000077.1:0-15687 GCA_049291695.1 Defluviicoccus sp.
GGGCGACAACATCCGGATGACGGTGGAGCTGATTCAGCCGATCGCGATGGACGAGGGCTTGCGCTTTGCGATCCGCGAGGGCGGTCGCACGGTCGGCGCCGGCGTCGTCACCAAGATCCTGAAGTAGGCGATCTGATGAGTGCGTGTCGTCGATCGCGACGGAGGATAAAGGCGTTAGGGGCATAGCTCAGCTGGTAGAGCGGCGGTCTCCAAAACCGCAGGTCGCGGGTTCGAACCCTGCTGCCCCTGCCATGATGACAACAGGAAATGGCTAAGATCAACGTCGCCCAATTCGTCCGTGAGGTTCGGCAGGAAACCGCGAGGGTCACGTGGCCGACCCGGCGCGAGACCGCGCTTTCGACTGCCATGGTGATGCTGATGGTTGTCGTGGCGGCCGTATTCTTTCTCGTCGTCGATCAGGTGCTCGCTTTCGGCGTGCGCATTCTGTTGGGAATCTGAGGATGACGGTGACAACGGATGCGCGCTGGTACGTGATTCATGTCTACTCGGGCTTCGAGCAGAAGGTCGCGCAGTCGATCGAGGAACAGGCGCGCCAAGCCGGCATGAGCGAGCGCATCCAGCAGGTGCTGGTGCCGGTCGAGGAGGTCGTCGAGATTCGGCGCGGGCAGAAGGAAAAGGCCAAGCGCAAGTTCTTTCCCGGCTACGTGCTGGTAAAGATGGATATGACCGATGAGACGTGGCACCTGGTCAAGAATACGCCCAAGGTCACCGGGTTTCTCGGCGGGCGCGGCCGGCCGTCGCCGATTACCGAGGGCGAGGCGCAGCGGATCCTGCATCAGGTGCAAGAAGGCATCGAGCGGCCGAAGCCGGCGCTGGTGTTCGAGGTCGGCGAGCAAGTGAGGGTCTGCGACGGGCCGTTCAACTCATTCAGCGGCATGGTCGAAGAGGTCGATGAGTCGCGCGCGCGCCTGAAGGTGGCGGTGTCGATCTTCGGCCGGGCGACGCCGGTCGAGCTGGAATATTCGCAGGTTGAAAAAACGTAAGGCGGCGCGGCCGGGGCCGTTGGGCGTACGGGCGTCGAGTGCCGGGGAGTTGTTATGGCAAAGAAGGTGATGGGATATATCAAGCTGCAGGTGTCGGCCGGAAAGGCGAACCCATCGCCCCCGATCGGCCCGGCGCTGGGTCAGGCCGGCCTCAACATCATGGAGTTCTGCAAGCAGTTCAACGCCAAGACGCAGAACATCGAAGTCGGCATGCCGGTTCCGGTGGTGATCACCGCGTTTGCCGATCGCAGCTTCACGTTCGTGATGAAGACGGCGCCGACGTCGTATTTGTTGAAGAAAGCGGCGGGCGTCGGCAAGGGATCGGCCAACATCGTGCGCCAGAAAGTGGGTCAGGTGACGCAGGCGCAGGTGCGGCAGATCGCCGAACAGAAGATGACTGATCTCAACGCCAAGGATCTCGAAGGGGCCGTCCGGATGGTCGTCGGATCGGCGCGCTCGATGGGTCTGGAAGTGGTGGACTGACGACGATGGCTGACGGCAAGAGGCTCAAGCAGGCGGTTGCGAGTGTCGATCGCGTTCGCCTTTACACGCTCGACGAGGCGGTCGATCTGGTCAAGAAGAACGCGACCGCCAAGTTCGATGAGACCATCGAGGTGGCGATCCGCCTCGGCGTTGATCCCCGCCACGCCGACCAGATGGTGCGCGGCGTGGTCAGCCTGCCGAACGGCACCGGCAAGTCGGTCCGGGTGGCGGTGTTTGCCAAGGGTGACAAGGCGGCCGAGGCAACTGCGGCAGGGGCGGATATCGTCGGTGCCGAGGATCTGATGCAAAGGATCCAGGGTGGCGACATCGCATTTGATCGCTGCATCGCGACGCCCGACATGATGGGCGTCGTCGGCCGGCTGGGCAAAATCCTCGGTCCCCGCGGTCTGATGCCGAACCCGAAGCTCGGCAGCGTCACCCAGGATGTCGCGACCGCGGTCAAGGCGGCGAAGGGGGGCCAGGTCGAGTTCCGCGCCGAGAAGGCGGGCATCGTCCACGCCGGCGTCGGCAAGGCGAGTTTTTCGGCCGGTGCCCTGACGGAGAATGTGCGGGCCTTTATCGACGCCATCGTCAAGGCCAAGCCGGCCGGCGCCAAGGGAACGTACCTGCAGAAAATCAGCATGAGCTCGAGCATGGGCCCGGGCGTGCACTTAAGTGTGAGCGCGGTCGTGTCGTAGCGGCCGCGGCAAGAGATGGCCGGTTATGCCCCCGCCAGCAGGCGGGGCGGTCCGGCCGCAAGTGCCGCAGGCACCGTTCGGTGTGCCTTGCGGCGTTGAGAGCCTGTCCAAGACAGCAGGTGCAGCCCATCGGCGAGAGAAGCCGGGCGGGCGGCAGAATGGAGACACCTCCGCCTGCCGAGACGGTTGACGAAGCGAACATCCGGGCCAGGCTTGGCCACGCGCCCGGATTGGCTTGAACCGGTGCCCTGGACAGGGTGACCGGCCCGCTGGGACGGCGTAATCCGTCATCCCGGTTGGCTGCAGTGGTTGGCAGCGCAGGTTTCGCGCCCTTAGGCGGAGTCGGACCTGAAAACGGGGATAATGGATGGATCGCACACAAAAGGAAGCATGGATCGCGTCGCTGCATCAGACCTTGAATGAGATGGCGGCCGTTGTTGTTACGCATTACAGCGGCTTGAACGTCGCTGAGCTCGGCGATCTGCGGGTGCGGATGCGCGCCGCCGGGGCGGGTCTGATGGTGACGAAGAATCGCCTTGCACGGCTCGCTCTGGCCGGAACGCCGTTCCAGGCGCTCGATGGTCTGTTTCGCGGCCCGACCGCGATCGCGTTTTCGCGCGATCCGGTCGCACCGGCCAAGGTGGCGACTGCGTTCGCGAAAACCAACGCCAAACTGATCATTCTGGGCGGCGCCCTGCCGTCGCAGGTGCTCGATGCGGACGGGGTGCGGACGCTGGCGACGCTGCCGTCGCTGGATGAGGTGCGCGGCAAGTTGATCGGCCTGTTGAATACGCCGGCAACGCGGCTGGCGCAGGTTCTGCAGGCGCCGGCGGCGCGCATGGTCGGCGTTCTGAAGGCGCAGAGTGAAAAGGAAGCGGCCGCCTGAGACGGCGCGGCCCGGACGTGGATTATCGGTTTAAGCCAAGGAGTAGAAGAAGATGGCCAATCTTGAGCAACTGGTTGAAAGCCTCTCGCAGCTGACGGTCGTCGAGGCGGCGCAGCTGAGCAAGATGCTGGAGGAGGCGTGGGGCGTTTCCGCAGCGGCACCGGTCGCGGTTGCCGCGGCTGCCGCGGGTGCGGGTGCCCCGGCCGCCGCCGAGCCGGTCGAGGAGAAGACTGAGTTCGACGTCATCCTCGCCACCATCGGCGAGAAGAAGATCAACGTCATCAAAGAGGTGCGCGCGGTCACCGGGCTTGGCCTGAAGGAGGCCAAGGATCTGGTCGAAGCAGCGCCGAAGACGGTCAAGGAAGCGGTCAAGAAAGAGGAGGCCGAGCAGATCAAGAAGAAGCTTGAGGAAGCTGGTGCCACCGTCGAGATCAAGTGACAGCAAGGCCGGTTGCAACGGTTGGTCGTTTCCTTAAACCGTTCCTATATATGGTTGAACGCTGCTCACGTGCCGGCGGCAAGCGGGCGAAGCTCGTTTGTCCCGGCGCGATGGCAGCCACGCACATCCGCCCGCATTGGCCCAGCCGCGGCCGGAACCGCGGATGTGCAGTTGCCGCCGGCCTTAGCGGGTTGGCGGCAGCGCGTTGCCGTGCACACCGCCGGCGTGCGGCGACGCCCTACGAGATTTTCGGCCATGAGCCCCGGCGCTGCGGTAGCGCGGAGCATTGCGGGCCGAGCGGCAACCTTCGCGACATGAGGAATGTTGATGCCGAGCACTTTCACGGGTCGTAAGCGTATTCGCAAGAGCTTTGGGCGGATTGCCGCCGCGGTGCCGATGCCGAACCTGATCGAGGTGCAGAAAAGTTCGTATGACCAGTTCCTGCAGCGCCAGATCCCGCTCGAAGAGCGGACCGACATCGGCCTGCAGGCGGTCTTCAAGTCTGTTTTTCCGATCAAGGACTTCTCAATGCGCGGCACCCTCGAATTCGTCAAGTACGAGTTCGAGGAGCCGAAGTACGACGTCGAGGAGTGTCAGCAGCGGGGCATGACCTACGCGGCGCCGCTCAAGGTGACGCTGCGCCTCGTCGTCTGGGATATCGATGAGGAGACTGGAGCCCGCTCGATCCGCGATATCAAAGAACAAGATGTCTACATGGGCGACATGCCGTTGATGACGGATAACGGCACGTTCATCGTCAACGGCACGGAGCGTGTCATCGTCTCGCAGATGCACCGCTCGCCGGGCGTTTTCTTTGACCACGACAAGGGCAAGACACACTCCTCGGGCAAATACCTGTTCGCGGCGCGGGTCATCCCCTATCGCGGCTCGTGGCTCGACTTCGAGTTCGATGCCAAGGACCTTGTCTACGTACGCATCGACCGGAGGCGCAAGCTGCCGGTGACGACGCTGCTGATGGCGCTCGACAGCGTCGCGACCGAGGCGCGGCGGGCTGAAGCCTTGGCCGAGGGCCGCGCGCTTGAATCCGGGGAGATCTTCGGCATGACCGCCGAGGAGATCCTGGGCTACTTCTTCGAGCCGGTTACGTTCGAGTACGTCGGCGCCGGCTGGAAGAGCGAGTTTCGTGCTGAACGGATGCGCGGCGTCAAGCTGGCCCAGGATTTGGTCGATGCGGCGTCCGGCGAGCGGCTTGCCGAGGCCGGCACCAAGCTGACGCCGAAGGTCCTGAAGCAGCTCAAGGAAAAGGGCTTACGCGAGCTTCTGGTGACGGATAAGGACCTGGCCGGTCGCTATGTTGCCGAGGACTTGATCAACGAGGAAACCGGCAAGATTTACGTCGAAGCCGGGGAGGAGCTGACGGAAGCGAAGATCGCGGAGCTGATCGACATCGGTATCGATAACGTCAAGACGCTTCACGTCGATCACATCAACATCGGCCCCTATATCCGCAATACGCTCGCGATCGACCGCAATTCCTCGCGCGAGGAAGCACTGTTCGACATTTATCGCGTCATGCGGCCGGGCGAGCCGCCGACGATCGAGACGGCCGAGGGGCTGTTTCACGGGCTCTTCTTCGATTCCGACCGCTACGACCTGTCGGCGGTCGGGCGGGTGAAGATGAACGCGCGGCTCGGCTTCCAGACCGAGGACTCGATCCGTGTCCTGCGCAAGGAGGATATTCTCGCCGTCGTCAAGCTCCTGGTCGATCTCAAGGACGGCCGCGGCGATATCGACGACATCGACCATCTCGGCAATCGCCGCGTGCGCTCCGTCGGTGAGCTGCTGGAGAACCAATACCGGGTCGGCCTCCTGCGCATGGAGCGGGCCATCCGCGAGCGGATGAGCTCGGTCGACATCGATACGGTGATGCCGCAGGAGCTGATCAACGCCAAGCCGGCCGCCGCGGCGGTGCGCGAGTTCTTCGGCTCCTCGCAGCTGAGCCAGTTCATGGACCAGACCAATCCGCTGTCGGAAATCACCCACAAGCGGCGGTTATCGGCGCTCGGGCCGGGCGGCCTCACGCGCGAGCGCGCCGGTTTCGAGGTGCGCGACGTGCATCCGACCCATTACGGCCGCATCTGCCCGATCGAAACACCGGAGGGGCCGAACATCGGCCTGATCAACTCGCTTGCGACCTTCGCCCAGGTCAACCGCTACGGTTTCATCGA
Source organism: Defluviicoccus sp. (assembly GCA_049291695.1). Lineage (GTDB taxonomy): Bacteria > Pseudomonadota > Alphaproteobacteria > Rhodospirillales > Defluviicoccaceae > Defluviicoccus. The sequence continues at coordinate 5,700 of JBATPX010000077.1, forward strand.
GACACCCTACCGCCGTGTCACCGACGGCCATGTCGCTGACGCAGTCATCTACATGTCCGCGATGGAGGAGGGGCGCTACACGATCGCGCAGGCCAATGCCGAGTTGGACGAGAATGGCCGGTTCGTCTCCGACCTCATCAATTGCCGCCGCGGCAACGACTTCATCCTCGCGCGGCCATCGGACATCGATTACATCGACGTTTCGCCGAAGCAGCTTGTTTCGGTGGCGACCGCGCTCATTCCATTCCTCGAAAACGACGACGCCAACCGGGCGCTGATGGGCTCGAACATGCAGCGCCAGGCGGTGCCCTTGATCCGCACGGAAGCACCGCTGGTCGGCACCGGAATGGAGGCGGCAGTTGCGCGCGATTCGGGCGCCACAATCGTCGCTCGGCGCTCAGGCATCGTCGATCAGGTCGACGGCACCCGAATCGTCATTCGTGCCACTGCCGAAACCTCGCACTCGGCGACGGGTGTCGACATCTACAATCTGTTGAAGTTCCAGCGCTCGAACCAGAATACGACGATTCATCAGCGGCCGTTGGTGAAGGTCGGCGACCTGATCACCGCCGGTGACATCATCGCCGACGGCGCTTCGACGGAACTGGGCGAGCTTGCGCTGGGGCGCAACGTGCTGGTCGCGTTCATGCCCTGGCACGGCTACAACTTCGAGGACTCGATCCTGATTTCCGAGCGCCTCGTTCGCGACGACGTCTTTACCTCGATCCACATCGAGGAATTCGAGGTAATGGCGCGCGATACCAAGCTCGGCCAGGAGGAGATCACCCGCGATATCCCCAACGTCGGCGAAGAGGCGTTGAAGAACCTCGACGAGGCCGGCATCGTCTACATCGGCGCCGAGGTTCAGCCGGGCGATATTCTGGTCGGCAAGGTGACTCCTAAGGGCGAGACGCCGATGACGCCGGAAGAGAAGCTGTTGCGTGCGATCTTCGGCGAAAAGGCGGCCGACGTCCGCGATACCTCGCTGAAGGTGCCGCCGGGGGTGACCGGCACGGTGATCGAGGTGCGCGTGTTCTCCCGCCGCGGGGTCGAAAAGGATGCCCGCGCGCTAGCCATCGAACGTGCCGAGATCGATCGCCTGGCGAAGGACCGCGACGACGAGCGCGCCATCCTCGAGCGCAGCTTCCACAGCCGATTGAAGGCGCTCTTGCTCGGCCAGCAGGTGGTGGCCGGCCCGAAAGGCATGGCCAAGGAGACCATAATTACGGAAGAGGTGCTGGCCGAGTTCACGCCCGGCCAATGGGCGCAGGTCGTGGTTGCCGACGATCGGCTGATGGAAGATGTCGAGGCGCTGCGGACGTCCTTTGAGGAGAGCATCGCCCGCTTGGAGCAACGCTTCGAGAACAAGGTCGAAAAGGTCCAGCGCGGCGACGACCTGCCGCCCGGCGTGATGAAGATGGTCAAGGTCTTCGTCGCGGTGAAGCGCAAGCTGCAACCGGGCGACAAGATGGCTGGCAGGCACGGCAACAAGGGGGTGATCTCCAAGATCATCCCGGTCGAGGACATTCCCTACACCGCGGACGGCACGCCGGTTGATGTCGTGCTCAACCCCCTGGGCGTGCCGTCGCGGATGAACGTCGGCCAGATCCTGGAGACACACCTCGGCTGGGCCTGTGCCGGCCTCGGCCGCCAGATTTCCGACCTGCTTGATGCCGTTCAGCGCGGCGGCAGCATGGACGCGCTGCGCAGTCGGTTGAACGACATCTATTCGGCTAAGGACGAGCGCGCACAGATCGAGGCGGCGGTCGACGCGCAGATCCTGGAGTTGGCGAACAACCTCCGGCCTGGCATTCCCGTTGCTTCGCCCGTGTTCGACGGTGCCCGCGAGAGCGATGTGGTCGCGATGCTCGAAGACGCCGGGTTGGATGCCTCCGGCCAGGTGACGCTCTACGACGGCCGGACCGGCGAGGCCTTCGACCGGCCGGTAACCGTGGGCTACATCTATATCCTGAAGCTGCATCACCTGGTCGACGACAAGATCCACGCGCGTTCGATCGGCCCCTACAGCCTGGTCACCCAGCAGCCGCTGGGCGGCAAGGCGCAGTTCGGCGGTCAGCGCTTCGGCGAGATGGAGGTGTGGGCGCTCGAAGCCTACGGCGCCGCTTACACCTTGCAGGAGATGCTGACCGTCAAGTCGGACGACGTTTCCGGCCGGACCAAGGTCTATGAGGCGATCGTGCGCGGCGATGACACCTTCGAGGCGGGCGTGCCGGAATCCTTCAACGTTCTCGTGAAGGAACTGCAGTCGCTTGGCCTCAACGTCGAGCTGAATTGAACCATCGCGCGGCCCAAGGGCGCCGCGGCTGCCGCGGCGGCCCGGCGCAGGAGAGATTTGCATGAACGAGCTGATGAGGATTTTCGGCCAGGTCGGCGGTACGCAGCGGTTCGACGAGATCCGCATTGCGATCGCGAGCTCAGAGCGGATTCGCTCCTGGTCGTTCGGCGAGATCAAGAAGCCGGAGACGATCAACTACCGGACCTTCAAGCCCGAGCGCGACGGCCTCTTCTGTGCGCGCATCTTCGGCCCGATCAAGGATTACGAATGCTTGTGCGGCAAGTACAAGCGTATGAAATACAAAGGCATTATCTGTGAGAAGTGCGGTGTCGAGGTGACACTGCAAAAGGTGCGGCGCGAGCGTATGGGCCACATCGAGCTGGCCTCGCCGGTGGCGCACATCTGGTTTCTAAAGTCGTTGCCGAGCCGTATCGGGCTTCTCGTCGACATGACGCTGCGCGACCTTGAACGGGTCCTCTATTTCGAGAACTACGTCGTCGTCGAGCCGGGGTTGACGCCGTTGAAGCTGCGCGAACTGGTCAGCGAAGAGCAGTACCAGCGGGCGATCGACGAGTACGGCGAGGACAGCTTTACGGTGGGCATCGGCGCCGAAGCCGTGCGCGAGATGCTGAAGACGATCGACCTCGATGCGGAGCGGGCGCAGATGCGCGCCGATCTCAAAGAGACGACGTCGGAGGCGAAGCGCAAAAAGCTGGTCAAGCGGCTGAAGCTGGTCGAGGCATTTCTCGAATCGGGCGCCCGGCCGGAATGGATGATCATGGAGGCCATTCCGGTCATTCCGCCGGAGTTGCGCCCGCTGGTGCCGCTCGACGGCGGCCGCTTCGCGACTTCCGATCTCAATGACCTCTACCGCCGTGTCATCAACCGCAACAACCGCTTGAAGCGGCTGATAGAGCTGCGCGCACCCGACATCATCATCCGCAACGAGAAGCGGATGCTGCAGGAATCGGTCGATGCCCTGTTCGACAACAGTCGCCGCGGCCGGCCGATCAGCGGTGCCAACAAGCGGCCGCTGAAATCGCTGTCGGACATGCTGAAGGGCAAGCAGGGGCGGTTCCGCCAGAACCTGCTCGGCAAGCGCGTCGACTATTCGGGGCGCTCGGTGATCGTGGTCGGCCCGGAGCTCAAACTGCACGAGTGCGGCTTGCCGAAGAAGATGGCGCTCGAACTGTTCAAGCCGTTCATCTACTCCAAGCTCGAACTCTACGGCATGGCGACGACCATCAAGGCCGCCAAGCGGATGCTCGAGAAGGAACGTCCGGAGGTGTGGGACGTTTTGGAGGAGGTGATTCGCGAGCATCCGGTGATGCTGAACCGGGCGCCGACCTTGCACCGGCTTGGCATCCAGGCGTTCGAGCCGGTGCTGATCGAAGGCAAGGCGATCCGTCTGCATCCGCTTGTCTGCGCTGCCTTCAATGCCGACTTCGACGGCGACCAGATGGCGGTGCACGTGCCGCTGTCGCTCGAAGCGCAGCTTGAGGCGCGCGTGCTGATGATGTCGACCAACAACATCCTTAGTCCGGCGAACGGCAAGCCGATCATCGTGCCGTCCCAGGATATCGTGCTCGGCCTCTACTACCTGACCATGGAGCAGGACGGCGAGCCGGGCGAGGGCCATGCGTTCGCCGATATCGGCGAGATTCAACACGCGCTCGAAGCGAAAGCGTTGACGCTGCACGCGAAGATCAAGGCCCGCTATCGGACGGTCGATTCTGCGGGCGAGCCGCAGATTATCCGCGTCGAGACCACACCCGGCCGCATGCTGCTCTCGGAGCTGTTGCCGCAGCACCCGAACCTGCCGTTCAGCCTGGTCAACCGGCTTCTGACCAAGAAGGAGATTTCGGCTGTCATTGATGCGGTTTACCGGAACTGCGGCCAGAAGGAGACGGTGATCTTTGCCGACCGCATCATGCGGCTCGGCTTCGGCCATGCAACCCGGGCCGGCATCTCCTTCGGTAAGGACGACCTGCTCGTTCCCGACGACAAATGGCCGATCGTGCACGCGACCGAGGATAAGGTCCGCGAATACGAACAGCAGTACCTCGACGGCCTGATCACGCAGGGCGAGAAGTACAACAAGGTCGTCGATGCCTGGGCGCAGTGCACCGATCAGGTTGCAGACGCCATGATGCGACGGATCTCATCGACCGCCACCAGCGGACCGGTCAACTCCGTCTATATGATGGCGCATTCCGGCGCGCGCGGCTCGGCGGCACAAATGAAGCAGCTGGCCGGCATGCGCGGGCTGATGGCAAAGCCGTCGGGCGAGATCATCGAAACGCCGATCATCTCCAACTTCAAGGAAGGCTTGACCGTGCTCGAGTACTTCAACTCGACGCACGGCGCCCGCAAGGGGCTTGCCGATACGGCGCTGAAGACGGCGAACTCGGGCTATCTGACCCGCCGCCTGGTCGACGTCGCGCAAGACTGCATCATCCTGACCGATGACTGCGGCACCACCGGCGGCCTGACGGTGCAGCCGGTGATCGAGGGCGGCGAGGTCGTCTCCGGCCTCGGCGAGCGCGTGCTCGGCCGCTTTGCCGCCGAGGATGTCGTCGATCCAGCGACCGGCGAGGTGATCGCCGCCGCCAACACGATGATCGAGGAGGAGCACGTCACGCGGATCGAAGCGGCCGACCTGCAGTCGATCAAGATTCGCTCGGTGCTGACGTGTCAGACCCGCAGCGGCGTGTGTGCTGCCTGCTACGGGCGCGATCTTGCGCGCGGCACCCGCGTCAACATGGGCGAGGCGGTCGGCGTGATCGCGGCGCAGTCGATCGGCGAACCGGGCACGCAGTTGACGATGCGGACCTTCCATATTGGCGGCGCGGTTCAGCGCGGTGCGGAGGTTTCCAAGGTCGAGGCCGTAAGCGACGGCACCGTCACGTTGCGCAACTGCCAGACGGTGCTGAACAGTTCCGGCAAGCCGGTGGTGATGAACCGGAACGCGGAACTCCTGATTGTCGACGGCCAGGGCCGGGAACGTGCGCGCCACCGGCTGCCGTACGGCGCGAAGCTTCTGGCTGCGGACCGGACCGAGATCAAGCGCGGCGACCGGCTCGCCGAATGGGATCCCTACACGCTGCCGATGATCACCGAGAAAGCAGGAACCGCCGATTTCGTCGATCTGGTCGAAGGCATCTCGATGATGGAGCAGATCGACGAGGCGACAGGTATCGCCGCCAAGGTCGTGATCGACTGGAAGCAGCAACCGCGCGGCGCCGAACTCAAGCCGAGGGTTACGCTGCGCGACGAGGCCGGCGAGATCATCCGCCTCGATAACGGCACGGAGGCGCGCTATTTCCTGTCGGCCGATGCGATTCTGTCGGTCGAGCCGGGGCAGCTGGTGCACGCTGGCGACGTGCTGGCGCGGATCCCGCGCGAATCGGCCAAGACCCGCGACATCACCGGCGGTCTGCCACGCGTCGCCGAGCTGTTCGAGGCGCGCAAGCCGAAGGATCACGCGATCATCAGCGAGAGCCGTGGTCGTGTTGAGTTCGGCAAGGATTACAAGGCGAAGCGGCGCGTTCTGGTGGTTCCGACCGAGGGCGACGGCGAACCGCGCGAGTACCTCATTCCGCGCGGCAAGCATATCAGCGTGCAGGAAGGCGACATCGTCGAGGCGGGCGACCCGCTGATGGACGGCAATCCGGTGCCGCACGACATCCTCCGCGTGCTGGGAGTCGAGGCGCTGGCGTCGTATCTCATCAGCGAGATCCAGGACGTCTATCGCCTGCAGGGTGTGCGCATCAACGACAAGCACATCGAGGTGATCGCGCGGCAGATGCTGCAGAAGGTCGAGATTACCGATCCCGGCGATACGACTTTCCTGGTCGGCGAGCAGATCGATCGCCTGGAGTTCGACGAGATCAACGAGAAGGCGTTGCGCCAGAACGAACGGCCGGCGCTGGCAACCCCGGTTCTGCAGGGCATTACCAAGGCAAGCCTGCAGACGCGGTCGTTCATCTCCGCGGCCTCGTTCCAGGAAACGACCCGGGTGCTGACTGAAGCGGCAGTCTCGGGCAAGCGCGACGAGCTGAGCGGGCTCAAGGAGAACGTCATCGTTGGGCGGCTGATACCGGCGGGGACGGGAAGCGCCATGAATCGTCTGCGCCAGCTGGCGGCCCAGCGCGACCGTGAGCTCGGCGAGGCGAAGGCCGGCGAGACGGTCCTGGCGGGTCCGCAGGAAGGCGGGCGGACCGGATAGCAGAATTGATGCGGAGGATGCCGACCGGTCGTGACATTCGCGACCGGTCGGCCGCCGCGGCATTCTGCGTGCGCGTCGTTTTCGCGCCGACGGCTGCCGGAACGACTTGACGGCAGGTAAACGCCCACATACTATCCGCGGCCTTCCTAGGGGGCTTGGCGGTGAGCCGTCCGGTTCAGACGCAGGCCCCGCATGAGGCGTAAAAAATTGCGGGCCGCGTGCTGCCAAGTCGGCAGGGGCAGGCGGTGTTTTTTTGTTGCGAGGTCGGATCGCGGTCGGTGGTGCAACCGCCGCGAACTCTTTTTTTTTGCCAACTTGGGACGCCCGGGCGTGGTCCGCGGCGGTGAGAGCGATGCCAACGATCAATCAACTGGTCCGCAAGCCGCGGCAGACGCCGCCGACGCGGAACAAGGTGCCGGCGCTGACCAGTTGTCCGCAGAAGCGCGGCGTCTGCACCCGCGTTTACACGACGACACCGAAGAAGCCGAACTCGGCGCTGCGCAAGGTGGCGCGCGTGCGGCTGACCAACGGCTACGAAGTCACCAGCTACATCCCCGGCGAAGGGCATAACCTTCAGGAGCACTCGGTCGTGCTCATCCGCGGCGGTCGCGTCAAGGACCTGCCGGGCGTTCGCTATCACATCATCCGCGGCACGCTGGATACGCAAGGTGTCTCCGCGCGCCGCCAGCGCCGCTCGAAGTACGGCGCCAAGCGGCCGAAGTAGGGAGATCGCGAGAGATGTCGCGTCGTCGAGCCGCCGTAAAGCGAACTGTCGTCGCCGATCCCCGGTACGGGGACGTGCTGGTGACGAAGTTCACCAACGGCCTGATGAACGAGGGCAAGCGCTCGGTTGCCGAGCGGATCCTTTATGGCGCCTTTGCGGTCGTCGAGAAAAAGATGCGCCAGGACCCGCTGAAGGTGTTCCACGAAGCGATCGAGAACGTCAAACCGACGCTGGAAGTGCGCTCCCGCCGGGTCGGCGGCGCGACCTACCAGGTGCCGGTCGAGGTGCGCGCCGCGCGGCGGCAGTCGCTGGCGATCCGGTGGCTGGTGGGAATGGCGAACAAGCGCTCGGAGAACACGATGACGGAGCGCTTGGCGGCGGAGATCATGGATGCCGCAAGCAATCGCGGCGCCGCGGTGAAAAAGCGCGAAGATACGCACCGCATGGCCGAGGCCAATAAGGCCTTTTCGCATTATCGCTGGTAGCAGAACGCGAAGGTTCAAACCGTCATGCCCCGCGTCACGCCCCTCGATCGCTACCGTAACATCGGCATCATGGCCCACATTGATGCCGGCAAGACGACGACGACCGAGCGTGTCCTCTATTACACCGGCCGGTCCTACAAGATCGGCGAGGTGCACGAGGGCACGGCGACGATGGACTGGATGGAACAGGAGCAGGAGCGGGGGATTACGATCACTTCCGCGGCGACGACCTGCTACTGGCGCGAGCACCGCATCAACATCATCGACACCCCCGGCCACGTCGATTTCACCATCGAGGTCGAGCGCAGCCTGCGGGTGCTGGACGGCGCGGTCGCGGTGTTCGACAGCGTTGCCGGCGTCGAGCCGCAATCGGAGACCGTCTGGCGCCAAGCCGACAAGTACGGCGTGCCGCGCATCTGTTTCGTCAACAAAATGGACCGGATCGGCGCCGATTTTTATCGCTGCCTGGCGATGATCAAGGACCGCCTCGGCGCGACAGCCGCCGTTTTGCAGTTGCCGATCGGCTCCTCGTCCGGCTTCGTGGGCGTGATCGACCTCGTCAACATGCAGGCGATCACGTGGAAGGACGAGACGCTGGGGGCCGAGTTCATCGCTGGGCCGATCCCGGCGGACCTCGCTGACCAGGCGCACGACTACCGCGCCAAACTTGTCGAGTTGGCGGTCGAACACGATGAACAAGCGCTTGAGGCCTACCTCGACGGCCACGAACCGGATGCTGCGACGCTGATCCAATGCGTGCGCAAAGGAACCGTGACCGGCGCGATCGTCCCCGTGCTGTGCGGCTCCGCGTTCAAGAACAAGGGCGTGCAGACGCTCCTCGATGCAGTGGTTGATTTCCTGCCGTCGCCGGAGGACGTACCGCCGGTCAGGGGCGTGAAGCCGGACAGCAACGAGGAAGTGACGCGGCGCAGCGCCGACAACGAACCGTTCTCGGCGCTCGCGTTCAAGATCATGACCGATCCGTTCGTAGGCAGCCTGACCTTCATGCGGATCTACTCCGGCGTGCTGAAGAGCGGCGACAGCATCCAGAACACGATCAAGGGCAAATCAGAACGGATCGGCCGCATGCTGCTGATGCATGCCAACAGCCGTGAGGATATCAAGGAAGCCTTTGCCGGCGACATCCTTGCCGTGCCGGGCCTGAAGCAGACCACCACCGGCGACACGCTGTGCGATCCGAAGGCTCAGGTGGTGCTGGAGCGGATGGAATTCCCCGATCCGGTGATCGAGGTCGCGGTCGAACCGAAGACCAAGGGCGACCAGGAGAAAATGGGCGTTGCGCTGTCGCGGCTTGCGACCGAGGACCCGAGCTTCCGCGTCTCGGTCGACCATGAAAGCGGGCAGACGGTGATCAAAGGGATGGGAGAGCTGCATCTCGAAATCATCATCGACCGCATGCGGCGCGAGTTCAAGGTCGAGGCAAATGTGGGCCAGCCCCAGGTTGCCTACCGGGAAACCATCTCAAAGACATACGAGATCGACTACACGCACAAAAAGCAGAGCGGCGGCGCCGGCCAGTTCGCGCGGGTGATCATCCGTTTCGAGCCATCGGAGCCAGGCGCCGGCTTTCAGTTCGAGAGCGCGATCGTCGGCGGGTCGGTGCCGCGCGAGTACATCCCCGGCGTTCAAAAGGGCTTGGAAAGCGCGCGCGAGAGCGGCGTTCTGGCAGGCTTCCCGGTGATCGATCTCAAGGCGACGCTGGTTGACGGCGCCTTCCACGACGTCGATTCGAGCTCGCTCGCGTTCGAGATCGCGGCCCGGGCGGCGTTTCGCGACGGCATTGGCAAGGCCGGCCCAAAGCTGTTGGAGCCGGTGATGAAGGTCGAGGTGGTCACGCCCGAGGACTACATGGGCGATATCATCGGCGATCTGAACAGCCGCCGCGGCCACATCACCGGGATGGATCAGCGCGGCAACGCGCGGGTCATCAGCGCGTATGTGCCGCTGGCAAATATGTTCGGCTATGTCAACACGTTACGGTCCATGAGTCAGGGCCGCGCGCAGTACACCATGCAGTTTGAGCGTTATTCCGAGGTGCCGCAGAACGTCTCGGAAGAAGTCCGCCAGCGGCTGGCAGGCTAGCGTGGGTCGGGAAGGTTAGCGGAGGAAGCCATGGCGAAGGCGAAGTTTGAGCGGACGAAGCCGCATTGCAATGTGGGGACGATTGGGCACGTCGATCACGGCAAGACGACGTTGACGGCGGCGATTACGAAGGTGCTGGCGGAGGCAGGCGG
>JBATPX010000078.1:0-7592 GCA_049291695.1 Defluviicoccus sp.
GCCGCGGATGGACGCAGGCCGGCGGCCGGCCGCATGCCGAGGCGGAAGCCCTGGGCCGGGCCGGCACTGCCGCTGCCGGCGCCACCGCGTACGTGAGCCTGGAGCCCTGCGCCCACTATGGCGTGACGCCGCCGTGCGCCGATGCCCTGATCGCGGCCGGCGTCGTCCGCGTCGTCGTTGCGGTCGAGGATCCGGATCGGCGCGTCTGCGGGCAGGGGATCCGTCGCCTGATCGAGGCCGGAATCGCGGTTACTGCCGGCGTGCTGGCGGCGGATGCGGTCCGTCTGAACCGGGGATTCTTCTTGAAGATGCAGGCGAGCCGGCCGCTGTTCACGCTCAAATTAGCGACCAGTCTCGATGGCCGGATCGCGACGCGGACCGGCGACAGCCGGTGGATCACGGGCGAAGCGGCACGCCGCGCCGGCCATGGCTTGCGGTCGAGCCACGACGGCGTTCTGGTCGGCATCAACACGGTGATCGCGGACGACCCGATGCTGGACTGCCGTCTGCCCGGGATGGCGGCGCGCTCGCCGGTCTGTATCGTTGTCGATAGCACGCTGCGCCTGCCGGCCGCGGCGCAGGTGGTTGAGCGTGCGCGCGAACGGCCATGCTGGGTGATGACGACGCCTGGCACCCCCCTGGACAGGCGCGGGCTTCTAGACGAGAAGGGTGTGCGGTTGATCGAGGTCGAGAGCGGTGCCGACGGCAGGCCGGGGCCGCAGGCCATGGCGGCGGCGCTTGCCGGGCTCGGCTTGACGAGGGTGCTGATCGAGGGCGGTGGGACGATTGCAGCTGCCTTCCTCGCCGCCGGCCTGATTGACCAGGTGGCCTGGTTCCACGCGCCGGTCTTGATCGGCGGTGATGGCCGCGCCGGCCTGGCGCCGTTCGGGATTGCCCGGCTCGCCGACGCGCCGCGGTTGCTGCCGCGCGAGACGCGGGCGGTGGGGACCGACCGCTTGAGCTGTTTCGATAAGACGGGAGACGAGGATCAAGCGTGTTTACCGGGATTGTGAGTGACATCGGCACGGTCCGCGCGCTGGAGCGGCCGGGCGATCTGCGGCTGACGATCGCCACCGCGTACGATCCTGCCTCGATCGCGCTCGGCGCCTCGATTGCGTGCTCCGGCGTCTGCCTGACGGTCATTGCGGTGGCTGCGGATGCCTTTACCGTCTCGGCGTCGGCGGAAACACTGGCGTGCACCACGCTCGGCGACTGGCGCGTCGACCAGCGCGTCAACCTTGAGCGCGCGCTACGCGTCGGCGACGAGTTGGGTGGCCATTTCGTTTTCGGCCATGTCGATGCGGTTGCCACCATCCGCGCGGTCACGCCGGAGGGCGAGTCACGCCGGTTTGTCTTCGAAGCCCCGGCCAACTTGGCGCGCTATTTCGCACCGAAAGGCTCGGTCGCGCTTGACGGCGTTTCGCTCACCATTAATGAGGTCGAAGACGGTCGCTTCGGCGTCAACCTCGTTCCCCATACGCTGGCGGCTACCACGTTCGGCCAGGCTCGGCCGGGTGATCGCGTGAACCTGGAAATCGACATGCTCGCACGGTATGTTGCGCGCCTTTTCGAAAAGCATGACACCTGAAGGATCCGCCAGTGGGGCAACGGTGACGCGGCCGGAGCAGTTCTCAGCGATCGAAGCGATCATCGAGGACGCCCGTAACGGCCGCATGTTCATCCTCGTCGATGACGAGAACCGCGAGAACGAGGGCGATCTCGTCATTCCCGCGCACATGTGCACGCCGGAAGCGATCAACTTCATGGCCCGCTATGGCCGCGGCCTGATCTGCTTGGCTCTCGGCCGCGCGCGCGTCAATCAGCTCAAACTGCCGCTGATGCCGCGCCGGCACGAATCCCGGCACGAAACGGCATTTACTGTTTCGATCGAAGCGCGCGAGGGGGTCACCACCGGGATCTCGGCTTCGGACCGCGCCCGCACGATCATGGTGGCGATCGATCCGGGCAAGGGCGCGAGCGACGTCGTCTCGCCCGGCCATGTCTTTCCGCTCGAAGCGCGCGACGGCGGCGTCCTGGTGCGCGCCGGGCACACGGAAGCCGCGGTCGACATCGCCCGGCTTGCCGGCCTCAATCCGGCCGGCGTCATCTGCGAGATCATGAACGACGATGGCACCATGGCGCGCACACCAGACCTGCTGCGCTTTGCTGAACGGCACCATTTAAGGATCGCCACGATTGCCGATCTGATCGCCTACCGTCTGCGCCACGACCGCATCATCGACCGGATCTTGCACACGCCGTTCGTGAGCGCCAACGGCGGGGCGTTCGAGCTGTTCATTTTTGTCAACCGGGTCGCCTATGCCGAGCATCTTGCGCTGGTCAAGGGCGACATCGGCCGCGACGGCCCCGTGCTTGTGCGCATGCACGCCTTGAACATCCTCGACGATGTCCTGGGTGATACGCACGACGGCAAGGCCAGCGAATTGCAGAAGGCGATGCAGATCATCGCCGCCGAGGGCCGCGGCGTCATCGTCCTGATTCGCGAACCGCACCGCTCCAGCCTCTCGGAGCGGGTCCGCGCCCGCGTCGAGGGGAGCGACGACGGCACCCCGCAGTTGCGCGACTATGGCGTCGGTGCACAGATCCTGTTAGACCTGGGTGTCAAGGAAATGACACTTTTGTCCAACAGCCAGCGGACCATCGTCGGTCTTGAAGGCTACGGCTTGGCGATAACCGGCCGTCGATCGATCGACTGACGCATGAGCAGCCCGCCCACTGTCCTGATTGTCGAGGCCCGATTTTATCCGGAGATTGCCGACCAGATGGCCACCGGCGCGATCGCTATTTTGGATGCGGCCGGCGTCAAATGGGTGCGCGAAGCCGTGCCAGGGTGTTTCGAGCTGCCGGCGGCGATCACGTTTGCGGTCGAGGGCGGGAGCCGGGCGCAGGCAGCTCGGTTCGACGGCTTCATCGCGCTCGGATGCGTCATTCAAGGCGAGACGGACCATTACGAGCACATCTGCCGCGAAGCGTGCCGCGGTCTGATGGAACTCAGCTTGCAGCACGGGATTGCGCTTGGCTTTGGCGTGCTCACCTGCCACACATACGAGCAGGCATGGGTGCGCGCGGCAGTCGAGCAGCAGAACAAGGGCGCGGACGCTGCAACCGCGTGCGTGCGCATGATGGCGCTGCAACGGCAGTTGCGCGGATCCGCTTAAAGGACGAACGAATGCCACCTTCTGCCGGCCGCCGGCGAACTGCGGCCCGGCTCGCGGCGGTGCAGGCGCTTTACCAGATGGACTTGACCGGCGGCGCGCCCGAAACCGTGGTAGCCGATGTGCTGCAGGCGGAGCGGACGCAGCCTGCCGGCGAAAAAAGCGGGCTGCCGGCGCCGGATCCGGCTAGCGTCAGCCGGCTGGTCAGCGGTGTTGCCGACCATCTTGAGATGCTGGACCGGCACCTTGCCGGCGCGCTCAGCGGCGATCTGACGCTGGATCGGCTCGAAGTGCTGTTGCGGGCGATCCTGCGTGCCGGCGCCTGCGAACTTCTGCTGCGGCCCGACATCCCCTTGAAGGTGATCATCAACGAATACGTTGATCTAGCGCATGCCTTCTTTGCCGAGCGCGAGCCGCCGCTGGTGAACGCCGTCCTCGATCGTCTGGCCGCGGCGCGGCGCGAGGGCGAAGTACGGGGTTCGAAGGCCGTCAATGGGGCTTGAGAGTGGACGAGTTCGCCATCATCGCCCACTTCTTCGCGCCGCTGGCGACCGCCGAGGCGGGGGCATTCGGCCTGACCGACGATGCCGCCGTGCTCGCCCTCGGCGTTGATCGGGAGTTGGTGGCAACGATCGACACCTTGGTCGAGGGCGTGCACTTCCGCGCCGAGGATCCGCCCGAGAGCGTCGGCGGCAAGCTGCTGGCGGTCAATCTTTCCGACCTTGCCGCCATGGCCGCCGCACCGCGGGGCTACCTGTTGTCGGTCGCTTTGCCCGCGGCCTGGACACCGGAACGGCGCGAGGCGTGGCTTGGCGAATTCGTTGCCGGCCTGGCGGCGGCACAGACGCAAGCCGGCGTCGCGCTGGTCGGCGGCGACACTGTCGGCACACCGGGGCCGCTCACGCTCACGGTGACGGCACTCGGCACCGTCGGCCGCGGCCGTGCCGTGCGCCGGTCGGGGGCGCAAAGAGGCGATCACGTTTACGTGTCCGGCAGCATCGGCGACGCCGCGCTCGGGCTGATGCTGCTGCAGGGAAGGCTCGCGGGTGCTTCGGCAGCCGAGCGGGCACGCCTGATCGAGCGCTACCAGCGGCCGTCGCCTCGCCTCGGCGTGGGAAGTGGCCTTGCCGGCCTCGCCCACGCGGCTGCCGACGTTTCCGACGGCTTGATTGCCGATTTGGGCCATATCTGCCAAGCCTCGGGCGTCCGTGCCACAATCGAGTCGCAGTGCATTCCGCTGTCGGCTCCGGCCAAGGCGATACTCGCGCGCCATCCGGATTTGTTTGCGAATCTGCTGAGTGGCGGTGACGACTACGAGCTGGTGTTCACCGCGGCGCCGGAGCGGGCCAACGATATCGCGCGGCTGGCCGCCGAGACCGGCGTGCCGCTCACCGCGATCGGGACGATCGCCCTTGCCGAGTTCGCCAAGGACGCGCATCCGGTCAGTGTCACGGATCCGTCGGGGCGATGCCTTGCGCTTGGCGGTTCCGGTGGTTACTCCCACTTCAAGTAGAAGTCTGGCGGCTTTCCGCCGTCTGTCCGCACCCGTTAAACGCATTGCTGCAGCGCAACGCTGAAGGTTGCGTTATCGATCCGCATCTGTCATTTCTTCGAATGGCTTTCTCGGTGGATAGCCGACATGACGCTCTGCGGGGAGGGAGTCGGATCGCACCGCCGCTGCGTCTAACAACTAAGGGGCAATCCGGATGATACACGCTTTTGTCATCTTATGCGGGCTGTTGGCTCTGGCCTACGGCATCTACGCAAGCCGGTCCGTGCTGTCCGCCGGAGCCGGCACTCCCAGGATGCAGGAGATCTCGGGTGCCGTGCAGGAGGGGGCGGCCGCCTACCTCAACCGGCAGTACACGACGATCGGCATCGCCGGCATCGTCGTGGCCATTATTCTGTTCATCGTTCTCGGCTGGAAAGTCGCGCTTGGCTTTGTGATCGGCGCGGTCCTCTCCGGTTCCGCCGGTTACATCGGCATGAACATCTCTGTCCGCTCGAACGTCCGTGTCGCCCATGCGGCGCAGAGCGGCCTCGCACAGGGGCTTGAACTCGCGTTCAAGGCTGGTGCGGTGACAGGGATGCTGGTCGCGGGCTTGGCTCTGCTCGCGGTTGCGGTCTATTACGCGATCCTGCTGGGCCTCGGCGCGACCGGTCGCGACCTCATCGATCCGCTGGTCGCCCTCGGCTTCGGCGCCTCGCTGATTTCGATCTTTGCCCGACTTGGCGGTGGCATCTTTACCAAGGGTGCCGACGTCGGCGCCGATCTTGTCGGTAAGGTTGAGGCGGGCATCCCCGAGGATGATCCGCGCAATCCGGCGGTGATCGCTGACAACGTCGGTGACAATGTCGGTGACTGCGCCGGCATGGCGGCCGACCTTTTCGAGACGTATGTCGTCACCGTCGTCGCGACGATGGTTCTGGCCTCGATCTTCTTCTACGACTCGCCAACCCTCAGCAGTGTGATGATTTACCCGCTCGCGATCGGCGGTGCCTGCATCATCGCCTGCGTCGCAGCAACGTTCTTCGTCAAGCTGCCGGCGAGCCAGAATATCATGGGCGCGCTCTATCGCGGTTTCATCGCCAGTGCCTTGATGTCAGCCGTGCTGTTGCTGCCGATCACGGCGATCACGGTCGGCATGGGGACCGAGCTTACGGTCGGTGCACGTGTCTTCAACGGCTGGGATCTGTTTTTCTGCGGCCTGATCGGGCTGATCACCACCGGTCTTCTGGTCTGGATCACTGAATACTACACCAGCACCGAGTTTCGCCCGGTGCGCGCGATCGCGTCCGCCTCTCAGACGGGTCATGCGACCAACATCATTCAGGGCCTCGCGATTTCGATGGAAGCGACGGCGATCCCGGCGCTGATCATCTGCGGTGCGATCATCGCCACCCACCTACTGGCCGGCTTGTTTGGGATCGCGATCGCGGTCACGGCGATGCTGGCGCTGGCAGGTATGGTGGTGGCGCTCGACGCCTACGGACCGGTGACGGATAACGCCGGCGGCATCGCCGAGATGGCGGATCTTCCTGCCGACGTCCGCAAGACAACCGATGCGCTGGATGCGGTCGGCAACACCACGAAGGCCGTGACCAAGGGCTACGCGATCGGCTCCGCCGGTCTCGGTGCCTTGGTGCTGTTCGCCGCCTACACCCAGGACATCTTGTTCTTCAGCGCCAGGCCCGACGTCTATCCATATTTCCAGGACGTTGTCGTCGACTTCTCGTTGTCGAACCCGTTCGTCGTTGTCGGCTTGTTCGTCGGCGGCTTGTTGCCGTACCTGTTCGGCGCAATGGGGATGATGGCGGTCGGCCGCGCGGCTGGCGCGGTGGTCGTCGAGGTCCGGCGGCAGTTCAAGGAGATCAAGGGCATCATGGAAGGCACGGCGAAGCCGGAATACGGCCGCTGCGTCGACATGCTGACCAAAGCGGCGATCAAGGAGATGATGATCCCGTCGCTGCTGCCGGTGCTTTCGCCACTGGTTCTTTTCGTGATCATCCTCGGCATTGCCGGCAAGTCGGCGGCGTTCGCAGCTGTCGGCGCCATGTTGCTCGGCGTCATCGTGACCGGGCTGTTCGTCGCCATCTCGATGACGGCTGGCGGCGGCGCCTGGGACAACGCGAAGAAATACATCGAGGATGGCCATTACGGCGGCAAGGGCTCGGACGCCCACAAGGCTGCCGTGACCGGCGATACCGTCGGTGATCCTTACAAGGACACCGCCGGCCCGGCCGTCAACCCGATGATCAAGATTACCAACATCGTTGCCCTGTTGCTGCTGGCGGTGTTGGCACACTGACCGCGCGAACGCTGCGGCCGGCATCAGGCCGGCCGGGCGCGACCGCCGTGAGACCGAACCCCGCGGGGCGATGAGCCGCCTCGCGGGGTTTTCTTTGCGATGAGAGCAAGGCCGCCCTCGTCGCGGATTCCGTCTTCTTGCTCAGTTGGTGGCCGGGATGCTGACGGGCGCTGCGGCAACGGCAGCGGCGGCCGGCACGCCAGCCGGAGCATCGACGGGCGCCTCGACACGTTGCTCGACACGTTGCGCCGGTTTTTCGATCTCCAGGACAAGAATGCCGCCTGCCGCCTGCGGGTGTCCCAGCGTCGTCGGCCGGCCCGGCTGCGACGGTTCGATGAAGCTGAAGCCGAGGCCGGCGGTCGAGGCAGCGGATCCGTCCGGCCTTGGAGTGCCGCCGCGCAGGGTGACCGGCAGCACGAGCGGCTCTGCCGTCGCCGGCAGCACCGGGTCGGTCGCGGGATCATGCGTGGCCACGGCCGCAGGCTGGGCGGGCCGCGCGGCTGCAGCGGTGGCCTGGATGGCCTCGGTGGTGGCTTCGGCGCTTTCGGGAGCGCGCGCAGGGGTGATGTTGACCGGCGCGGACGCAGCAGCGGCAGCAGGGGCAGCG
>JBATPX010000079.1:0-4252 GCA_049291695.1 Defluviicoccus sp.
GTCCAAAACCATCCGCGCCGCGCGCTCGCGCAGCTCAGACGAAAACTTCGATCGGGTCCGCTTGGGCTTGTCCATTGCTCCATCCTCTCAGGAATTGGAGCCTCCGGCAAACCCGGGGCGGTTCACCGTTAAATCAAGCCCTTGCTGTGAACGAACCCAAATCCTTTACTTCGCAAATAACCAACCAATTGGAATTGTTCGCTTTTTAACCGGACAGCAGTGACACCTCTTCGTATTTGGCCGAGCGCCATAGCCGCTCGATGAAAACGTTGTCCCCCTCTGTGCCAATGATCGTGAGACAGGTTCCCTTGAAGAGTTTAACGTTGAGGGCGCCGATGGAGATGTTTCGTGGTCATGCCTTCGAAGACTGGACGAACCCCGGCTACGGTGCCGGCGGCAGCAAAGCAGAACCCGTCAACCGTGGTGCCGGCTGTGGCTGCTGCGGACCCGGAAGCTGGCACGCCGCCTTAGGCGGCGCACGTTTTCGGCTAAGGAGAAGCTGCGCATCCTGACCGCGGCCGATCGCAAGCGGCCGCCAGCGGCGAGCCCGGCGCGATCGGCGCCATCTTGCGCCGGGAGGGGATCTATTCGTCGATGCTGGGCGAATGGCGGCGCCAACGTGATGACGGCGCGATCAAGGGTCTCACGCCTTGCAGGCGCGGCCCACAGCCCGAGCCGGTCAATCCCCTGGACGGCGAGGTGGCTCGCCTGCGCCGCGAGAACGCCCGCCTGAAAGACCGCCTCGCTCGTGCCGAGCAGATCCTGGAGGTCCAAAAAAAAGTCTCGGAGATGCTGGCGATCCCGCTGAAGACCGCAATCGACGACGAGAACATCTGATGGGCGCCGCCCTGGCACTGACCGCCACCACCGAAGTGACGGTGGTCTGCACCGCGCTTGGTCTTGCGCGGGCTGGCTTCTACCGCTGGCGCTATCAGCCGCTGCCGGTGCCGCGCCCGGCGCCGCCACGGGCCCTGCCGCAGACCGAGCGCCTGGCGGTGCGCGACGTGCTTGGAAGCGAGCGCTTCGCCGACCAGGCGCCGGCCGAAATCTATGCCACCCTCCTGGATGAGGGCGTCTACCTGTGCTCAATCCGAACCCTGTATAGGATCCTGGCCGGTCACGCCGAGGTGCGCGAGCGCCGCGCCATCACCCGCCATGGCAATTATAAGAAACCAGAGTTGCTGGCGACCGGTCCCAATCAAGTCTGGTCCTGGGACATCACGAAACTGATGGGGCCGGCCAAGTGGACCTATTTTTACCTGTACGTCGTCCTCGACATCTTCAGCCGGCTTAGTCGTCGGCTGGTGCGTTGCCGACCGTGAAAGCGCCGAACTTTTCCGCCTGCTGTTCGAGGAGACGCTCCTGAAGCACGACGTGCCTGCCGGTCAACTCACCGTGCATGCCGACCGCGGCGGCCCCATGAAGGCCAAGAGCACCGCCCAGTTGATGGCCGATCTCGGCGTCACCAAGACCCACAGCCGACCGCACACCTCCAACGACAATCCCTTCTCGGTATCCGCTTTCAAGACCCTGAAGTATCAGCCGGAATTCCCCAAGACCTTCGGCTGCAAAGAGGATGCGTCAACGTTCTGCCGGGCTTACTTCAGGTGGTACAATGAAGAGCATCATCACAGTGCACTGGGTCTGATGACGCCCAACCAGATCCACTACGGTCACGCCGACGCCATCACCACCGCCCGCCAGGCCGTGCTCGACGCCGCCTTTGCCGTGCATCCCGAGCACTTCGTGTCCAAGCCGCCCATACCGCCGGAAAAGCCGGGTGCCGTCTGGATCAATCCGCCGCCCAGGGCGAAAAAACAAGCAACGGACAAGAGTTCGTCATCGCCCCCCCAATCCTCGTGACGCCGCAAAGGTCGTCCCCGGACTCCACAGGAGGGAACCGCTCCGGCCCGCCGCGAGCGCGCCCCATAACGCTGGCTGGCGGCGGGCCGGAGTGGGAGGTGCCTGTGGTGCCCCGGGGGCGACCCATCGCCATCGGCCACGGGCCTCAACACCCAAACGAACCTGCCGGGCCCGTCCTGCCGCCTCCCCGCGACGGACTCGTTGAAGCCTAAACTCCGAACCCAACTGTCTCAAAGTCATTGACACGTTCCGTCCCGCCACGTTCCCTTGCCGTCCATGCTGATCGCGATGGCGTTGTCCAGCAGCCTGCCGGTGAACTCGGCGCTGGTGAACTGGCTTCCTTGGGCCGATCAGCTTCGCTGCTCGACTGTTGAAGATCTCCGGCCTGCCATGCTTCGCCAGTGCCTCCTCGACCGCCTCGAGGCAGAACCCGACTTCCCTCGTGATCGACAGCCGCCAGGCCAGAACCCGGCGGCTGAACCAGTCGATCACGACGGCGAGATAGACGAAGCCGCGCGCCATCGGAATGTAGGTGATGTCCATCGCCCACACCTGGTTCGGCCGGTCAATCACCAGGTCGCGCAAGAGGTACGGGTAGATCTTGTGCCCCGGCGCCGGCTTCGACGTGTTCGGCCGGCGATAGAGCGCGGCGATACCCATGCGCTTCATCATTGTCGCGACGCGTTGAAGAGCTGCTTCCAGTGATGGCCGAGCACGAAGTGGGTCTCGCCCATCTGGCCCAGCCTCAAAGGATCGGCGATCGATCGGACGAGCTGACGCATCGCTCTGTCCGGCACCGCGACGCGCCCAACTTCGGCCGCGGCAGCCTGCTCAAGGACCGGCTGCACCTTCTTCAGAACCGCCGGCTTGACGTCGATCGAACCGAATTCCGGATGCGCCGGAAACTGGTAAGCAAACATCTGATCGAGAAGCTGGTCGAAGGCTTGATCAAGCGTTGCGCCGACCGGCGGCCGCGGCCTGAAGGCCCATCCGTCATCTCCCGCACGTTGTCGTAGATGACCTCGACCTCGCGGCGGGTGCTACGCCAAGGCAATGCGTAGGTCGAGAACAAGTCATTCGTATCCGCGATTTTCAGGCTCTCGAACAGCATCTCCCGGATCTTGCGGCGCCGATTGCCGGGGTTGTCCTGCGCCTTGGCCGCGGCGATGATCGGGTCGGTATCGACGCCGCTGATCTGGATCGAGATGACCGGGTTCAGCTCCTCGGTGATCTTGATCTCGCCGACCTCGGCCGCCCATTCGCGGCACTTCGCCAGAACCAGCCGGCCCTCGGTCCCCGGCAGCGGCGCCGCCACGGTGCCATGGTTGAGCGCCGCCAGCCGCTTCCCGGTCAGCGCCTTCAGCGCCTCCACCTCCGGCACCAGGGCGGCCAGCAACAGCGTCTTCAGGATTCGCGCATCGTTGCGCATGTTGCGCGCCGAAGCGGCATCGGCGCTGCCGGCAAGCACATCTTGCCACGTCGCGCCGTGCTTGCGTTCGAGCAGCGGCAGAAGCTTTAGATTGAACAGCCTCTTCGCGTTCTCGAAGGAGATGTGGGTCGCGTCCGAGAACGGCTAGTCACCCTCGGCGATGACGTCGTAGAGATCGCCGACCGGTTTCAGCTCGCCCAGAGCCAGCTCGTCGCGCCAGTCGACCAGAAGTTGCAGCATCAGCTTCAGCGCCGTGCGCGCGCGCTGCAGCACCGAGGGTACGGCGATCAGCGTCTGCACCAGCGCCGGGCTGAACGGATAGACCCGCCGGAACATCTCCCTGTCGGCGACGATGGTCAGCAGCGTGTCCAGCACCTCCCCGCGCACCTGCTGAATCTCGACGAAAGCGGCGTCGAGAGCCTGCTTTGCCGAAGCCGACTTCGGTTTGAGAATGCGGCGCTCGGCGATCACCGGCAGGTTGCGATCCTCAAGCGTGATCTTGTGGAAGCGGGCCTCCCAGTATTTCAGCACGTCGGCGAACTGCAGCTGCAGCGAACCGGCGAGGCTTTCGCCGACCAGTTCGCGCAGATCGCGTTGGCGGGCGACGAAGCTGATCAGCGGCACCGGCCGGTCCGGATTCTGCGCCTCGACCAGCTTCGATAGCTTCGAGCCTTCGTTGGAGACGAAGTTGACGTCGGCCGCGTGCGTCGCCAGCCACAAGATCATCTCGTCGAGGAACAGGACGACCGCGTCGTAGCCGAGCGCCTTGGCATGCTGGCTCGTGATGGCGAGGCCCGCCTGCCACGCCTTCGCGCTCAGCGTCGCTTGCCGAGCGCCAGGCGCTGCCGTGGCGATCGCGCGGCAAGCGTCGGCAAGCACGCGATCGAAGGCGCCGGAAGCCGGCCCGCTCGTGGCCCGGTAGATCGGCGCCGGCCGCTCCGGCTCACGCCAGCGCAAGCC
>JBATPX010000080.1:0-20132 GCA_049291695.1 Defluviicoccus sp.
CTCGCGTGGCCCGCGGATCTGCAGCTGGCGACCGGCGCCGCCGTCGACGGCGATCGGGCCAGCGTCGTCATTGCGTTTGCCGGCATCGCCGAGACCGGAACGGTGATGCTCCTCTCCAGCCCATCGAGCCCGGCGACGCTCAACTTCCTGCCGGAGATGCACATCGTCATCCTGCCGGAGGCAGCGATCGTGGGCGCCTACGAGGACGCGTGGACCAACCTGCGGGCAACACTGGGGCCCGGCGTGATGCCGCGCGTGGTCAATTGGATCACCGGGCCCTCGCGCACCGCCGACATCGAGCAGACCCTGTTGCTGGGGGCGCACGGCCCGCGCCTGTTGCACATTCTCCTGCTCGCGGAGGCCTAAAGTGAGCGGCGGCCGGCACGGTCAACCGGGCGCCGATGCGGCCGACGTGCTGGTCTGGCGGCACTATACCCGCGACGTGCGCCGGCTCGGCAGTGCCCAGCCGTTACCGCAGGTGCGGCCCTCAGAAGCGGTCCAGCAGCCGTTGACGACCGGCGCACCCGAATCCCAGCTGGAGCCCCGGCGGCCGCAGCCGGCGCGGACTGTAGCCGTGGCGGAGCAGCGGGCGCCCGGCATCGCGCCGGGTCTCGATCACCGCACGCTGGCGCGCTTGAAGCGCGGCCGCATCGCGCCGCAGGCCACGATCGACTTGCACGGCATGACGCAGGCGGCGGCGCATCAGGTGCTTAGCCCCTTCCTCGCCGGTGCCCAGGCGGGAGGCAAGCGCTGCGTGCTCGTCATCACCGGCAAGGGCTATGGCACCGGCGGCGCAATCGGTGTGCTCAAGGCGGCCGTGCCGCGCTGGCTGAACGAGCCGCCGTTGGCGATGCGCATCCTCGGCTACTGCCACGCGCCGGCGGCCTTGGGCGGCGAGGGCGCACTGCTGATCTTGTTGCGCCGGCTGCGTCCGAACACGGCCGGGGTTTGACGCAGCCCCGCAGGTGCGCTATATTCGTATTGCCTGATATAATAGTTAAGGAGAGGGAGCGTTGGGCAAGAATATCGGCACCATCGACCGGGCTGTGCGGATCATCGCGGGCCTGGTCCTGATCGCACTGGTTTTCGTCGGCCCGCAGACGCCGTGGGGCTGGATCGGCATCATTCCGCTCGCCACCGCGCTGATCGGCTGGTGCCCGGCCTATCGTTTGCTCGGCCTCAACACCTGCCCGATTAAGTAATCGCCGGGCGGCGGGGCCGCGCCGCTACAAGATAATTGTCGCGAGGTCGGCGCTTTTTAACAGCACGCCGACCCGCGCGCGGGCATCCGCAGCCGAGATCACGATCGGACGCGGCCGGATAGTCCTTGTTGGCGACGCCGATAATTGAGTTGTCATGCTCGATCGCCAATTCCGTAATGAAGCGGATGATGGCGCGTGGCGTCGTCAAGCCGGACCAAATCAAGACGATTTATCGCTCGCAGACCTTTCCCACCCTTCGTGGCCATGTTCGGTTTCGGGCCGTTCGCCGGCTTCGTCACCTTGTCGTTTGCCACCATCGGCTTTTTCGCCAAACTGCTGGCGGAAGACATCGAGGACATCGACGAAGCGCAGGCAGACGCGATCCGTGCCACTGGCGCCAGTTGGCCGCAACTGATCCATTACGCCGTGGTGCCGCAGGTGATGCCGCGGATCATCGGCTTGAGCCTGTACCGCCTCGACATCAACTTCCGCGAGTCCGCTGTCATCGGCATTGTTGGTGCGGGCGGCATCGGCGCGACGCTGAACACAGCGATCGACCGCTATGAGTATGACTCCGCGGCCGCCATCCTCATTCTTATCATCGCGCTGGTCATGATTGCTGAGTATGCGTCGAGCGCCGTGCGGCGATGGGTATCCTGATGCCGGTGGCGAGGTGTCAGCGTGGCGTGCGTGTTTGGCGACGACGGACATCGTCCCAGGAATGGGCGCAGTGGCTGGGCTGGCTCGCGCTCGTGGTGCTGTTCGTGGTCGCCTGGCGGATCATGACGGGGAACACGATCTGGGCCTTCGTCGCCGACGCGCCACGCCAAGCGCTCGATATCGGCGGGCGCATGGTGCCGCCGCGTTGGTCGTACGTCGATGTGCTGTGGCGGCCGCTCTGGGACACCCTGAACATTGCGACCCTTGGCACGCTGCTGGCAGTCGTGTTCGCGGTTCCCGTTGCCCTTCTTGCCGCCGGCAACACGACGCCGAGCCGGACTTTCGTTCGACCGATTGCCCTCTTGACCATCGTCGCCTCGCGATCGATCAACTCGTTGATCTGGGCGCTGCTCCTGGTGGCCATGCTTGGCCCCGGCATCGCGGCCGGCGTGCTCGCCATCGCCCTGCGGTCCATCGGCTTCATCGGCAAGCTGTTGTACGAAGCGATCGAGGAGATCGACGCCGGCCCCGTTGAGGCGGTCGCGGCTACCGGCGCCTCGCCGGTGCAGATCATCGATTATGCCATCGCGCCGCAGGTCATGCCGGCGTTCGCCGGAATCACTGTCTTCCGCTGGGACATCAACATCCGCGAATCGACCGTGCTCGGCCTCGTCGGCGCCGGCGGCATCGGGCTGCAGCTTGAATCATCTCTTAACACCCTGGCGTGGCCGCAGGTTACGCTTATTCTCCTGATCGTCCTCGCCACAGTTGTTGCCAGCGAATGGGTCTCGGCCCGCATCCGCCAAGCCATCACCTGACGGTTGCGCCTACAGGATGTATTTGGCGAGGTCGGCGTTTTTGGCCAGCACGCCGACGCGCGCGCGGACGTCGTCTGCGGTGATCACGATCGTCTCGCCGGAGCGCTCGGACGCGGTGAAGCTGATCTCCTCGACCAGCTTCTCCATCACCGTCTGCAGGCGCCGGGCACCGATATTCTCGACACCGGCGTTGATCTCCGCCGACAGCGTCGCGATCTCCTCGATCGCGTCATGCGTGATATCGATCTCAACGCCTTCGGTTGCCATCAGCGCCTTGTACTGCTTGATCAGGCTCGCCTCCGGTTCGGTCAGGATGCGCACGAAGTCATCGCGGGTGAGCGCCTTCAGCTCGACCCGGATCGGCAGCCGGCCCTGCAGTTCGGGCAGCATGTCGGACGGCTTGGCGATGTGGAACGCACCCGACGCGATGAACAGCACGTGATCGGTGCGCACGTTGCCGCGCTTGGTCGGCACGATCGTGCCCTCGATCAGCGGCAACAGGTCGCGCTGCACGCCCTCGCGGCTGACGTCGGCGCCTGAGCGTTCGGAGCGCTGGGTGATCTTGTCGATCTCGTCGATGAAGACGATGCCGTTGTTCTCGACCGCCTCGATCGCGTCGCGCACGACCCGCTCCTCATCCAGCAGCCGATCGGCTTCCTCGGCGACCAGCACGCTGTGCGACTCCGCGACCGTCAGTTTGCGCGTCTTCTTGGCGCCGCCGCCGAGCGCCTTCGACAACATGTCGTTGAGGTTGAGCATCCCCATCTGCGCGCCCGGCATGCCGGGGATGTCGAAGGTCGGCAGCTGGAAGCCGGCCTGATCGGCGACCTTGACCTCGATCTCCTTGTCGTCGAGCTGGCCCGTGCGCAGCATGCGGCGGAACTTCTCGCGCGTATCGGCGCTGGAACCCTCGCCGACGAGGGCGGAGATCACGCGCTCCTCCGCCGCCAACTCGGCCTTGGCGGTCACCATCTTGCGCATCCGCTCGCGCGTCATGTGCACGGCGATCTCGAGAAGATCGCGGATGATCTGCTCGACGTCGCGGCCGACATAGCCCACTTCGGTAAACTTGGTCGCCTCGACCTTGATAAACGGCGCCTGTGCGAGGTTGGCGAGCCGGCGCGCGACCTCGGTCTTGCCGACACCGGTCGGGCCGATCATCAAGATGTTTTTAGGCAGAACCTCCTCGCGCATCTGCTCGTCCAGCTGCTGACGGCGCCAGCGGTTGCGCAGCGCGATCGCGACCGCGCGCTTGGCGTCGTTCTGGCCAATGATGTGGCGGTCGAGTTCGGAGACGATCTCGCGCGGCGTGAAGCTCGTCATAGCGACTCCACGAGGATTTCGGTGTTGGTGAAAACGCAGATGCCGGCGGCAATTGCGAGCGCGCGCTTAGCGATCGCGGCCGCGTCGAGGTCATCGCGGTCCATCATGGCCCGCGCCGCAGCGAGCGCGTAGGCACCACCGGAGCCAATGCCGATCAAGCCATCCTCCGGCTCCAGCACGTCGCCGGTTCCGGTCAGCACGAGGGAGGCGGTCGCATCGGCAACCGCCATCATCGCCTCCAGCCGGCGCAGGTAGCGGTCGGTCCGCCAGTCCTTGGCGAGCTCGACGCAGGCGCGCTTGAGCTGGGCGGGATACTGCTCGAGTTTGCCCTCGAGGCGCTCGAACAGGGTGAACGCATCGGCTGTCGCTCCGGCAAAGCCGGCGATGATCGAGCCGTCGCCCAAGCGGCGCACCTTCCGCGCGTTCGCCTTGATGATGGTGTTGCCCAGGCTCACCTGGCCATCGCCGGCCACGACCACCTGCGCCCCCTTGCGGACACAGAGGATGGTGGTGCCGTGCCAGTGCGCCTCACGATCGCTTCTCATGGTGGCTAAATCCCCTTCACGGCGCCAGGGGACGTCCGTTAAAGACGCTCCGAGTGTGGGGAAGATGGACGGCGGCTGCGGATCCCTGCACCGCCGCCGATGTAGGCCGCGGCGCCCGCATGGTCAAGGGCAGGCGGCGACAGGCCCGACGTGCGAACTGCCCGCTTCCCCATACGGGGCAATCGGCTCGCGAGACTCGACGCGGCCCTTCGCACGCGGTATAAGTTCCGTCATCGCGTCTCTGTTCGCGTCGGCGCGCGCTTGCCCGCGAACGGCCGCAAGGCGCTTCAAACATCGGCGTGCGTATCGATTGCGCCGACAACCGCTGAACCACCGCCCTCCCCGTCGTACCCATTTCATCCCGCCTGTAACGACTTGTCTCCAAGGAACACCAAGGCCATGACCGTATCCGCCAAGCCTGCTGTCGAGCCGGCGACCGACTGTGTGGTGAAGGATTTCGCCCTCGCCGAGTGGGGCCGCAAGGAGATCGAGATCGCCGAGACCGAGATGCCGGGCCTGATGGCCTGCCGCGAGGAGTTCGGGCCGCAGCGGTCGCTGCGCGGTGCGCGCATTGCAGGCTCTCTGCATATGACGATCCAGACCGCGGTGCTGATCGAAACCCTGCAGGCGCTGGGCGCCGATGTCCGCTGGGCCTCGTGCAACATCTTCTCGACGCAGGACCATGCGGCGGCCGCGATCGCCGCCCGCGGCACGTCTGTGTTTGCCGTCAAGGGCGAGTCGCTGGAGGAGTACTGGACGTACACCGACCGCATCTTCCACTGGCCCGACGGCGAGACCGCCAACATGATCCTCGACGATGGCGGCGATGCGACGCTGTACATCCTGCTCGGCAGCCGCGCCGAGGCCGGCGAGGACGTGTTGAGCAATCCCGGCTCCGAGGAGGAGGAGATCCTGTTCGCGCAAATCGGCAAGCGCATGGCGGCGTCGCCGGGCTGGTTCACCAAGGTCAGGGATGGCATCCGCGGCGTCTCGGAAGAGACCACGACCGGCGTGCATCGCCTGTATGAGTTGAAGAAACAGGGACGGCTGCCGTTCCCGGCTTTCAACGTCAACGACTCGGTGACCAAGTCCAAGTTCGACAACAAGTACGGCTGTCGCGAGAGCCTGGTCGACGGCATCCGCCGCGCCACCGACGTGATGCTGGCCGGCAAGAAGGCGGTGGTGTGCGGCTACGGCGACGTCGGCAAGGGATCGGCGCAATCCTTGCGCGGCGCCGGTGCGCTGGTGCAGGTGACGGAAGTCGATCCGATTTGCGCCCTGCAAGCGGTAATGGACGGCTTCGAGGTGGTGACCCTCGATGACGCCGCGCCTGCCGCCGATATCGTCATTACCGCGACCGGCAACCGCGACGTCGTGACGCTCGATCACATGCGCAAATTCAAGGACATGGCGATCGTCGGCAACATCGGCCACTTCGACCACGAGATCCAGGTCGCGCACCTGAAGAACTTCAAGTGGACCAACATCAAACCGCAGGTCGACATGATTTCGTTTCCCGACGGCAAGCGCATGATCTTGCTGTCGGAGGGCCGCCTGCTCAATCTCGGCAACGCCACCGGCCATCCGAGCTTCGTGATGTCGGCGAGCTTCACCAACCAGGTGCTGGCGCAGATCGAGCTGTGGACCAAGCCGGGCCAGTACCAGAACGACGTCTACGTGCTGCCAAAGCACCTCGACGAGAAGGTCGCCCGGCTGCACCTGGACAAACTCGATATGAAGCTTACCGAGCTCCGGCCCGAACAAGCCGCCTACATCGGCGTTCCGGTTGAGGGTCCGTACAAGTCAGACCAATACCGCTATTAGCGTCCGTGCCGTCCGGACGGACGCCGAGGTGGCTTACGAATTGCTGAGCGCTGGTGGACCAGGCGTAGCGTTCGGCGTGTGTGCGGCAGCGCTCGGCCGGGATCGCGAGCGCTGCGCGCACGGCAGCGCCCAGATCGGCGGCCAGCACGCCTGCGCCTGAGGTGCCCAGCACGTCGAGCGGACCCGGCACCGGATAGGCTGCGACGGGCACGCCTGAGGCCAGCGCCTCCAGGATCACGAGGCCGAAGGTATCGGTGCGGCTCGGGAAAACGAACACGTCGGCGGCGGCGTAATAGCAGGCCAGCTCCTCGCCGAGCTTCATACCGACGAAGCGGACGGCCGGATAGCGCGCGCGCAGCATGGGCAGTTGCGGGCCGTCTCCGACCACCACCTTTGTGCCCGGCAGATCGAGTCGAAGAAAATCTTCGATGCTTTTCTCCACCGCCACCCGGCCAACGTAGAGGCTGACCGGGCGCGGCGCCTCGATGAAGGCCTTGTCGCGCGGGCGGAATAAGGTGGTATCAACGCCCCGGCTCCAACGCACCAGATTGCGGAAGCCGCGCGCTTTGAGATCGTTCTCCAGGGACGATGTCGCCACCATCGTGCGCAGGGCGGCGCTGTGGAAACGCCGCATCCAGGCGTAGGTCCAGCGCATCGGAACCCGCCAGCGGGCATGGAGGTATTCGGGAAAGCGCGTGTGCAACGACGTCGTGAACGGATGGCCGTGTTTGACGCACCAGCGGCGCGCGCGGCTGCCGAGCGGCCCCTCGGTGGCGATATGGATCGCGGCCGGCTGAAAGGCGGCGATGCGGCGGCCGACGGCGCCAGTCGTGGTCAGCGCCAGGCGGATCTCCGGATAGGAGGGGCACGGCAGGGTGCGAAACTGATCCGGGCCCAGGATGGCAACCGTGTGACCGTCGGCGATCAGCGTCGCTCTCAGGGTGTCGAGCGTACGCACGACGCCGTTCACCTGCGGGAACCAGGCGTCGGAAACGATCAGGAGACGCATTCGGTCTCCGCGTTGACGCTCTCGCTGCTCTCAGTGTCCAAACGAACCGGTTTCGTCTCCGGCTGCGCGCCAACGCTGCGGCCCAAGCGCCCCAGTTCGGCCCAGTGCAGGATCTCCAGCCGGCCGTCGAGATGCTCGACCAGCGCGGTGCAGCTCTCCACCCAGTCGCCGTCGTTGCAGTAGAGGATGCCGTCGAGCTGGCGAATCTCGGCAGTGTGGATGTGGCCGCAAATGACGCCCTGCAGGTCGCGCCGGCGCGCCTCGTCGGCGAGCGCTTTCTCGAAATTGCAGATGTGCTCGACCGCGTTCTTCACCTTGTGCTTGAGGTAGGCCGAAAGCGACCAGTAGGAGAACCCAAGCCGGCGGCGAACCAGATTGAACCAAGTGTTGAGATTGAGTGCGAGCTGGTACGCATTGTCGCCGATGTAGGCAAGCCACTTGGCGTACTTCACGACGCCGTCGAAGTGGTCGCCATGCATGACGAGGAAGCGGCGGCCGTCGAGCATCGTGTGCGTCGCCTCACGCAGCACGGCGACGCGGCCGAACCGGCGCGGCGTCATGTCGCGGAACCACTCGTCGTGATTGCCCGGAATGTAGATGACGCGGGTGCCTTTGCGCGCCTTGCGGAGGATCTTCTGGATGACGTCGTTGTGCTCCTGGCGCCAGTACCACGCCTTGCGCAGGCGCCAGAAGTCGATGATATCGCCGACGAGATAGAGATAGTCCGAATCGGTCGAGCGAAGGAAATCCAGGAGCAACGCCGCATTACACCCACGCGTGCCCAAGTGAATGTCCGATATCCAAATAGAACGATAACGCAATGGGATTGAGGAGAAAGCGTTCAAGGTTATCTAGATCCACATCGAACAATATAACAGTGATCGTGCTTGTGTGGGCACTGATATTACAGCGCCCCTTATAGCGGCAGCACGTGTTAAATCGACATGTCAGAAAAACTTAACCGCTTTGTCTTATCGCTGTAACATCAGCGCGCGTTTTGCCCCTGCATCAGCAGGCTTGCCGCAAAGGCAAGGCTGGCCGCGACGACGATCGAGGGACCGGACGCGGTATCCCAGCCGAGCGATGCCAGGAGGCCCGCGAGCACGGCCGCAGCACCGATGAGGCCGGCTCCGACTGCCATCTGCTCTGGCGTGCGGGCGAACCGGCGCGCGGCGGCGGCGGGGATGATGAGGAGCGACGTGATCAGGAGCACGCCCACGAGCTTGATCGCGAGCGCGATGACGAGCGCGATCAGCAGCATGAACACCGTCTGCACGGCGACCACCGGCACGCCCTCGGCCTGCGCCAGGTCGGCGTGCACGGTGGCTGCCAGCAGCGGCCGCCAGATCAGCGCCAGAACTGCCAGCACGCCGAAGCCGCCGCCGTAGATCCAGGCGATCTCGGCCCACGTTACGGCCAGGATATCGCCGAACAGATACGCCATCAGGTCGAGCCGCAACCACGTCATCAGGCCGAGCACGACCAGCCCCAGCGACAGCGCGGCATGCGCGAAAATGCCCAGCAGCGTGTCGACGGCAAGAGAACCGCGCCGCTGCAGCGCCACCAACATGAGCGCGATGAGGACGGCGACGGCGATGATGCCGACCGCCGGCTCGATGTCGAGAAGGAAACCCAAGGCGACTCCGAGCAGCGCCGAGTGCGCCATCGCGTCGCCAAAATACGCCATCCGCCGCCAGACGATGAAGCAGCCGAGCGGCCCGGCGACAAGTGCGATGCCAATGCCGGCGACGACGGCGCGGATGAAGAACGCTTCAAACATGGCCGAACTCCGCGGCGCCACGCCGCGCCGTGGCGGACGGCTCCGCCCCCGTCACGACCGGGCGCCCGGCTGCCGTGGCCACGGTCTCACGCGTGGCCGGCCGCGTCCGAGAGCAGCATCGGATTGATTCCGAGCTTGGCCATCGCCCGATCCCATTTCTGGTCCAGTTCGGCGCCAAACACCAGCTCCTCGTCCGCATCGACATGCAGCCAGCCATTGGCGAGGATTTCGGAATCGAGCTGGCCGGGTCCCCATCCGGCGTACCCCAGCGCCAAAAGATGCCGGCGCGGCCCGCTGCCCGATGCGATCGCCTTCAAGATGTCGATGGTCGCGGTCAGCGACACGCTCGACGTGACAACAAGAGTGCCTTCGCGCATATAATCCGGCGAATGCAGAACGAAGCCGCGCCCCGTCTCGACCGGCCCGCCGAAGTTGACCGGAACCGTGTCGTCGACCGCCGTCGCATCGATCTCCAGCTGCTGCAGCAGTTCGGCCAACGAGATCTGCTCCAGCGCGCGGTTGACGACCAGACCCATCGCCCCCTCGGCGCTGTGCGCACACATGTAGATGACCGTCCGCGCAAAGCGAGGATCGCTCATCGCAGGCATGGCGACCAGCAGCTGCCCGACCAGGGAGGTCTCCGTCGGCAACGGGCGTGGCATCGGTTTCTCGTCCTCTCCTGGGCACAGTTTACCACAACAGCGGCCGGCCTTGTCCACGTCCGTGGCGGCGGGGCCCGCATCCCGGCCGGCGAAGAAGCGATCCTCGCGCTCTTTGCCCGCGCGGCCGCACCGCCGCAGGCAACGATGCCGCGGCCCGGTCCGGTATAGCGCCCGCCACCACAGTTGCGAGAGCTTTGCATTTGGCGGCGTGAGCGCCTATCTCCATGCCCAGGGTTGTTCCGGCGCGGGGCCGGCGAACCGAGGGTTTAGGGGAAAGGGAGAAACTCATGACGATCAAGGTCGGCGATCGGATGCCATCGGTGAACCTGATGCACTGGGGCGAAAACGGTCCGGTGGCGGTCAGCACCGACGATCTCTTCAAGGGCAAGACGGTGGCGCTGTTTGGCGTGCCGGGCGCGTTCACGCCGAAGTGCTCGGAGGCGCACCTGCCGGGGTTCGTGCGCGAGGCCGACGCACTCAAAGGCAAGGGCGTCGATGCGATCATCTGCACCGCCGTCAACGATGTGTTCGTCATGCATGCCTGGGAGAAGGACCAGCACGCCGAGGGCAAGGTTCATCTGGTTGCCGACGGCGATGCGGCGCTGACCCGCGCCGCCGGGCTTGAGTTCGATCTGACCGGCAAAGGGCTGGGCCTGCGCTGTCAGCGCTTCTCGATGCTGGTCAAGGACGGCGTGGTCACCCAGCTCAACATCGATCCGCCGGGAGCCTTCGGCAAGACCAGCGCCGAGGAGATGCTGAAGAGCCTGTAGGCGGATTGCTCGCGCGCGACGAGGACTTTCGGAACGGGGTGCATGCTCCTCCGCCGGTGCAGGGGAGCTTCGCCGCCTTTCTTGACTGCAACCGTCGTTAGCCGCGCTCAATCGCAGAGATTGCGGCGGCCCACGTCGCGAGCGGCCTCTGCCGCGGCGCGGGCGAGCGTGTCGGCACGCTCGTTTTCCGGATGGCCGCTGTGGCCGCGCACCCAGTGCCACTCGATCCGGTGGTGGGCGATCAAGTCGTCGAGGCGTGTCCACAGATCGACGTTCTTGACCGGCTTCTTGTCGGCGGTGCGCCAGCCGTTGCGCTTCCAGCCGTTGATCCAGCGGGTGATGCCGTCGCGCACATACAGGCTGTCGGTGTAGAAGCGGACGGCGGTGCTGCGTTTGAGCGCCGCCAAGCCCTCGATCGCCGCCGTCAGCTCCATGCGGTTGTTGGTGGTCGCGGCCTCGCCGCCGGAAAGCGCCTTCTCGGTGCCGCGCCAGCGCAGGATCACGGCCCAGCCGCCGGGGCCGGGGTTGCCGAGGCAGGCGCCGTCCGAGAACATCTCGACCGCATCGTCACCCATGGCCGTCTCGCCGGTGCTCATCGCTCAGTCGAGGCCATAGGCACGAACATCACGAATACCGCGGTGAAAGCGCATCTTCTGAACGTATTCCATCGGGTTCTTCGGCGTCGCCAGCGCATTCCTGGGTGCATGCAGCCAATCGTAGAGGCGTGTCAGCAGGAAACGCATCGCCGCGCCGCGCGCGAGCAGCGGCAAGGCCTCGATTTCCGCCGGCGCCAAGGTGCGCTCACCGCGGTAGCCGCTGAACAGGCGGCGCGCCTTGGTAACGTTGAAGCTGCCGTCGGTCTCGAAGCACCAGGCATTGAGCGCCACCGCAAGGTCGTAGGCGAAGAAGTCGGTACACGCGAAATAAAAGTCGATCAACCCGGACAGCCGCTCGGCCTCGAAGAACACGTTGTCGGGAAACAGGTCGGCGTGGATGACACCTTCGGGCAGGCTGGAAGGCCAATCCCGCTCCAGAAGCGAAAGCTCGTCCTCAAGCTCGAAACGAAGATCGTCGGCGATGCTGCCGCGCTTGCGGCAACTCGCCTGCAACAGCGCCCGCCAGCCGCCGACCGAGAGATCGTTGGCGCGCCGCGCCGGAAAATCGCGGCCGGCTTCGTGCATGCGCGCCATCGCCGCGCCGAGTTCCTGGCAGTGACGGGCGGTCGGCCGGCGCGGCCACAGCCCGGAGAGAAAGGTGACAATGGCCGCCATGCGCCCGGCAACGCTGCGCAAGGCCTGGCCGTCGATGCCGTGCACCGGTGTCGGGCACGGGATCCCGCGCGCCGCCAGGTGGGTCATCAGCGCCAGAAAGAACGGCAGATCGGCCGGCTTCACCCGCTTTTCGTAGAGGGTGAGGATGTAGGTCCCGCTTTCGGTAACGAGCAGGAAGTTGCTGTTCTCGATCCCCTCGGCGATGCCCTTGCAGGCGATCAACCGGCCGAGCCCGTACTGGCCCAAGAAAGCGCGCAGTTCCTCATCGGGGATCTCGGTGTAGACGGCCATGGGCTCTCTTGTCACAACCACGCTTTGCGACCATAGTCGCGCCTTTCCGGGAAGCCAACATGGAAGCAGGGCGATCCGGGCGTGCGGGCTGGCAAGAGCATGTGGAGCAAGGCCGTCAGATGACCGAACCGGTGGTTGCCCAGAAGGGACCATATGAAGTCGAGGTGAAGGCCGGGCGCAAGTACGCCTGGTGCGCGTGCGGCATGAGCAAGACCCAGCCTTTCTGTGACGGCAGCCACAAAGGCTCCGGCCTGGAGCCACTCATCCGTGTCGCCGAGCAGAGCGAGACGGCCTACTTCTGCGGCTGCAAGCACACCGCGAGCAAGCCCTTCTGCGACGGCTCGCACGAGAAGCTGTGACGCGGGGGCGGATCGTTCCGATGGGCGGACTTCGGCTACCGGTGCTTGCGCTGTGTACGCTCGGTGTCGTGGCGTGTGCCGGCTCGTCCGAACGGGCGCCGGCCTGCCCGCGTGCCGCCGTCTTGAACGATGCCGCAACGATGACGCGCTTCGCACCCGGCGGCGGCCGCGATCCGCTCGACATCGATTTCGATGTCGAGATCGCCGACCTCGCGAGCGGCTGCCAGTTCGAGAAAAAGCGCAAGGCGATCGATCTCCTGGTGGTCGCAGTGGCGCCGGTGCTGATCACCACCCGCGGCCCCGCCAATGCATCGCGCAAGGCCGAGTATGTGTATTTCGTCAGCCTCATCGGCCCGGACGGCGATATCCTCAGCAAGCAGTCGTTTCCGGTCATCGTTCCCTTCAGCGGCAACCAGCGCCAGCTCACCCAGCGCGAGGACGATCCGCCGGTGACGATCGACATCCCATTGACGCGGGTGGACGATGCGCTCAACTACGAAGTCCTGATCGGCCTGCAGCTGACCGGGGACGAGCTCCAGTACAACCGTCAGCGGACGGGCGCGCGCAGATAACCCCCTTGTGGTGATTGACCCGCGGCAGATACGCGATAAACTCGGCAGCCAATGATGTCGGTGCAACAAAGCCGAACCGCAGGGCGATGCCGTCATCCGCGGCAGCAGCGGCTCGTGCAAATACGGAGACATTAGCCAGCCTTGTCGGAGCCGATAACCGCGCCCTTGCGGCGCACACCCTTGCACGCGCTCCACGTCGAACTGGGCGCCCGCATGGTGCCGTTTGCCGGTTATGAGATGCCGGTGCAGTACCAGGGCATCATCGCCGAGCATGTGCACGCCCGGACCAAGGCGGTGCTGTTCGATGTCTCGCACATGGGCCAGGCGAGCCTGCCGATCGAGGCCGGCGGCGCCCTGGAGCGCCTGGTCGTCGCCGATCTCGCCGGGCTTGCGACCGGCAAGATTCGCTACTCGGTGCTGACCAATGCCGAAGGCGGGATCATCGATGACCTGATGATCGTGCACGGCGGCTACTATCTTTGGTTGATCGTCAATGCGTCGCGTAAGGAAGTGGATTTCGCCCACATCGCCGCCCATCTCCCGCAAGGCCCGGGGCTGACGCCGAAGCCGGAGATGGCGCTCCTGGCGCTGCAGGGGCCGGCGGCAGCAAATGTATTGAAGCGCTTCGCACCGGCGGCGAAATTGATGCTATTCATGACCAGCGAAACGTTGCGCATCGGTGACGTCAAGTGCTCGGTCTTCCGGTCGGGTTACACCGGCGAGGATGGCTTCGAGATTTCCGTTCCCGCTGATCAGGCGGAGGCGCTCGCGCGCATGCTCCTGGATGAGCCGGAGGTGATGCCGGCCGGCCTTGGCGCCCGTGACACCTTGCGGCTCGAGGCCGGGCTTTGCCTCTACGGCCACGATATTGACGAATCGACAACGCCGATCGAGGCCGGCCTCGCCTGGACCATCAACCGGCGGCGGCGCGAAGAGGGCGGTTTTCTCGGCGACGAGACGATCCTGCGGCAACTGGTCGAGGGCCCGGCGCGGCGGCGGGTCGGCATCCGCTTCGAGGGCCGCGCCGCAGCGCGCGCCGACGCCCCGATCGTCGATCTGGCTGGCCGGACGATCGGCATCATCACCAGCGGCAGTTTTTCGCCGACGCTGCAAGCCGCGATCGCCATGGGCTATGTGGCGGCCGAAGCGAGCAAACCGGGAACGGCGGTCGCGGCCCTCGTGCGCGGCAAGCCCGTGCCCGGCGAGGTTGTTCCGTTGCCTTTCGTTCCGCACCGTTACGTTAAACCGTGAGTCTGCATCCGAGATCGTCCCAAACCCTTGAAGCCTTGAAGGGGGTAGCCTGATGAGCGTCCATTTCACGCGCGAGCACGAATGGATCTCCGTCGATGGTAAAGTCGGCACCATCGGCATCACCGACTACGCTCAAAAACAGTTGGGCGACGTGGTGTTCGTCGAACTGCCGGAAATCGGCGCCAGCGTTCGCCAGGGCGAGCAGGCGGGCGTTGTCGAGTCGGTCAAGGCCGCGAGCGAGGTCTACGCACCGGCGAGTGGCACCGTGACCGCGGTCAACGAGGGCCTCGCCGATAATCCCGGCCTCGTCAACGCCGATGCCGGCGGCGACGGCTGGTTCTTCAAGATCACGATCGCCGATCCGGCCGAGCTCGCGAGCCTGCTCGACGGAAAATCGTATCAGAATCATTTAGGCACCCTCGAATAATGCGCTACCTGCCGCTTACCGAGGCGGACCGCCGCAGCATGCTGGCTGCGATCGGCGTCCGCAGTGTGGATGAGCTGTTCGTCGATGTTCCGGCCTCAGCCCGGCTCGATGGCCCGCTGGCCCTCCCCTCCCATGCCGATGAGATGACCGTCGAGCAGGCGTTTCGGCGCCTGGCGGCCAAGAACGTGAGTCCCTCGTGCGCGCCGTTCTTTCTCGGCGGCGGCCTTTACCGCCACCACGTGCCGGCAAGCGTCGATCATCTGATCCAGCGCGGTGAGTTTCTGACCGCCTATACGCCCTATCAGCCGGAGGTAGCGCAGGGCACGCTGCAGGCTTTGTTCGAGTTCCAGACCCAGGTCGCGCTGCTGACCGATATGGACGTGGCGAATGCGTCGATGTACGACGGCGCGACCGCATGCGCCGAGGCGGTGATGATGGCCAGCCGCGTCACCCGCCGCAACCGGGTCATCCTCTCCGGCGGGCTGCATCCGCACTACCGCGATGTGAGCTGCACCTACGGCCGTTTCCTCGGTCTCGACAGCGTAGCACTGCCCGCTGCCTGGGCCGGAGCCGAGGACTTAGGCGGCCACCTTGACAAGAGCACGGCTTGCGTCGTCGTCCAGACGCCCGATTTCTTTGGCCATCTGCACGACTTCACGGCGCTCGCGGAGGCCTGTCACGCCGTCGGCGCGCTGCTGGTCGTCGTCTTCAGCGAGGCCGTCTCGCTTGGGCTGTTGAAGCCGCCGGGTGCGATGGGAGCGGACATTGTCGCCGGCGAAGGCCAATCGTTCGGCAACGCCTTGTCCTTCGGCGGCCCTACCTGCGGCCTGTTCGCCGTCCGCGAGCGTCTGCTGCGGCAGATGCCGGGGCGGCTGGCGGGGCAGACGACCGACGTCGACGGCCGGCGCGGCTTCGTGCTCACGCTTTCCACGCGCGAACAGCACATCCGGCGCGAGAAGGCGACCAGCAACATCTGCACCAATTCGGGGCTGTGCGCGCTGGCGTTCGCCATTCACCTGACGCTTCTGGGCGAGAAGGGCTTGACCGGCCTGGCCGAGCTCAACCACGCCCGGGCGCTTGCGGTCGCTGAGCGGATCGCTGCGCTTGACGGCGTCGAGATCGTCAACCGAAGCTACTTCAACGAGTTCACCGTCCGGTTGGCCAAGCCAGCGGCCGAAATCGTCGACCGCATGGCCGGCCGCGGCGTGCTCGGCGGCATCCCCGTCTCCCGCCTGATCCCGGACGATCCCGCGGTGGCGCCACTGATGCTGGTGGCGGCAACCGAGATGACGAGCGACGGCGATATCGCCGCGCTGGCTGACGCTCTCGCAGAGGCACTGAGATGACCGAGACACTCCGGACCACGAGCGGCCACTTGGGCCTCGCCTTCGAGGAGCCGCTGAGCTTCGAAATCGGCTCGGCGGACAAGACCGCGGTCGACCTGCCGCGGCTGCCCGAAGGCTTGCGCCGGCGCGCGGATGAGGCGCTGGGCGGCTTGCGCCGGCAGGGTCCGGTCGGCCTGACCGGCCTCTCCGAACCGGAGGTGGTCCGCCACTACCTGCGCTTGAGCCAGAAGAACTTCTCCATCGACAGCGGCTTCTATCCGCTCGGCTCGTGCACGATGAAGCACAATCCGCGCCTGAACGAGAAGCTGGCGCGCATGCCGGGCTTGGGCGATCTGCACCCGCTGCAGCCGGTGGCATCAGTGCAGGGCGCGCTTGAGCTGATGGATCTCCTCGCCCATTGGCTGAAGACGTTGACCGGCATGCCGGCGGTCGCGCTCTCGCCAGGCGCCGGCGCGCATGGCGAGCTCACCGGCATCATGACCATCCGCGGTGCGCTGGAGGCGCGCGGCGATGCCCGGCGGCGGGTCCTGGTGCCGGAATCGGCGCACGGCACCAACCCGGCGACCGCCGTTGCATGCGGCTACACGGTCGAGGCGATCGCAGCCGACGCGCGCGGGCGCGTCGATCTCAAGGCGCTTAAGGCAGCGCTCGGGCGCGACGTCGCCGCAGTGATGGTGACCAACCCCAACACGTGCGGCCTGTTCGAGACCGACGTCACCGAGATCGCCGACGCGGTGCACGCCGTGGGCGCCTTCTTTTACTGCGACGGCGCCAATTTCAACTCCATTGTCGGCCGCGTGCGGCCGGGCGATCTCGGCATCGACTGCATGCACATCAACCTGCACAAGACCTTCTCCACCCCGCACGGCGGCGGCGGACCGGGCAGCGGGCCGGTGGTGCTCTCCGCCGCGCTGGCCCCGTTTGCGCCGCTGCCGTGGGTGGTGCACGGTCCGGACGGGTTCACGTTGGCCGAACACGCGGACGACTGCGGCGGCGATCCGGTCGGGCGCGTGAAGGGCTTCCACGGTCAGTTCGGGATGTTCATCCGCGCGCTTGGCTACATGATGAGCATGGGCGGGGACGGCCTGCGCCAGGGCGCTGCCGATGCGGTGCTCAACGCCAACTACCTGCTGGCGCGGCTCAAGGACGTCATGACCGCATCCTTCGATGGCCCCTGCATGCACGAGGTCCTGTTCGATGACCGCTTTCTGAAGAACACCGGCGTGTCGACGCTCGACTTCGCCAAGGCGCTGTTGGACGAAGGCTTTCACCCGATGACCGTGTTCTTCCCGCTGGTCGTCCATGGCGCGATGCTGATCGAGCCGACCGAGACCGAAAGCAAGGAGACGCTCGACTCCTTCATCGCGACGATGCGCGCGCTGGCGGATCGCGCGGCCAAGGGTGATGTCGAATTCTTCCACCAGGCGCCGCGGTTGACACCGCGGCGGCGCCTCGACGAGACCAAGGCGGCACGCACCCCTGTCTTGCGCTGGCGTTCGCCCGCCGTCGACCAGGCAGCGGAGTAAGCGGAGCGTAGAGCTCCCCGGAGGTCGATCCCGCGGTGTACGCGTTCGCTTTCGCGCATGACCATCCACACCGATAGCCGCATCATCGCCACACCGCTCGATGTGGTGTACGCCCTCGTCGCCGATGTCGAACGGTACCCGGACTTCCTGCCGCTGTGGCGGAAAGCGGAGATCGTGCAGCGCTGGGACGGCGGCTACGACACACAGCAGGTGATCGGCCTCGGGCCTATTCGCGAACGCTTCACCACCCGCACGTTGCTGATGCCGCCCAACCATATTGAGGTCAGTTCGGACGACACGCTGTTCCGCACCTTCTTCATCGGCTGGGACTTCGCCGTCGTGCCGCGCGGATGCCGCATCAGCATCGCCTTGCAGTGGGAGGTGCAG
The DNA here is from genome assembly GCA_049291695.1 of Defluviicoccus sp. Lineage (GTDB taxonomy): Bacteria > Pseudomonadota > Alphaproteobacteria > Rhodospirillales > Defluviicoccaceae > Defluviicoccus. The sequence continues at coordinate 18,024 of JBATPX010000080.1, forward strand.
TCGCCGCGGTTGCAGCGGGCAATTTCGATTCTCATGCCCGGCGTCGCCCGCAGCATGATCGACGCATTCGAGCGCCGGGCGGGCCGCGGCGGGCCGCTGCAGGTCGTGTAGCACGGCTACGGCGGGGCGCAACGGGCGCTAACGGCCCTCCCGCCACCAGGCGGCCGCGAGCAAGGCAAGGGCGAAACCCAGCGCCGCGAGCGGCGGCAGCAGTGGCACCTCGCTGACACCGCGGACGACTTGGGCCCGGTTGCGGCGCAAGCCGATCCAGCCTTTGCCGTGGGTATCGCGGCCGATCGCCGTGCGCCGGACATCGGGCAGGCCGTCCGCGAGCCAGGCGAGCCCGCCACCACTCGCGGCCGCCGTCGCCTGCAGGCGCTCAGGCGTGGCGCGCAGGTCGATCGTCTCGTCGGCATTGATGCGGCCGGCAACGGCGATCGCCTCGTGTGTCCCCACGGTGACGCGATAAAGACCCGGCTCGTCGGCCGTCAGGCTGCCGCGGGCGAGACCGGTCGCACCCTCCACCAGCGCGAGCGGGAGCGTCCGCTCGTCGGGTAGGGTGACGTCGGCCGTGGCGGCCGCGGCGGAGAGGCTGTGGCGTTCGACGACAAGGCGGCCGTCGCTGACAACCGCGTTTAAGCGCTCCTCCTCCAGCGCCGGCTCTCGCATCAGCCAGTGGACGAGCCGGCGGGTCAGCTCGACGTGCGGACCACCGCCTTCGAAGCCGCGCGCCCACAGCCAGATCTGATCGCTCAGCATCAGGGCGACGCGGCCCTCGCCGACCCGCTCCAGGACCAGGAGCGGCGCGCCGTCCGGCCCGGTCATCAGCGCGACGGCGGCGGGCGCATTCGCCTCGATCAGGCGGAACCATCTGCTCCAGGCGGGCGCAGGAGCCGTCCCCGACGGCGATACAGCGCTGGTCGCGAGCGGTTGCGTAACCGGGTGGCGGCCGCCTGCTTCGCTCAGCTGCGGCGTGAAAGGGCGCTCGACGATCCGGCCGGTCGGTCGTGCCGGCAGAATCTGCTTGAGGCCGGTGTCAGCGAGGCTCTGCGGGTCGGCAAACTCCGGCCCGGCGGCAATCAGCATCGCGCCGCCCTTGCGCACGTATTCCGCTATAGTGTCGAAGTAGACGGCGGGCAGGATGTCGCGCTGACCGAAGCGGTCAAAGACGATCAGATCGAAGTCTGTGATCCTGTCCTCGAACAGCTCCTGGACCGGGAAGACAATCAGCGCCAACTCCTTGAGCGGCGTGCCGTCATCCTTATCCGATGACCTGAGGATGGTAAAGTGGACGAGATCGACCGCCGGATCGGACTTGAGCAGGTTCCGCCAGGCGCGCGTGCCCGGATGCGGCTGGCCGGACACGAGCAGAACTTTGAGCCGCTCGCGCACCGCGTTGACGACGATGGCGGCCCGGTTGTTGCGCAGTGAGACCTCGCCTTCGGCCGCAGCCGCGCTCAGTTCAACCGCGACCGGGCCGGCGCGGTCGAGCGCGACCGCCAGCACGTGGCTTTGGCCCGGCATGACGGTGACGGTCGCAGCCGGTGCGCCGCCGATGCGCGCGCTGACCACAACCGGCCCCGGATCAGCCGACGCCGCCGGCCGTGGTCCCAAGTCGTCGACGCGAAAGGCGATCTCGACCGGGCGGCCGACCAATCCATAGGCCGGAGCCTGTTCGATGACCAGGCGGCGGTCGCGCTCGCCGGGCGCTCCGGTCAGCAGCATATGCACCGGTGCCTGCAGCCAGCGCGGCAGATCCGGCCCCGGCGCATCATGGACCTGACCATCGGTCAGCAGCACGACACCGGCCAGGCGGTGCGCGTCCTCCTCCAGCCCGGCTTTCGCGAGCGCGGCGAATGGCCGTGTCGCGGCCTCGGCCGGCGCGTCGTCGACGGTGACGACACGGGTCTCAAGATCCGGCTGCAGGGCCAGCTTGTCCTGCAGCCGGGCGAGCGCTTCCGCCGTTGCAGCCGTCCGGGTGCCGACACGCTGGCTCGCGGTGGCATCGACCACCACCACCGCCAGGTCCGGCTGCGGCTCGCGCTTTTCGCGAATCAGGCGGGGCTCCAGGAGTGCGGCGAGGAGAACGGCCAGCGCCAGCGCCCGCAG
>JBATPX010000081.1:0-2310 GCA_049291695.1 Defluviicoccus sp.
CCGACACCCGCCTGCACACGACCACCGCGATCTTCGATGTGCGGATAACCGAGGTGGCAGCACCGCAGGCAGGCGACATCCTTGTCGTTCAGGGCGAGACTTATCTCATCCAGGGCACGCCGAAGCGTGACGACGGCCGGCTGATCTGGATCTGCGAAGCGCGTTGATGCGGCTTCAAGCCGCCATCCAGGGCGATTTGAACGCGCTTATTAATGCCGAACTGCGTGCGGCCGAGAAGGCGGTCACCACCGGCGTGCGGGTGGCGAGCGATGGCCTCAAGACAGAGCTGAGGGGGCAAATCATCGGCGCCGGTCTCGGGACCCGGCTCGCCAACACGTGGCGCGGCGAGGTGTTCCCGAAGGCCAAACACAGCATCGGTGCCGCCGGTTTTGTGTTCTCGAAGGCGCCCGGCATCGTCCGCCTCTACGCCGAGGGTGGGCTGATCCGCTCCCGCCAGGGGCTATATCTCGCCATCCCGACTCCGGCCGCAGGGAAGTTCGCCGCTGGCCGGCAGAAAATCACGCCGGCCGCGTGGGAGCGCATGCACGGCCAGCGATTGCGGCTGGTCGCGCGCCGGGGCCGGCCGAGTCTGCTGGTCGCCGACAATATGCGGCTGAGCAAGCGCGGCCGGGCGGCGGCCAATCTCGGCCGATCGAAGGGCGCGTCATTCACCCGCCTCACGGGGCGCACCACCGTGCCGATCTTCGTCCTGGTTCGGCAAGTCACGGTTCGTAAGCGCCTCGATGTCGACAGCGCCGCCCGGAAATGGATCAACGCCCTGCCACAGCTGGTGCTGCGGGCATGGCCAAGGGAGGACCCCCGACATGCTCGATCGTGACATCCCCGACACCGGCCACGGCCGGTTGCGCCTGGTCGAGGCGACAGCATGGCTCGCCGCCGTCGAGCTGCGACAACACCGGCCGGAAGCAGCACTGGTCTGCGAGGCCATCGAGATCCTGGTGGAGGTGCTCTCAAGCCTCGCTGCCGATCGCGAGGGCACGCATGTCAAGGTGGCGGCCTTCGTTGCCCGCGCTCTCCGGCAGTACCAGTGCGATCCATCGCTGCACGGGATGCTAGAGGCGATCGCTGAGGCTGCGGACGGCGCCGATGGCGAGGCGAGCGCTGCCGCCGAAGAAGCCCTCGTCAAGAGCGCGATGGCGCTCTGGCGGGCACGCCGTGTCGCCGCGCAGACGCATCCCGGCAACGGGGTCAACCCCCTCGAGCCGGCGTCTGTGTGATCATGGCAAGTCATCGTGAACAGGTTCTTTCGGCGTTGTTCGAGCGGCTGCAGGGTGTGCCGGATGCGACCGTGCGTCGCAACGAGGCGTTGCCGGTAAGCGTGCCGGCGGGCGGGCTCATCATCCTTCGCGATGGTGATCCGGGCGAGCCGGACGTGACGCTCAACCCGAGGACTGAATTCTACAGCCACCGTGCGGAGATCGAGGCCTTCGTGACGCAAGCCGTGGGCGGTGGTGGTGAAGAGGAGTTGGATGCGCTGCTATCGTGGCTCAGCGTCAAGCTGAACATCGACCGCAGCCTCGGCGGCTTGGCCGAGAACCTCACCTGGAGCGCGCCCGACACGTCGGTGCTGGCCATCGAGGGCGCGGCGCCGGTCCTCACCGCGCGCATCACCGTCATCATCGAGTACCTAGTCAGCGATCCGCTGGCTGCCTGATTCTCTCCATCACTGGAGTATCGACCATGCCGAAAGTCCGCGCTTACGGCGCCGACGCGACGCTGAAAGTGTGTCGCGAGACCAGCTACGGCGCAGCGCCCACCAGCGGCTACCGCTCCCTCGACTTCAAGTCGACGGATCTGTCGAGCGAACAGCCTCTCGGCGACGATCCGCTGTTGGGCCGCGGCCGCAACGCCCAGGATCCCTATCGCGGTCTGATCACAGATGAGGGAAAGATCGAAATCCCGCTCGATCTGCGCGGTTCGGGCTTCTGGCTGACCGGCCTGTTCGGCGATCCGGCCACCACGCAGACGAAAGCCGCGGGGCACATCGCGTTCGCCGGCCAGCCTGCAGCGAACAGCACGATCACGCTGAACGGTGTGACCTGGACCTTCGTGACCGGCACGTCGGCGAGCAATCAGACGCAAATCGGTGTCAGTCTCGATGCGACGCTGACGGCGTTGGCAGCCGATCTCAACGGCTCGGCCGAGGCGCAGGTCTCGAAGTGCACCTACACGGCGAACACGGCGTTGGATCGGCTGGAGATCGAATTCGACACCGCCGGCGTCACGGGGAACACGTTCACCCTGGCGGCGTCGGCGAACTCGGCCGGCACGGTCTCGGCGGCGACGTTG
>JBATPX010000082.1:0-5893 GCA_049291695.1 Defluviicoccus sp.
CCGTCCGTGCCGCGCGTTCGAACGCGAGGCCGCGCTTAAGCGCATCCCAGCGGCGCGGCTCCAGCGCCGGCGGGCGCGCCGGCTGCACGTGGCGCAGGTGCGCCTGCAACCCCGACAGGCCATCAAACGGATGCTTGCCCGTCAACAGCTCGTAGATGACACAGGCGAGTGCATAGACATCGTCGCGCTGATCGGCCGCCACGCCTGCGCATTGTTCGGGACTGGCGTAGCGCGGCGTCAGCGCGCCCAGCGCGGACGGATCGAACACGGTCCGCTCGCCGTCGGCGCCGGGCTCCTCGACCGCGCGGGCGATGCCGAAGTCGATGACCTTCACCTGGTCATCGTCGGTGAGGAAAATGTTGCTCGGCTTCAAGTCGGCGTGGACGATGCCGGTTTGATGCGCGTGGCTCAAGGCGGCGGCAACCGGCTCGATCAGCGCCAGCACGCGCTCCAGCGGCAAGCCCGCAAATCCAGGCGCACGGATGACCTTGTCGAGCGAGCGTCCGCGCAAGTATTCCATCGTCATGTAGAAGTTGGGGCCGGCGCGGTCGAAGTCGTAGACGCGCACGATATTCGGGTGGGCGAGGCTGAGCGCCTTCTTCGCTTCCCGCTGCAGGGCCATCACCGAGTGCGGGCTCTGCCGCAGCACCTGCGACAGGACCTTGATGGCAACGTACGGCTGCCGGTCCAGTGCTTCGGCGCGGACCCGGTCGAATGCCTTGAAAACTTTGCTCATACCGCCTTCGCCGAGTTCCTCGATCAGCTCGAAGCGGCCCTTGATCGTTGAACCGATGCGAAAAGTCATGGGTTCTTTGGCAACCAAGTGGGTCTGATCGGTGACATCCTGCGGCTTTGCCGATGGCGGAGCCGAGCGGCTGGCAGCCGCTCCCTTTGACGCGCTGTTCACACGGACAACCGCGGCAGCGGCGAGGATCCGCTGCTCGATTGCAAGTGTGACGTCAGCGTCGAGCCGCTCACGCCAGGGGGAATTGCGGATAACGTCGAGGAGAGCGCGATCGCCGCCGTCCGCCTCAACGATCAGGCGTTCCAGCTGGGCTAGCAGCACGTCGAGCGACAGCTGCCCGTCGAGAAAGGCCTTCAGCGAGGTGGCAGCATCCGCCATGGCCATGCGTCGACCTTGCTTCCATGTGCTGAGAGTATGCGGCCTTGTCTACCAGACTCGCAACCCTGCTGTGCGCCATGTCGTTGATTCGTGTAGGGAAGTATCCAGATGTGTCGGCCCATCTGTGAACTGCCTTCGGCGATGACGTGGTTCGACTCGGAGCAACCATTAAGCTTCGATTGTTCGTTCGGCCCACGGGGTGCCGCGGGCGACGACGGTGTTGGCGAAGACGAGGAGTTTTTGGGGCCCAGGCGAGTAACGCCACCGCGCGGAGATCGAGGCGTTCGTGACGCAGCCAGTCGGTGGCGGTGGTGAAGAGGAGTTGGATGCGCTGCTATCGTGGCTCAGCGACAAGCTGAACATCGACCGCACCCGAAACTCACCACGCCGGTGTTCTTCCGCCATCTCGGTACGGTGATGGAAAGCCTCGCCTTCGAGATGGGCCAGGAAGGACCGGCCAACGGCACCGTGCAGTGGTGGCGCAGGGCGAGGAGAGGGCCGCCGCCACCCTCGACGCCACGCCCGATGCGTTTGCGTTGAAGCGCTTCAGTCAGGGTCGCGGCTTCATCACCCGCGGCGGCGCACCGCTCGCCAACGTCACCGGCGGGAACCTTAATTTCTCCAACAACCTGGAGCGGGTCCGCGTCATTCGCGACGATGGGAAGATCGAAGCCGCCGAGCCAACCTTCGCCTCGTGTCAGGGGGCAATGACGGTGCGCTTCGACGGCGCCACGCTGGTTGCCGAGGCCGCCAACGGCGAGCCTGTCTCTTTGGCCTACGGTTTCTCGATGGCCGAAGGCTGGCAGCTTTCCTTCGAGCTGTTCCGGGTGTTTCTGCCGAAGCCGAAGTACAGCGTCTCCGGCCCCGGCGGCGTCGAGGCCAGCTTCGACTGGCGCGCGGCGTACGATGAGAGCGCCGGTACGATGCTGCGGGTGCGGCTTGTCAACGACGTGGCCAGCTACGCGTGATCGGCGCGCCGGTTCATGCTACGTCTGAAACCACCGCAAATCGCCAGGAGCTGACTCGGCCGATACCGGCATTGAAGGCCGCTTTGCCTCGGATTGCGTTGTTGCGAAACGGCGCGCTTAACCCCTCGTGGCGCCTGCCGCATCGCAGGGCCTGGTCAACTCTTTGGTGAGGTCTCTTTTCGAAATCCAAAATAAGGCTTACCATCTACAAGACCGATATGACGCCAGTATAAATCTCGCGGCACGGCGCGTGCCACCCTGCCGGTTGCGTAATGGCAGGAAATTTTCGCGATATCGGGAGAAAACGACATGCCTCGCCGTGTTCTATTGCTGTTCGTGTGCTGTGTGGCGCTTCTCGGCGTCGCTGCAATCGCTGGCGCTCAGACGCTATCCGACACAAACCTACGCTTGGTCTTAACAGGTTATGATCCGGTCGCCTACTTCACCGAGGGCCAACCGACACCGGGCAAACCGGAGTTCGAAACAGTTTTCGACGGCGCGCGGTACCGCTTCGCCTCGGCGGCGAACATGAACCGTTTCCAGAGCGATCCCGACAAGTACGCGCCGCAGTTTGCCGGCGCCTGCACGCATGGCCTGTCGAAAGGCGTCAAGGTCGCGGCTGATCCGAATTTTTGGCGAATCATCGACGGCAAGCTCTATGTGTTCGCCAGTTCCAAGGCATTGCCGGAGATGGACAGCAACCCGCAGGCCATGCAGGCCATCATCGCGAACGCGAACGAGAACAACACGGCGCTCGCCGGCCAGCCATTTAAGTCCAACTGATCGTTACTGCCAGCCCGCCTTGACAAGCCCTTCGCGCAGGTAGGCTTGGTGCGCCGGGTTCTGAAAGCGCGAACCCGCGTTATCGGCGTCGAAAAACGGATTGACGCGGCGAAGCGAAGCCAGCGCCTCTGCCGCCTCCGGCAAGCGGTTCAGTTGGGCGTAGGCGGCGGCCAACGCCGCGTAGAGGAAAGAGTTGTCGGGGAAGCGGGCAACGCCGCGTTCGAGGACGCGAACCGCATCGGCGTGTCGTTTCGCTTCGTAATAGGCGAGCCCGAGACTGAAGACCGAGTTCAGTCGCGGGTTCGGGTTGAGCCGAAAAGCCTCCTCCCCGGTTGCCACCGCCTTGTCGATGCGCCCCAACCAGAGCAGAACAGTCAAGCGCCCGAACATACCGTCCGCATCGCTGGGGTTGATCGAGAGCAAGGCATCGCTGGCCGCAAACGCCAAGTCATACTCGCCCCGGATCGTATGGGCCGACCCGATCAAACTCAGCCCCTCGACGTCGTCAGGGTTGAGCAAGAGCGCTTTCCTCGCCAGTTCGAAAGCACGATCCACCGCTTCGCCCGGATCTTCCGTCCACCCATGATCGGCAATCTCAATGTAGGCGCGGCCGAGCCACGCATAGGCGGTTGCGTAGCGCGGATCCATTTCAATGGCCCGCTCGAACAGCCGCCGCGCTTCGCGGTTGGTTGGGCGCGTGCCGAGCCATAAACGTTCGCGGCCACGCAACACGAGATCGTAAGCATCCAGGTCGTCGGTCGGCTTGGCCAGCGCGCGCTGCTGCTCGACCCGCGTCAGGTTGACCGCAAGGGCGCCGCCAACACTACGGGCAATGGAGTCCTGAACAGCGAACACATCTCGCAGGTCGCCATCATACTGTTTGGACCAGAGCAGTTCGCCCTTCGCCGCGTCGGACAGCTGCGCGTTGATGCGGATGCGCTCGCCGTCCCGCCGGACACTCCCCTCGACAAGATAGCGTACACCCAGGTCGCGACCGATCTCTGCCGGTTTGACGTTTTTGCCCTTGTAGGGAAACACGGCACTACGTGACAGCACCGTCAGCGAGGCAAAGCGGCCGAGGGCGGCGATAACGTCCTCCGTGAGACCGTCGTTGAAGTACTCCTGCGAGGCATCGCCACTCTGATTGATGAAGGGCAGGACGGCGATGCTTGCGCGCGCCGACGAGAAAGACGGCGCTGGTGCCTCGCGGGCGGTCGGAGACGCGCCAACGGTTGCCGATGGTGGCGAGAGCCGGTCATTGAGCCAAATGCCACCGGCGCCGACGGCGACGGTCAGAAGCAAACCAAGTGCCCACGGGAGCCACGCCGACGGCTTGCGCACCGTGGCCGGTTCGGCCCGCGGGATCGTGCGATGGCCGGCTGGCAACCAGCGATAGGTCTGCAGCGGCAGCACGATGTTCTTCAAGCGTTGCTCACCGGCGTCGACGAACGCAACCTTAACGTTGTTGCCGATGCTGTTGATGACATTCTGCGATATGGTCACGCCGCCGGGCGGTGCGATCGATTCAAGCCGCGCCGCGACATTGACGCCGTCACCAAAGATGTCATCCCCGTCGATGATGATGTCGCCGAGATTGACGCCGACGCGAAACTCGATGCGGTCGTCGTCGGCGACACCGGCGTTACGTTCGGCCATCGCCGTCTGGACTTCGACCATGCAATTCACGGCGTCGACGACGCTGGCAAACTCCAGCAGCACGCCATCTCCCGTCGTCTTGACGATACGGCCGCCGTATGCCGCGATTTTCGGGTCGATCAATTCGCGCCGCAGCGCTTTCAGCGCCGCTAGCGTGCCGCGCTCGTCCCGTGCGACGAGCCGTGAAAAACCGACCATATCGGCCGAAACGATCGCGGCGAGGCGGCGCTGCTCGTTCATTCATCTAAATCCGCGCATTCCCAGCGGTCGCGCGCGAACCAGGTTGCCATTCCTGCCATTCGGCGGATACCTCGCCGGAGCGTTGTCGTCCTACCACACTCGGGGTGACCTGCTCGATGGTTTTTGCACCACCCCACAGCCTAGCCACTTGCGATATGGAGCGGCCATCCGTGAAGGGTAACGGCCGAAAGCGGTCGCGCTGATATCAGTCGCACTTTCTGCTGTTGGGATATCGCGTCTAACAAGCCGTCGGCGACAGGTACATCGGAAACCATCCGTGCGCCAGTAACCGCTCTCATGGAGCTTCGCTGACTATCGCCGGGGGGGCCGCCTGAAACCCCGGCGACAAGCCTACCAACTTTCTTGAGGACTATCCATGATTCGCCTTGATCTCAAGCGCGAGCCGCACTGGCTCGACCTCGGCCATGGCGTGCGCGTGCATGTCCGGCCGTGCACCACGGCGCTGATGATGGCGGCGCGTGCCGACGTGCACCGTTCGATCGCACCGCCACAGAACGAAACGCAGGCGGCCGGCGAGCGGACGGCGGCGCTGGTGAAGGCGCTCGGACGGCTTGGCATCCAGGCGTGGGAAGGTGTCGGCGATGCCGAGGGCGAGCCGCTGCCGGTTACAACCGAGGGCGTCGATGCCTTGCTCGATCTGTGGCCGATGGCGGAAGCGTTCGAGCGGCTCTATCTCGCCCCGGCGCTGCTGCTGGACGACGAAAAAAACGCATCCGCGCCCGCGCCGCATGGCACTTCGGCGGCGGGCCCGGATACTGCGGCAGCTGCGCCACGCTAAACCGGCCGTGCGCCCAAGGAATGCCCGGATCTTCCGGCCGCCTCTGCCCCTACATCGAGCATGAGCCGCTCACCGATGTTGGCTGGCAGGCGTGGGATGTGATCCTTCGCTGCTCCGGCCAGCTGCGGCTCGCGCCACAGGTGGGCATCGTCATCGGCATCGACTTGGCAGCCGCCCTCTCGCTCGGTGCTGCGCTCGGTTACGACACCGGTGCGCTCGCTGAGCTGCTGCCGGCAGCCGAAGCCGGTCTGGTTACCGCGCTCAACGCTCGAATGTCGGAGGACTGCCCGTGACTGCGGATGAATTCAGCCAGAGTGAGGACGG
>JBATPX010000083.1:0-4735 GCA_049291695.1 Defluviicoccus sp.
GGCCTAGCGGGTGCCGCGCGGCGGCGGTGGCGCGAAGCGGGGCGGTTCGTCCGCGTCGCCGCCGCGCAGGCGCTGGTTGAGATCGCGCATCGTCCGCGCCGAATGGCATGGCTTGCACAGGCTGCGCAGGTTTTGCCAACGGTTGTCCCATGGATCGGCGTTGATATGGTCGACCTCGCGTGCCGCGGTCTCGCCGCACAGTTCACAGACCGGGTTGGCAGCGAGCTTCTTCAGCCGCAGTGCCCCCCATGCCGCGCGCTTGTACGCCCGGTTGTGATTCTTGGGCCGCGCCAGCGCCATGGCACGGCGGCGCTGCCGCTCGCGTTCGGCACTGTAGGGGTCGACAGGCTTCCACGGCATCGCGCTTTCAACTCCCTCCCGCTTCCGGTGGCCGCAGCTGCGCAGGGTCGCGCTGAATGCGGGCTCGGCCCAGCCGGAACCGCTTACGGCTGGATCAGTCCGGCCCGAACCGCAATCGCCACCGCCTGCACGCGGTTTGTGGTCCCAAGCTTGCGCATCCCGCCCTTGAGATGAAAGTTCACCGTGTTTTCCGAGACGCCGAGGATCATGCTGGTCGCCCAGGCGCTTTTGCCTTGGGCCGCCCAGCTCAGGCACTCGCGCTCGCGCTCGGTCAAGCGGGGCATCGTCGGCACCCCGGTCGCCTGGGTCGCGAGCCCGGCAAAGGCGACATAAAACTGCAGCGACAACAGGTGCAGGTGGCCGAAGTCCGGCGACCGGTCACGATGGCTGCTGGCGCTCGCGAGGCTGATCAGAAAACTCTCGCCGGCCGGGCCGTGAATGGGAATGCTGACGCCGTTGTGCATGCCCGCCTCGCGGCTTTCGCGGAACAGCTGCCGCTGCTTGGGCGTCAGCCGATCCTGGTTCTCGAAGTCCGTCCACTGAACCGGCGACCGCAGCCGCGGCGCCGCCAGGAGGATCGGATCGATCTCAGCGTAGCGCTTGGCGAGGTAGTGCTTGGGCCAGCTCTCCGGGCAATTGACGGTCAGCGCCGGCAGGATCTTCGAGTCGATGCTGAAGGCGCGCTGCGCCGCCGGCGTCGTCGAGATGAAGCCGATGCTGTCGAAGCCGTGTTCCTTCACTGCGGCATGGAAGAGGCCAAACACGTCCTCGGGCGTAGCCGCGGCGTTGGTTTTCTCGATGAATTCGGAAACACGCATGGTCGTACCGATGGCAGGGATGGGGCCGAAAGCGGCTAGGCCGGGCGATCGAACGGCGACGAGAACCCCTGAAAGTTGTAGGTTGACAGGTATAAGTAGAAGAATAATACCCGACCACCGTAGTTATATTGCTTTAATCCTGGATTATGCACTCCAAGTGGGGGTATTAAAGATCAAATTAGCGGGAACTGTCAAGCTCATGGTTAACGAATACGTGTGGGCCACCGCCGCCGGCCGGGCGATTGCACGGCGCCGTATTCCGCGCCGCGACGACAGCAACCGCAGCAAGAAAACGAACGTATTCGCGAGGGCGAGATGATGATTACCAGAACCCCGCGCGCCTGTGCGGTGGGTCTTTTGGTCCTGTCGGCGATCGTGAGCGCCGAGCACGCGGCCGCCGGGGGGTTCTATCTTTCGCAGCAGGGCACGGCCCAGGTCGGCCGCGGCGGTGCCGGCGGTGCCGCCATCGGCGGCGATGCGAGCGTCATTTACACCAATCCGGCAGCACTGACGACGCTGGCGCGGCCCGAGGTCAGCCTTGGCGGCAGCGTCCTCATGCCGCGCGTCGACTTCGAGAACGACGGCTCGAGCGCAACGGCACCCGGCAGCGGCGGCGCACCGGCGGCCATCGGTGGCAGCGAGGGCGGCAACCCCTATGACCCGACGCTGGTGCCGAATTTCTATCTCGCTTACCCGGTCCCGGGCGATCGCCTGTGGCTCGGCGTCGGCGTCAGCACGCCGTTCGGCATCGGGGTCAAGTTCCCCAAGGGCTGGTTCGGCCGCTACGACGCGATCCGCTCGAGCCTGACGACCGTCGATATCGCGCCGACGCTCGCGGTCAAGATCAACAAGTATGTCTCGGTCGGCGGCGGTGTCGACATCCAGTACGCAGACGCGTATCAGACGGCGGCCGTGCCCAATCCGTTCGCGCCGGGCGGCCCTGCCGTAGCCGCCGATGGCCGCAGCAAGCTCGAAGGCGAGGACTGGAGCGTCGGCTTCAACGCCGGCGTCCTCATTACGCTTGCGCCCACGACCCGCGTCGGCCTGCACTACCGCTCCGGCATCACCCAGGACCTCGACGGCGAGCAGACGATCAACGGTTTGACCGGCCCGCTCGCGGGCGGCAACGGCCGCTTCTCGGCGCAGGCCGAGCTCGATCTGCCGGATATCGTGACGCTCGCAGCCGCGCACGAACTCACGCCCGGCCTGACCCTGTTCGGCGAGTTCCAGTGGTTCAACTGGAGCCGCTATGAGGAAATCCGCGGCGAGTTCGCCGACGGCCGGACGGACGTCGTCCTGCCGCAGAACTATCGCGACTCGATCGCGGCCGTGATTGGCGCCGAGTACGCCGTCTCAAGCGATCTTACCCTGCGCTGCGGCTTCCGCTTTGAGACGACGCCGACACGCGATCAATACCGGACCACGACGGTGCCCGATGCCGACAACTATTCGCTCGGCGCCGGCCTGACCTACACGCTGTTCGAGAGCGTGATGCTTGATGTCGGCGTCTTCGGCACGCTGTGGGACGACACCGAGATCGAGCGCACGAACACCTTCTTCGCCGGCACGCCGGCCGAAACCAACACCACCGTCAAGGCCCGCGCGGAGAGCCGCTCGGTCACCGCCGCGATCGGCCTGCGGTATCTGTTCTAAGCGCAGGGGAAGCGGCAGCAGTGACAGGGCGGCCGCCCGCTGCCCATAAGTCGTCATGGCCGGACTTGTTCCGGCCATCCAGTCGTCGTGACGGCCTCGGCAGTGGATGCGCGGGTCACGCCCGCGCATGACGGTGTGAGCATTCGGCCGGCCTTCGCCCCTCCCCCTCCCCCCCCTCCCGCGGTGGGGAGAGGGATGCCGGACGGCCCGCCCCTTTCTCCCCCCTCCGCTGGCCGGAGGGTGACGATCCGCCTCTTTCTCCCCCTCCCCTTGTGGGAGGGGGTAGGGGGAGGGGTTTCAATTGGGCCGGCCCTTCGGCCGGAAAGTCACTTCGGGATTACCCGTTCCTTTGGTCCAAAATTGACGTTTCAATTGGGCCGGCCCTTCGGCCGGAAAGTCACGCCGTTCAGCTCAACGAATTAGGCATACGGCGCATGCCGTTTCAATTGGGCCGGCCCTTCGTCCGGAAAGTCACCACCAACCTCGCTGGCGGCGACGAAATCGCGGAGAAGTCGGTTTCAATTGGGCCGGCCCTTCGGCCGGAAAGTCACGACATACTGTTTCCAGTATAACAAAAGGAATGGCCAAAGCAAATCCCGGGATCAAACCCGGGCACGGTCATGATAGGCGCCAAACGGGAAGCGTCGATATCCGCGTCATTGCGAGCGGAAGCGAAGCAAGCCAGGTGCATCCCGCAACGCACGAGTTCTCTGGATTGCTTCGTCGCAAGCGCTCCTCGCAATGACGATCGGTGAGCTTCGTCGCAAGCGCTCCTCGCAATGACGATGGGTGAGCTTCGTCGCAAGCGCTCCTCGCAATGACGGTGCTGTGGGGTACTCGCTTCAGGAGGTACGCATACACCGTGGCACTGTCGTCGCTGTCGCTCCTCGCAACTGTCTGTTCGGGCTTCGCAACGCCCGGTCGGCCGCCTACTCCTCCGCCGCTGCCGCGGGTTCGGTCTCCGGCGCCGCTTGCGGTTGCAGGAGGCCGGCGGCCTTGAGTTCATCGGCGGTGGGGAGGTCGCTCAAGCGCTCCAGGCTGAAGGCGCGCAGGAACTCATCCGTGGTGCCCCACTCGACCGGCCGCCCCGGCGTCTCGCGGCGGCCGTGGGTGGCGATCCAGCCCTGCTCCAGCAACAGATCGAGCGTGCCGCCGCTGAGTTGGACGCCGCGCAGGTCCTCGATCTCGGCCCGCGTGATTGGCTGGTGATAGGCGATGATGGCGAGCGTTTCCATCGCTGCACGCGACAGCCTGCGCTCGCTGCCCTTCGCCGCCAGAGCGTCCGCGAGATCGGGCGCGGTGACGAACGACCAGCTGTCGCCGGAGCGCACGAGGTGAATGCCGCGCTCCGCGTAGTCGGCGGCGAGTGCGGCCAGGTGCGCTTCGAGATCGCAGCCGTCGGCCACGTGCTTCGTGAGGTCGCGCACGCTCACCGGGCTGTCGGCTGCGAACAAGACCGCCTCGATCAGCCGGCGCTCACGCGGCAACGGCCCGCTCACTCCGGCTCCCTGGCTTGCCGCGCCGCCTTGACGAAGATGGGGCCGAAGGGCCGCGCCTGGCGCACGGCAAGCACCCCTTCTTTCGCAAGCTCCAGGATCGCCGCCAGCGTCGCCGCCAGCTGCGAGCGGCCCGCGAGCCGTCCCTCGCGCAGCAGCGCCATCGTTTCCTCCGGCAGGTAGCGCATCAGGCTCTCCCAGCCGGGTGCGTCGCCCAGGCTGCGGCGGATGCGGGCAATCGCTTCCTCGATCGATGTCCATTCGCCGGCCTCCAGCGTGAGCGGCTGCCGCTTGGCGCGTGCCTTGAGGACCGCGGCGTAGGCGGCAACAAGGCCGGTGCGATCCGCCCGCACGGGGGCCGGCGCCGGGCGCGGTGCTTGCAGGCCGGGGGCGCCGCGGGCAAAGAAA
>JBATPX010000084.1:0-3747 GCA_049291695.1 Defluviicoccus sp.
CGCCGGGGTGCAGATCGGCGTGTCCTACATTCCGCGGTTCGAGGACGGCGGCAGCAATAACGACTCCATCACGCGCGTCGACTCGGAAGGACCGGTGAGGGATGGCGTCGCGATTGCGGTCAATTACTCGCAAGAGTTTGACGAGCTCGAGATCGAAGCTTATGCCGGTTATCTGTTCGGCGACACTCCATCCGCCGAAGGCTCCCGCAACATCCGTGGTGCCGGCGCCGGTCTGGTCGTCGAGTTCGCGGATTTTGAGATCGGCGGGTCGTTCGCTTGGTCGCGAGGTGATGCGCCGGGCGATACTTCGCTCACCGGACACGCATTCGATATCGGCATCGCCTACGAGTTCAGCCGCTACCGCATCGGTCTCACCTACCTTCGCGGCGTCAATGAAGGCTCCCGCGTTGATCCCGCGGATCAACGCCTCGACCAGGTGATGCTGAGCGGCACCTACGCGCTGGGGCAAGGAGTCGACCTTGTGGCGGGACTCTTCTACTACGACGCCGATGGCGAGAAGGATCTGGTCGCTGCCAGCGATGGGGTTCGGAGCAATTGCGGCTTTGGCTTCGCGACGGCGCTTGAGATCCGCTTCTGAGCACCGGCTCGATTGGGGTGACATGATAGGGATTACGGTGACGATTACGGATTACGGCGACATGATAGCGAACTCATCGGTCTGCATCGGTGCGTCGCAGGTCAGGACCAGTCCTTAAAGCGGAAGCCCTGCGCGCGACCGCCACGGGCGCGGAAGAAGGCGATGATCGCTTCCGCTTGCTGCCTTGTCTTGATGCCGGTGGAGGCATCGAAGCGCAGCCGGGCCGCGGCCCAGTTGCGGTTGCGCTGTTCGGCGCCGGAGCGCACGGTAATCACCCAAGGTCGAGAACTCAGGCCCCGCCGTCGCGCCGTAGCTGATCTCCGGCGGGAAGCGGACATCCGCAAAGCTGCTCATGATCGGGCGGCTATTTTAAGTGTTGCGGTGCTTGGCGCGCGCCAGACGGGCCGCGAGTTCGCCGGCAAGCTGGTTCTCGGATTTGCGAAAGCTCTCGGCGTCGCGGGCGTTGACGGTCATGTAGACGGTGACGCCGCCCGTGCCCTTAGGTGCCCGGCCCTTACGCAGCACCGTCTCGCCGCGCTCGAGGATGGCGGGGACCTCGTTCGGTCCCAGCCCCACTCGGCCGCCAGCGTGGTAGCGGGGGGCGTTCAGGAACAGAACCGGATCGACGGGGCGTTGCGGTACCGGATCGACCCCGGCGATGCCGCCCTGATGGAAAACCCCGGAAAATCAACCGCCCCCGCCGCCCGCACCGGCGGCAGGGCCGGATCCCGACCGGGGAATCGCAAAATCTCTGTGCACGGTGAGACCGCGGTTCGTAACATCTGTATCAACATCTTCCGGTCACCAGCAGTCCGTGCTATGGGATCGAAGCTAAGCAGCAGATCCATTCCGCCTGTGTCAAAGCGCGACCAATACGGCGTTACCCAAAGTGAGCCACGCCGAGCAAAACCGCGGGCAGGAGCCAAGGAGTTAGAGACCGGCAGTCGGGTGCCGATGCCTCGATCGGCCCGCCCGAGGGGTGAAGTCTTGGCCAGTCGAGTGGCGGTCGTTGTCATCGTTGTGCTGACAGGGCTCGTTGCCGTCACCTTTCACCATTACGGGGCTACTTTCGACGAAGCCGTGCAAGATGACTATGGCCACTACATTCTGGATTGGTACAGGACTCGCGGTGGTGATCGGATCGCGATTAGCTATCTCGATCTTTTCTACTATGGCGGCTTGTTCGATACCATCGCTGCACTCGTCAACAAGATCTCTCCGTTCAAGCATTACGAGACCCGCCACCTGTTGAATGGTCTGGTGGGTGTTGTCGGCCTGATCGGCTGCTGGCGCCTTGGTTGTCGTCTGGGAGGGGCGTCGGCAGGTTTGCTGTCGCTCATCGCACTGGCGCTGATGCCGAGTTGGTACGGCATGATGTTCATCAATCCGAAGGACATTCCGTTCGCAACCGCGATGGTCTGGGGAACGGTCTTGCTCACGAAGGTTGCCCAACAGCCTGAATCACCGCGGCGGCGAACAGTCATCGCACTTGGCCTCGTGACCGGCATGGCTCTCGGCATCCGCATAGGCGCCGTTCTGTTGCTGATCTACTTGGGAAGTCTGTTGGCCGCGGCGGCAATGCGGCAATGGGCGGCCGGATGGCGGCCGACGATTGCGGCCCTGATGCGCATAACGGCTACGATCTTCGTACCGGTGGTTGCCATTGGCTGGACCGTCATGCTGGTGTTCTGGCCCTTTGCGCAGCTCGACCCCGTCGGCAATCCAATTCGGACCTTCCTCTATTTTGCCGATCGCACTCCTGACATTCCGACTCTCTTTTTCGGCGCCTATATTGGGGCCGATTATCATCCACGACTGTATCTGCCCGTCTATGTCGTCCTGAAATTGCCGGATGTCCTTCTCGTTGCCATCGGGACCGCCATCGCCGTTGGCATCTGGCGCCTCCGTCGTCGCGAAGGGCGGGACCGGCGGCTGCAATTCCTTCCGCTGATACTCGGCATTACGGTGCCGCTCGCGTATGTGATCGTGACCGCTGCGGAACTCTACGACGCCGAACGGCACTTCTTGTTTCTCCTCCCCCTCTTGGCGGTGGTTGCCGCTCTCGGCATTCGTGAACTCTTCGGCTGCGTGCGCAAGCCTGTAATTCGGTGGGGACTTTCTGTCCTCCTCGTCTTTGGGGCAATCGTTCACGTCAGCGAGATGGTGCGCCTGCACCCTTACGAATATGCATTCTTTAACAGTCTCGTAGGCGGCGTGGCGGGTGCAGCCGGGCGGTTCGAAACGGAGTACTGGGGAGCAGCGCTGACTGAGGCCGCGGATGAGTTGGCAGCACGACTTGACCCGAGTGCTGCTCCGGCATCTATTCCGGTAGCAATCTGCGGCGAACCGAACTCGCTCACGGAGCGGCTGCCGCGTTCCGTGCGTATCGTCGAAACGGGAAGCGAGGCCCGCTACTACCTATCGACCACCCGCGACCGCTGTGACACGCTGGTGGCAGGAAGCGAGCTCTTGCGCGTCGAGCGGGAAGGCGTGCCGTTTGCGGTGGTCAAAGAGGTCTTGCCGGCGCTAGCGCACGTTCCTGGAACACGAGCGGGCAGTTGACGAATAGCCGGCCACGCTAAGTGGCGGTGACGGGGGGCCAATGCGCGCCAAGCCGGCGCCCAGGGGTCCCAACCGGCCGGCCATGCTCTCAAGGTTGCCACGCACCTCGCCCGCGACACCGTCCAGCGCCTGCAACGCGCGCGAAGCCGGCCGGGCCGCGTCCTCGATACGTTTCAGGGACCGGCTGCCGGCATCGCCGACGTCGCGCAACTCGGCCTTGACCTTGCCGCCGTCGATGACGGCCAGGCGGATGGCGAGCGATCGATCAGCCATGGTGAGGGACTGCTCAAGAAAGAGTGAGCTTCCGGAATTTTTTCCGGAAGCATGATGCGCCGGGTGTGAACCGCTTCAGCGCCCGAGGTGATGGCAACAGGCAGCTGCTGGCCAAGCTCAGGGCTTGCCGAACCAGGCGAGGATCTCCTTGATGTGCAGGATGGCGAGCACCACCATCGCCGCGACCGCCACCTTGGCAGCACCCCAGACGGTGTCCGAGATCGCCTTCTCCATCATCCCATGCAGATCGGCATCGCGCCTTCGGCGGTTCTGAAACCTCTCGACGCTGTTGGCGTCGTCGATGTCGACGTTGA
>JBATPX010000085.1:0-18724 GCA_049291695.1 Defluviicoccus sp.
CGGCGGCGAGCGATGGGCGGACGGCGGTTGGATTTCGAGATCGACACCAGGCTGGAGACCGGGCTGCTTACCGCCCACGCCGGGGTGGCGGGGCTGATCGAGGCCTTTCGGCAGACGGGTGCGGCGGCGGTGATTGACCGCGACGTGCAGCTTAAGCAGCGCAAGCGCGGCCTTGGCGCCTCGGAGATGGTCGAGAGCTTGTTGGCGCTGTGGGCGGCGGGCGGCGAGCGGGCCGAGGATCTGGACCGGCTGCGCTGCGACGAGGCGCTGGCGACACTGCTCGGGCACGACCTGCCGGCGGCGCAGACGGCGCGTGACTTCCTCGCCCAGTTCCACCAGGACGCGTTGCCGCTGCTGCAGGCCGGTGATGCCCCGGTGCCGAGCGAGAGCGCGCCTTTGGCCGGGCTCGGCAAGGCCAATGCCGAGTTGGTCCTGGACATGCAGGCACGCCGGCCGGTGCGCACGGCGACCCTCGACGTGGACGCGACCATCATCGACAGCGACAAGCGGGCGGCGAGGCGCACCTACGAGGGCGGTCGCGGCTATCAGCCGGTGCTGGTGCTGTGGACTGAGCAGGACGTGATCGTCGCCGACGAGTTCCGCGACGGCAACGTGCCGGCCGGCTGCGGCAACCGCCGGGTGGTGGAGAAGGCCATCACCGCCCTGCCGCCGGGCATCGCGCGCATCTGCCTGCGCGGCGACAGCGCCCTCTACGAACACGACTTGATGCGTTGGCTGGAGGCGCAGGGGATCGAATACGCGATCTCCGCCGACATGAGCCCGCAACTCGCCGCCTGCATCGCGGCGTTGCCCGAGGCGACCTGGCGGCCCGACCGGGAGGATCGTCACGCCGTCCGCGAGTGGGCCGAGGTCGCCTACGTTCCCTCCGACGGCGTCCATCGCAAGAACCGGGAGACGCCGCCGCGCTATCTCGTGATCCGCGTCCGCCCGCGCCAGGGGGAGTTGCTCAAGGACGGCGCACCGGTGCGCCACTTCGCCGTCGTCACCAACCGTGCCGATCCGCCGGGCGGCTCCGGCCTCGATGTGATCCACTGGCACCGCGGCAAGGCCGGCACCATCGAGCACGCTCACGACGTCTTGATGAACGAACTTGCCGGCGCCGCGTTGCCCAGCCAGAAGTTCGGCGCCAACGCCGCCTGGCTGCGCCTCAACGTGCTGCTCTACAACCTGCTCTCCGCATACAAGCGCATCGGCCTACCCGAGGAATTCCACACCGCCAAGCCAAAGCGCCTGCGCTTCGTGCTGCTCAACGTGGTCGGCAAGGTCGTCCGCCACGCCCGAACCATCCTGCTCCGCCTTACCTCCGAAGCCGCCAGGACCCTCGCCGATCCCCCGAGAACCACCTTCGCCCTCAGCCGCCCAGCCTTAGTCGGGGTTTGAGGCTGCTGTGGCAGCGGATCGGGGGAAATCCTGGTCTCAGGAAGAGCGGCAAACGGTCTCGGCCAGCTGTTCTTGCCACGCCACCGGGAACGGCTGCATCAGCGCGGCAAGCGTCATCGCCGCCGGGTGCCGCCCATCCAGGATGGCTTCGACGATGTCGGGCGCGAGCAGGGTGAGGCGCGGCACACGGCTGACATAGGAAGCGTTGATCTTTTCGGCCGCGGCAATTTCCTCGACCGTGCCGTACGCGCCCGTTTCCATCAGCTTCCGCCACCGAAACGCGCGGGCCAGCGCCTTGATCATGGCGTTGTCCATCCGCCGACGTGGCGGCGCCCAGGACGGCGCGCCGTCTGGCGAGATCACCAGCTTTCGGCCACCGCGCTTGGTGAACGTCATTGGCACGCTCACGGTCAGCGTGCGGCCGTCGGCGCTGAGGCGGGCGTCGGTCATCAGGCCGCCCTCCGTTCCGGTTTCCCGGCGCGCAGATCGGCGACCAGCGTCTGCAAGCCATCGACGCGCAACTGCAGGTCGAGGCGGTCCGGGTGAACATCGACGCGCTCGACAAGGAGCTGGAGAATGCGCGCCTGCTCGGCCGGGAACAGTTCGTCCCAGATCGGATCGAGGCCCAGCAGCGCCTCGCGCACTTCGACTTCGGACAACCCCTCGATCTCCGGCCGCGCCGACCACCACGTGCCGACGATGATCTCAGGCGATCGCAGCAGGCCGCGCAGCTGGTCGACCACGGCGGCCTCCAATTCGGCCGCCGGTGCCCGACGCACCACGCCCGGTGGCGTGTCGCCTTTGAGCAAGCCGGCGGCGACATAGTACCGGTAGAGCCGCCCGCCCTTGCGTGCATGCGTCGGCGTCATGGCGCGGCCGTCGGCGCCGAACAGGATGCCTTCGGCGAACGCGAACTGCAGGTGCACGCCGTCAACGCACGTCTCATCCAGTCTGATGCCATGCTGGAGCATAGCCTGGCGAACCTCGACCAGCGTCAGGTTCGTCTCGAACTCCAAGGTGAGACGGCAGACCCCGGCATGGGGCGGCCGCACCCGCATCCACGTGACGCCGACGGACTCGATGCCATCGGCGGGATGGGTGGCAAACGCGAAGCGCGGATCAGCGAGTGCCGCGAAGCTGAACTTGGGTGTCGTGGCGGCATCTTCGAAGAAGTCCGGATCGCCGACGACGATCTCGGCGAACAGATCGCGCAGCTTCTCGCGTTCACGCTTGCGTGGCGCCTTGACGAGAAGGGTGCAGATCTCCGGATAGTAGACGGCGGCGATGCGGACCACCGGCCGGATCCAGAGCGGGACAACGAGGCCGCTTTCGTCGAATGTATCGTGCGCCGTCACCGCGTCTTCGTGATAGATGAAGAGCGCCAGCTTGTCGTCGGCGTGATAATCCTCGACCTGGCACCTGGCGCTCCCGGCCTGGCAGCGGAAGTGTTCGGCCATGGCGTCGCGCAGCCGCTCCTTGGCACCAGCCGATGCTTGCAGCTGAACCGCGTACCGACCCCGGTACTCATGGAAGTGATCCATGGTGTCGACGGCGTAGCGCTGATGGGTCGCCAGAAACAGCTGCGGCTCGTCCACAAACAGCCGCAGAGCGAGATCGTGGACCGGCCAGCCCCGGCTCTGCAGCAGAAGCTCGGGCTGTGCGCACCCCCACAGCCGCTGCGCGAGGCTGTCGAGATAGGGCCGCGCATGCGCGCTGCACAGGTCGTTGACCGGCAAGAGCCTGGTTTCCAGCGCCCGCCGCTCTGGTTCGGGAAGCGCCTTCCAGGCGCAATACGCCTGCTCTGCCGCCGGCTTGGCGCGATCGCGGACCAGCGTCAGGCCGAACCGCGCCTCGAGGAGCGACTGGACGGGGGGAGAGATCTTCTTGAAGAACGCCTTCGGATTCCACTCGCGGTGCTGCATGCGATTGTTCCTCTGGGGAATCAAACTGATGCCTAAACTGTGAACAACTGGGGCGAAGAAAACACCCCCGCCTCTCACAAGAGCGTGGCTTGAAGGTTGGCCTGGTCGCGCACCAGCTTCAGGTCGAACAGCCGGTAGCACATCGCCTCGTTGGACACGTTCACGAAGGTACCAGCCTCGAGGACCTCATCGGCGAACGCGCGCAGCCGGGGATCGAGCCGGCCGGCCCGGCGGCTGGCATCGAGCCCTTCCCACACCGGCAGCGCGCTACCGGCGACTTCCTCGACCGCGGCGCGGACCGCGGCGGCCGGCATCAGGAGACGGGCGGCGAACTGATCGGCCTGCCACTCCGCCGGCGCCTTGCGCTCGATCGCCCGGCAGACGATCGCTGCCGCCGGCTTTGCCCGCTTGCGCTCGATGCCGGTGCGCTACCTCTTCCTCGACGAGGTCGACGCCTACTCAAGCAACCGCAACGCCGTGGCCGGCACGCCGCTCGCCGTCGGCGCCCGCTCGATCACCATCGGTAACGGCAACAACTACGACTCCGGCGGCGTCATCGGCGAGAATGCGATCGCGATCGGCTCCGAGTGCGATGTCTCGGGCGAGAGCGGCATCGCCATCGGCCGGAGCTGCGTGGTGGCCAAAGCCAACGCGGTGGCAATCGGCAAGGCGCAGACAGCCGTCAATGCCGGCGAGCTCGCCTTCGGGCCGGCGGCGGCCCACGCCATGGTGACCGACGTGCTGGCCGCCACCACCACCGACGCGTCTACCGTCGAGCTCACCACCGACGGTACCGGCTTCATCGCCATCCCGGCCGGCAAAATCTTCTGTTTCGAGGCATTCCAGACCACCTGGAACCGCACCGACGGCGCGCATCAGGTCTGCCGGTTCGCGGGCGGCGTCATCAAGAACAGCGGCGGTACGGTCACGCTGGTGAAGGCGCCAACCGTGATCGCCAGCGACGGCGCGGAAAACCAGGTCACCTTCGCCGCCGATGATGTCGGCGACCGCCTCGCGGTGACGATCACCGGCAAGGCCGCCAAGACCATCGAGACACGGGTCATCGTTACGGGGGCGTTCCTGGGGGTGTAGAAGGCCATTACCGCGGTGATAAACGACGATTGCAGCCAGCGCGCTCCCTCGGCTGATCACCGCGCCGCCTACCGGTCGCCAGTTCGATGCCTTGGTCTCCTTCGTTTCAACTGGGCGCGGCCGGCCCACAGCGCTCAACCTTGCGCCGCAAGGTCAACCGCGAGGAGCACGCGCTGATGCCGGCCGAGTTCATGAAGTGGATTGGGGCCGGCGGCCGCAAGCTGAAGGGGCTGGTGCGGAGAAGGCAGGCGGGGGCGGGCGTAGCCCGGACGGCAAGATGCAGGTCGCAGCCGCGGTCGAGGTCATCGACAAGGCTCCCGGACGCTTGCGCCTGGGCGTAATCGAGGATGGCTCGTCTGCCAGCCTGCACCCGTTCATCAAGGCCAACGTCACACCAGGGACCACCCTCAAGACCGACGGCTGGAGCGGTTATCCCGGCGTCCCCGGCTGCACCCACGAGCCTCACGTCGTCGGCACCATGGCCGCTCATATCGTTCTGCCCTGGGTCCACCGCGTCTTCTCCAACCTCAAGACCTGGGGCCTCGGTGTCTACCACGGTCTGCGCCGACCGCATCTCCAGTCCTACCTGGACGAGTTCGTCTTCCGCTTCAACCGGCGCAGAACCCCCCATGCCGCCTTCAAAACCTTGCTCGGCATCGCCGTCACCATCCAGCCCGTCACCTACAACATGCTGATCGCGGCGGAACGTCGGGGATAAGCCATTGGGGAAGGTTCCTCGCGGCCGTTATCCTGATCGCCGTGGTCTCGACTTTTCTCGGGCTTTTTGTGGCGGTGGCAGTGAGTGAGGTGTTTGAGGCGCAGACCTTCTCGAACTTCCTCCGCTTCCCCGTGATGTTTCTTTGCGGGCTCTTCTTTCCGGTCGAGATGTTGCCGCTGTTCCTCCGGCCTTTGTCCTACATTCTGCCTCTGAGCTACGGGGTTGACATGCGCCACGGCGCGGTCGGCGGCGTGAATCTCATGCCGCTATCGATCGACACCGCCGTGCTTGGCTTGTTCTGTGCCGGCTTATTCGCGGCGAGTCTCTGGAACATCAGGCAAAAGTGGATACTCTACAAGGTCCGTATCTCTCGCAGAGCCTGCGCAGCTAACGAAATGAGACAAAATCGGTTGTTGCAATTCGCTGTTCTGTTCCTGTTCGCCGCCATCGCGGTGGGCAGCGCGTGGGTGTTGCTGCTCAGGCCCGTGAAGGTCCAGGTTGCGAAGACCGAGCAGAACGTGCCGGTCCAGGTCTTCGGCCTCGGCACCGTCGAGGCACAAATCGTATCGGGAATCGGGTTCGAGACGGCGGGCACTCTGGTCGAGTTGCACGCCGACCATGGCGACAGCGCGAAGAAAGGCGCCTTGTTGGCCCGGCTCGACAGCCGCGAGCAGGAGGCGCGGCTCTCACAAGCCCGCGCGGCCGTCAGCCAGGCTGAGGCCACCCTTGAACAGGCATCCGCGACGGTTGCTCGCGCCGAGGCAGTGCTCAAGGAAAAGATGCTGACGAATGAGCGGCGCCAGGAGCTGGTGCGGCGCGGAACGACCTCACAACAGAGCGCGGATGAAGCGCAGGCGGCCGCCGACGTCGCCAAGGCGGACCTCGCTCAGGCCGGCAGTGCCGTAGGCGTGGCCCGCGCCAACCTCCAGCAAGCCAAGGCCGTGCTCGATCTCGAGGAGGCCCGGCTCGCGAAATACAGCTTGTATGCGCCATACGATGGCCTCGTCATCAAGCGACACCGCGAGCTTGGTTCGGCGCTCAGCGCCAACGAAAAGGCCTTCACACTTGTCGACCCGGAGACGATCTGGGCACTGGCCTATATCGACGAGGCTCGGGCGGGCGCGATCAAGGTCGGGCAGCCGGCGCAGGTGGTACGCCGGTCGGCGCCGAGTGAGCGCATACAGGCTGAGTGGTGCGAATCGACATCGAAAGCGACCGGGTCAACGAAGAGTACCGGGTCTATGCCCGCTGCGGCGGCTGCCCGCGCGCCTTCCATCTAGGCGAGCAGGCCGAGATGGTGATCACTGTCGCAACCCTCCCGACCGCCCGCCTTATCAAGTTAAATGCGTTGACGAACATCAAGGGGCATACGGCGACGGCGTGGACGGTCGAGGAGGGCAGGCTGCAGCAGCGCCAAGTGAACCTCGGCCACCGCACGCTCGACGGCCGGGTCGAGATCGCGAGCGGTGTGCCCGCGGG
Source organism: Defluviicoccus sp. (assembly GCA_049291695.1). GTDB lineage: Bacteria > Pseudomonadota > Alphaproteobacteria > Rhodospirillales > Defluviicoccaceae > Defluviicoccus. Next base: position 6,613 of record JBATPX010000085.1, read on the forward strand.
GGTGGAGATCGTCAACGGCCCGGTCGCCGGGCTGAAAATCGGCCGGAGGGCGACGATCGTGGCGAGCGAGAAGGGCAAATGAATCTTGCCTGGCGCGATGTTCGGCACAAGTTCGGACGCTTTGTCATGACCTGTCTGGGCTTGAGCCTCCTGCTCGCCGTCGTTGTTACGATGGCTGGCATCTACCGTGGGCAAACCGCCGATGCCCTGACGCTCGCGGAGACCATCAACGCCGACCTCTGGATTGTCGAGACCGGCACCTATGGCCCGTTTGCCGAGTCTTCGCGTATCCCCGGCGACACGCGTGAAATGGTGGCGCGCATCGATGGGGTGGAGGAGACGGGCTCCATCACGTTCCAGAATGTCCAGCTTGAGCGCAGTGGGCGGAGGCTGCGGCTGCAGGTCGTCGGCTACGAGCCGGGCCGGCCCGGGGGGCCTCGCCCTATCGTCGCGGGACGCGGGATCACGCGCGGCCACTACGAGCTGGTCGCAGACCGCAAGACGGGTCTTACGCTTGGCGAGGCGGTGCAGCTTGGCCGCAAAGGGCACGCCTATACCGTCGTCGGCATGACATCGGGCGTCGTCACCCTGTCTGGCGACCCGATCGTCTATATGTCGCTCCAGGACGCGCATGAGTTGCAGTTCGAACAGGCTCCGCCTATCGCCCGTCGTGAAGCGGCGCGCGGGCCGCAGCGCTCGCCCTCCGACCTCGTCAATGCCGTGGTGGCGCGCCTATCGCCCAATTACCCGCCGGTCGAGGTGGCCGAGGTCATGCGCCGTTGGAAGCATCTTTCGGTGCTGACCGACGAGGAGCAGAGGCAGCTTCTGATGCGCACGGTCATCGAGCGGGCGCGCCGCCAGCTCGGCCTCTTCATGATCGTGCTCACCGTTGTTTCGGCCGTCATCATCGCGCTCATCGTCTACACGCTGACAATGGACAAGATCCGTGAGATCGCGACTCTGAAGCTGATCGGCGCGCCCGACCACACGATCGTCGGCCTCATCCTGCAACAGGCCCTGCTGATGGGTGTCATCGGCTTCACCGTCGGCACGGTCCTGGTCTATGCCTTCAACGGATTTTTCCCACGCAGGATCGTCATGCTGCCCGAAGACATCGCCGTGCTGTTCGGTGTCGTGGTGCTCATCTGCCTGTTGGCGATCCTCCTCGGCGTGCGCGCGGCTCTGCGGGTCGACCCGTCACGCGCATTGACGGGATGACGCCGTGGAAAAGGTCCTTGGCGGCGATCCCCTTGTCGAGCTGAACGGGATCAGCAAGCATTTCGGCGAGGGCGAGACGCGCGTCGACGCTCTTTGCAGCGTCACATTGGAGGTGGCATCGGGAGAAGTGGTCGGCCTCCTCGGACCCTCGGGCTCTGGCAAGACGACGCTGCTCAACGTGATCGGGGCAGTCCTCGAGCCGAATGAGGGATCGATGCGGCTCGACGGCGAGGTCGTTTACGACAACAGATGGTTGAGGCGCGATCTGCGGCGTCTTCGCCTCGACAAGATCGGCTTCATTTTCCAGAACCACAATCTGCTGCCCTTTCTCAATGCCGCGGATAATGTCGCCGTGGTGCTTCAACTCGCTGGCCTTCCGCGCGAGGAGGGCGTCAAGCGGTCGGAGGCATTGCTCGACTATCTGCAGGTTGGCCATCGCAAGCAGGCGATGCCCTCCCAACTCTCGGGCGGGGAGGCACAAAGAGTAGCGATTGCACGGGCACTCGCCACGGGGCCAGGATTATCCTGGCGGACGAGCCAACGGCAGCACTCGACTCCGAGCGTGCCAGGATCGTCATGGACCTCCTCCGCAGACTTGCCGTCGAGCACGAGGCGGCAATCATCGCTGTCACCCACGATGAGAAAATCTTCGCCCGGTTCGACCGGATCTTTCGGCTCCGGGATGGGCGGCTGGAAAACGATATGGGCCCCGCGGGGGAATAGGGCCGCGCGTTCAAAACTCGCGGGCTTGTTCCCACGCAGCAACGCCACGAGTTCGTCCCCTTTGGATACGGAACCTTTGATCAGCGTCCGTCGCCACGCCTGTGACCTTGAACGTGTCCCGGCGGCCGGGAGGGGGCCGAAACGGCATCAGGAAGAGCTGGCATCTCTCAGGAAGTGCAAGCGAACGACCTCCGCTGGCCCGTCCAGCACACGCATCTTGATCCCACGCGCTGCAACTTCTTCGGGATGCCGCGCCAGGAGTCTGTTGAAGGCGGCGATGTCGCTGGAGACCGCCTCGGCGGCTTTCCTTTCCATGGCCCGGTAAGGCGTAAGGACCTCCAGTCCGGTTGCGGTCGGAGCCGCGGAGCCGCCCGCAGGGCCTCCCTTTCTGGTCTCGATCAGCGGAGTGGAGCAAGAGTTGTTCAGTGGCATGACGAGGCTCCAGGCGCGCCGGAAATCTTCACCGAGCGCGGGCGACACGAAACGGGTGAGCATTTTTGGACAGCCCTTGCCGCGAGCGCTCTTGCCGCTTGCGTAACGACCGCCGGCATCGCCGTCATTCGCCGGTTCGAGACGTGGGGCCGCCGCAACACGACCTATTGGGCCTGCGTCGCTGCCGGTGTCCTGATCTCCGTGTCCTTCCTGCACATGATCCCGACGTCATTCTCCATGGCCGCGCAAGGCCCAATTTATCTTCTCGTAGGTTACCTGTTCGTCAACATCTTCAATCGCTTCATCACCGCTTACGTCTGCGACCGTCCGACGACGGCACGGTACGCAATCGGACTGATCCCGATGCTGGGGATCGGTTTTCACTCGTTCATCGATGGGATGATCTACTCGGTCACCTTTTCGGTGAGCGTGTTCACCGGCGTGCTCGCCGCCATCGGCATCATCCTCAGCAAGGGATAGACCGGCTGCGAACCGCGCGCGGCGTGTCGCAGTCAGGTCCGCTCCGGTCCAAGGCCGCGACGGCGTCGATGGCCGCCACCGGCACCACGCCCGGAACCGGCGCCCTCGCCGGTCTCGCGCGCAACACAACGCTCGAACGCGGGAAGGTGACGATCCCGTGACGCCTCCTGAAGGCGCGCGAGAACCGCGCGAACATCCGGTGCCTGGGTGGCGCTCAACAAACGGTCGTACATCGCCACGTTCGCCCTCTCCGCTTCAACCGCGTTGCGGCAGGCTTCGAGGATGGATGACGGGACTGCCGCCGCGGGCGTAGGTGTCGCCTCCGGCACCGGCACGCCGTATCGCGCGAACAGCGGCAGGAGCGCTTGCACGTGCGTCCGCTCGGCCTCGATGATGTTGACGAACGGTCGAACGGGTCCAAAGGGTCCAAAGGCATCAATGACCTTTTGGTAGACCGCGATCGCCTGGTACTCGTCGATCAGGGCTTCCCGCAGCACCTCTGCCACGGAAGAGTCCGGTGCGTTATCGGTCATGGCCGTTAGCCTTGCCTGTCCGAGATTCGAACCTGACCACCATCGTAAACCATCGACGGCCGAGATGTCCCGGCTGCGCTATGGTTTACTCGCGGGAGCGTTGTCGCTGCCGCAAGCCAGCCGCAGTTGCGCACGGCTATTCGGACTTGATCGCCGAGCGCGGGATGCCGTGTTGCTTGCTTGGGCCGACGCGCTCGACGTCGACGCCGCCTGAGAGCTGGTTGAGGGCAAGCAGAATACGTTGTAAGAGGTCGCCGTTGTCTCCTCGCATTCCCTCTTCTACGGCAACGGAGATCTCGCTTGCGTAATACTCCCAACGCCGCAGAATCTCGATTTTCTGCTGCTGCGACAGTCCATCGTGAGCCAGCACCTCCTCCGGTGTTGCGAATACCGATCCCGGATCAAGGAGAGCCTGATCGATATCAGCGCTCCCTTATCGCTCTCTGCCGACCATGATATTTGGCCCTCCCACAAAACATCATCTCATACGATGTCACAATCTCATACGATGTCACATCGATGCCGTAGTGGCCAGTGACAGCAGCCGGTGGATGAGAATGCTGAACGTCACGCCGGCTCCGAACCACCCGAGCCGTCCATACCGTCGTGCCATCGCTATCAGTTCATGGAAAGAGACAAACAGCATGGCTCCGGCCGCAAAGGCCATGGAGTGGCCACTCAAGTCGGGATGGGCCGCGACGGCGAACATCCCGATGATGGCCCCGACGGGCTCGGCGAGAGCCGAAAGCACTGCCGCCACGATCAGGAACCGCCTGCTTCGCAGCGCCATCGCCGGCACCGCCATCGCCAGTTCCTCCGGCAGATTGTGAAGCGCGATCGCGATCCCCACGAGTAAACCCAACGAGGGGGAGGCGCCATAGGCATTTGCCATGGCAAACCCCTCCGGTACATCGTGCAGAATGAGGCCGATCACCCCGAGATATACTGATCCGACCAGCCGCGTATCGGCGCGCCAGACTGCCGCCAAACGCCGGCGCCGTCCACGCGGCGTTGCAACGACTGCGAACATCCATCGTCTACGGCTTGTCCGGAGAGGCCATAGACGATCCGCTTCGGGATCATCGCCGGATCCGAGGCAGATCCGTCGAGTGAAGGCAGATCGAGGAGGGATGAGCCGATGAAGCTTCTGATCATCATCAACGATCCACCGTACGGCACCGAGCGGCTGTATAATGCGCTCAGGCTGGCGCATGCGCTCGCCAAGTCCGAGCCGAAGCCGGAAATCACCGTGTTCCTGATGGCCGATGCCGTTGTCGCCGCCAAGGCCGGGCAGAAAACCCCCGAAGGCTACTACAACGCCGAACGGATGTTGAGGCTTGTCGTCACCCGGCAGGGTCGCGTCCTTTTGTGCGGGACCTGCATGGATGCCCGCGGCATCGCCGAGGCCGACGTGATCGACGGCGCCGAGCGCAGCACGATGGACGCGCTGGCGGCGGAGACCCTCGCCGCCGACAAGGTCCTGGTCTTCTGAGCCATGCGCGCCATGGTGGGGGCCATTGAGCTCGTCGAGACCGGAGCGCCGCCGCTTGGCTGAAGGCTCAGGCTCCTGCGGCGCTGAGACGCCTCTCGCCGAAGCGTACGCGAGATGGAGGAAGAGTTCCCTCGGCTCCATCACCGATGCCCTCGAACGGTGGCTGCTCCTGGAGCTGATCGGCGATGTGCGCGGGCGGACGGTCCTCGACGTCGGCTGCGGTGACGGCGAACTGGCAGTCGCCCTGTGGGAGCGGGGCGCCAGGGTCAGCGGCATCGATGCCTCGGCGGCGATGATCATGGCGGCGCGGCGGCGCGCACTGCGGCAGGGAGCCGATATCCCCTTCGCCGTCGGGACGGCCGAGAGGCTTCCCTTCGCACCGGCCGCGTTCGAGCGTGTCGTTGCGGTGACCGTGCTCTGTTTCGTCGACGACGCGGCGCCGGCGCTCGGCGAAATCGGCCGCGTCCTTCGCCCCGGCGGGCGGCTGGTGATTGGCGAGCTGGGGCAATGGAGCACTTGGGCGGCGGAGCGGCGCCTGCGTGGCTGGCTCGGCCATCCGGTGTGGCGCCGGGCACGGTTTCGAACGGCCGATGAGCTGCGTGATCTCGTTGGAAAGGCCGGGCTGACCGTCGAAGACCTGCGGGGCGCCATCTTCTATCCGCCGTGCGGGAGCGTCGCCCGACTATCGCGTGGGATCGACCGCTCCCTTGGCCGGCTCACCACCTTCGGCGCCGCCTTCCTGGCGCTCGCCGCCTTCAAGTCCGCGAAACGATTGACACCCTGAAGAGACCGACGCGATTGACCGACCCTGACGCCATACCGCCGATTCTGGCAAACAAGCAGTATGCCGTGCCGTCCGCCTTCACACCCGAAAACCTGTTACGCGAGGCGCGGCGGCAGCGCGGCATCGGCGCGGTGCCCGTTCCCGAGGTCTGCCTCCTCGACCCCGACGGCGACATCGTGCGGCGGATGATCGCGGAAGGCCGCGCCCATCGGCACGCCGGCTGGGCCTGCTACCACACCGATTTGTATACGCTCGACCTCGACGGTCTCACCGTCGGCGTCGTCGGTTGCGCGGTCGGCGCCGCGTTCGCCGTCCTCGTCGCCGAGGAGCTTTTCGCGTCGGGATGCACGATGCTCATCAGCATCACCTCGTCGGGCCGGCTGACGCCGATCCAGTCGCCGCCCTACTTCGTGCTCATCGAGCGGGCGCTGCGCGACGAGGGCACCAGCTATCACTACGTGCCGCCATCGTCGTTCAGCGACGCCCCCTCTGGAGTGGTTGACGCGCTTGCCGGCGCCTTCGACGATCTTCCGGAGCCGGTGCTGCGCGGAGCGACCTGGACGACGGACGCGCCATTCCGCGAAACGCCGCAGGCGATCGAGACGATGGTGAGGCGCGGACTGCTCGCGGTCGAGATGGAGGCGGCGGCGCTCTATGCTTTCGCCGCCGCGCGCAACAAGACCGTCGTCTGCTTCGCGCACGTGACCAACCAGATGGGGCAGGTCGAGGGCGACTTCGAAAAGGGCGAAGCCGACGGCACCACCGCGGCCTTGGCGATCGTCACCAGGACGGCCCGCCGTCTTCGAAGCGCCCGGTCGGGCACATAGCGCCCAAGCCCGGGAGCGTTCGTACGATCATGTTACCCGCTCATCCGCGCGGGGCCGGCTCGGCGTATGTCGCTCGCGGCCTTCTGCGCCGGCACGGCTCGTCACCTCCCATCAATCGGCGATCGTTCACGGACGGACGGGCCATGTAGCCCCACGACGCTGACGGCGAGGTCGGCATCGAAGGCGCGGCCGATGGCGACGAGGCCGAGGCGGCGCAAGTGCCGGACGTCCAGCGGCTCCGTCAGCCGATGCGGCTCGAACCGACCAAACGGCAGCCTGATCTCCTGCCATTCGGGGCCGGCAACGAAGCTTGCGCGATAAGACTGCCACGGGCGAACGCAGTCGGGCGTTCGTAGATGCACGCCGTAGGTCTCGCCGTTGCCGCGCGCGACCAGGAGCACGCCGTCGTAGGCGGACGCATCGAGTGTCTGCCCTTCGGGCGCCAGATCCAGCGCCATCTGGATGAATCCTCCGTTGTTCTCCAACCGCACGTCGCCGGTGAGCCTGATGCAGCGGCGGCCGCTGTTCTCGGTCAGCGCGATCGTTTCCTGCGATATGCCGCCCATTACCTGATCGCTGAAGCCGTGCCACTGCGTGCCCAGGGTGGAAATCAGATCGTCACGGGCGAAATCGTCGATAAGGAGCACGTCGTTGCTTCTCGCCATGGCCAAACGTTCGAGCCACCAAGCAGCGGGAATCAGGACAGACGCAAGGATAAACCGGCGCCTACCGAAGGGGAGAAGGATTGCACGCGCCATCGACTTTCCTCCCTTCGAGATTCATAGCAGGATTGTCTACCGATCCGCCATCGAGGACGAGCATGAACGACGAAGCCGCACTCCGCGACAAGCTGCGCAAGATCGAGGCGCTGTTCGCAGGCGCCGCCACGGGCGGCGAGAGGGCCGCCGCCGGGGCAGCGGCAGAGCGCATTCGTGCCCGGCTCAAGGAAGAGGAGAAGCGCGAGCAGCCGGTCGAGATCCGGTTCAGCCTGCCCGATCCGTGGGCGCGGCAGATGTTCATCGCGCTGTGCCGGCGGTATGGCTTGCGGCCGTACCGTTATCAGCGCATGCGCCGGCAAAGCGTCATGGTGCGGGCGCCGGAGACGTTCCTCAACACGGTGCTGTGGCCGGAGTTCCAGGAGATCAACGCCGCGCTCAGCGACTACCTCGCCCAGGTTACCGACAAGGTGATCCGCGAGGCGGTCTACAAGGACACAGGCGACGCCGAAGAGGTGCCGGAGCCGGCGAAAATCGGTGGGTGAGCCTCAGCCTCATCCTCGCGCCACGCTCGGCGTGTGCCATGCGATGCCTCCTCCGTTTCCATCGTCATTGCCCAAACACGAAAATCCCGATACTTCTGCCATTGGCGGTCAACCTGATCCCAGCGGCCACCGAGCTCCCGGCGCGGACCCGGCTTCCAGCCGTCGTCGTCTCCGGCGCCATCACTGAACGCATTGGCAGGATGACCTCCAAAGGGGTATCGCTTCTGGTGCGGTTCAGACCGCAAGACGCAAGCGACGGGCAACGTCTATGACTGCAAAGAATGGGCAATCGGGCCGCTACGCCTCGCCACCCTGCATGGCCGGAGAGGTGGCCCCCGATTACTTTGACCCGCTAGCTGTCGATCCCGAACAGGCGCGCGACGTGGCGCGCTGGCGCCGGGCCGAGCGGACCCGCCTGCGCGCCGCACGCGATACGATGAGCGTGGCCAAGCGGCAGGCCGTGAGCCAGGCGCTCGGCGGACATCTGCGCCGTCTTTTCGCAGAGCGTTTTGGCAGCGCGCAAGGCCGCATTTGCTCCGGCTATTGGCCGATCAAGGGCGAGCCGGACCTGCGGCCGCTGATGGCCGGGCTGTACGAAACCGGTGTGACAGTCGCGCTCCCCGTGGTTGATGTGAGGGCGGCACCGCTCGTCTTCCGTCGCTGGACCCCCGCAACCCGGATGGTACATGACGACCGGAACATTCCCGTTCCGCCGCCGGACGCGAACCGGCTGACGCCGGAAATCGTCCTTGCCCCCGTTGTTGGCTGGGACGGGGACGGACATCGCCTCGGCTATGGGGGCGGGTCTTTCGACCGGACGCTCGCGGCACTGACCCCGCGCCCCTTCACCATTGGCATCGGCTTTCATGCCGCCCGCCTGGCGACCATCTTTCCGCAACCGCACGACATCCCACTCGACGTCATCCTGACGGAGACGGGGGTCGAATTCGACCGCGAGGCGAGATGAGCAGCACTGCCCCAGATGCGCGCCTCGACCGGGCCGGCGATCCTCACCTACGGTTTCCGGCCGTTCTTTCTTGGCGCGGCTGTCTGGGCGGCGTTGGCGATGGCGCTCTGGGTAGCGACGCTGTCGGGGCACTTAACGCTGCCGACTGCCTTCGACCCCGTCTCCTGGCATGCGCGTGAATTCCTGTTCGGCTATCTCGGTGCGGTCGTTGCGGGATTCCTGCTGACGGCGGTGCCAAACTGGACTGGACGGCTGCCGCTCATCGGCTGGCCACTGGGCGCGCTCTTCGCGCTTTGGCTTGCGGGGCGGCTCGCGATCGCGGCCTCGCTTTATCTGTCGCCCCTTGCCGTTGCCGCCGCTGATCTGTCGCTCCCGGTCGTGCTCGGCACGGTGATCGCGCGCGAAATCGTGGCGGGGAAGAACTGGCGCAACCTGATGGTGCTGGGAATGCTCGCGGTGTTTGCCGTCGGCAATGCGATCTTTCACTGGGAAGCGGCGCGCGGCGTCTCGCGGCGCAGGGGTACGGCCTGCGCCTGGGGCTTGCCGCGGCGCTGATGATGATTGCAGTCATCGGCGGGCGCATCGTGCCCTCGTTCACCCGCAACTGGCTGGTGAAACGTGGGCGAGGACGGCTCCCTGTGCCGCCCATGCAGCGCTTTGACAAGGTCGCGCTGCTCGTCCTGCTGGGCGCGCTGGCGCTCTGGGTGGCAGAACCGATGGCAATGCTCACCGGCGTGACGCTGGCTGCGGCAGGCGTTCTCCACCTTACCCGGCTTATGCGCTGGGCCGGCGACCGTAGCCTGCCCGAACCGCTCCTTGTGGTGCTGCACGTCGCTGGTACGCCCTGCTGCCCCTCGGTTCACTGGCCATGGCGGCCGAAACACTGGCGCCGGGTCTGTTCGGAAACGCCGCGGCGCAGCACGTGTGGATGGCCGGGGGGATCGGATTGATGACGCTCGCGGTCATGACGCGGGCGACACTGGGCCACACGGGCCAGGACCTGACGGCGGGCGCGGGTACGACGCTGATCTACCTGGCGCTTGTCGCGTCCCTCGGCGGGCGGCTGGCAGCCGGCATCTGGCCGGCACAGGCAAGCCTGCTTCACGTTCTTTCAGGCTTGGCCTGGGTCACCGCGTTCGGTGGTTTCGCTGTTCTCTACGGCCCGCTGTTGCTGCGCGCGAAGCCGGAGACCTGAGCCGTGGGCTGGGCAGAGTTTGTGGCGGCGTTGGGGGGCTTCTTCCTGTCTCACGCCGTGCCAGTGCGCCCCCCCGTGCGCCCCTGGCTAGTTGCTCGGCTGGGACAGACGGGCTTCACACTCGCCTACTCCGTGCTGTCTTTTGCCGCTCTGGCTTGGCTGATCGCGGCGGCAGGGCGCGCGCCCTCCGTCGTGCTCTGGTACTGGGCGCCGTGGCAAAGCTATGTATCCCTGGTGGTGATGCTGCCGGTCTGCCTTATCCTCGCGCTGGCCGTCGGCCGGCCGAATCCATTCTCGTTCGGGGGTGCGCACAATGAGCAATTCGATCCTGCGCGGCCGGGCTTCGTCGGCTGGATGCGCCATCCACTTCTGATGGCGCTGGCACTCTGGGCGGGAACACACGCTTTGGCCAACGGAGATCTCGTCCACATCGTCCTGTTCGGCACCTTGGGCGCCTTCGCCGCGCTCGGCGGACGGCTGATCGACCGTCGCAAGCGGCAGACGCTCGGAGCCGATTGGTACAGGCTGCGTCACGCAATGGCTGCGGCAGGACGGCCCAGTCCGCTCGAACTGGTCCGTGACGCGCCTTTCAGGCTTGCGACGGGACTCGCCCTTTACGCGGCGCTCATTGTTCTGCATCCGGTCGTTTTTGGCGTCAGTCCGATCCCGTGAAAGCTAACGGATCAAGAGTTTTCGTGGTGCGCGGTGCCGGATATTGGGGGGATGCCACGTCTGGGCGCCACACGAAAGCGCGGCTGAACGAATGCGAGGGAGGTTTGGACCCGTTTTACGGGTGGTGGGGCTTGCCGTCGCCGGTCTCCAGATGATGATCTATCTCCGCGTTCAACGCCCGCTCGGCCAGCGCCTTCTTCAGCTCGTCCAGCAGGCCGTCCTTGTCGAACGCCGTCTTCGCGTCTGCCCCGGCCAGCAACTGATCCAGCAGCGCGTCCGGGATAACAGGCTGCTCTCGAGATATCGGGAGAGTGAACACACGCTCCCGTCGGAAGGCCTTCGAACTGACATCCACGTGCGCCCTCTGGCCGCGCAGCGGGTTCCAGGCTATGCTGGTCTGGTATCTGGTCTGATGAGGGTGCGATGCGCGCGATCGGCACATACGAAGCGAAGACACATCTGCCCGAGCTGCTGAAGGCGGTGGAAACGGGCGAGACGATCGTCACTACCCGGCGCGGGACCCCGATCGCCCGCCTCGTGCCGGTTGAGCATGGCACCGGCGTCGATCCGTCGGCGGTTATTGCCAGGATCCGGCGTGCTCGCGCCGGCCGCCCGCGTGTGAGTGCCGCAGAAATTGTCGCCGCCCGCGACGAGGGGCGAAAGGGCTGATGCCGGTCGTCGTTGATGCCTCGATCGCCGCCGCGTGGTGCTTTCCTGACGAGGTCGATCCCGCGGCCGATGTAGCACTCGATCGTCTCGCCACTGAGGGTGCCGTTGTTCCGGCGCTGTGGTGGTTCGAGATCCGAAACATCCTTGTCGTCAATGAGCGCCGCGGCCGGGTCGATGCCGCTGAAACGGCCGCATTTCTCGCCGATCTCAGCGGCCTGCCCGTCCGCATCGACCGCGAGCCCGACAGCGAAATCGTCATGGCGCTCGCTCGCAAGCACAAGCTAACCGCGTATAACGCTGCCTATCGGGAATTGGCTCGCCGGCTCGGCGCTGCCCTCCTCGCCACCCTCGACCGTGCCCTCGCGCTCGCCGCGGCCGCAGAAGGCATCCCTGTCATCGGCCGTGCAGGGAGCTGATCAGCGTGCCAGCTGCGTGCCAGCAACCTATTGAAAACAAACAAGAGAAGGTTCGTTTCGGGGTGCTTTCCCTCCGCCAAGTCGCTTGCGCCATAAGGTCTCCGTCGCCGCCCGCAGCACCGAAAAACGCCAGGAAACGCGCGCTTTTGGGCGAAAAGCTGTTGACCTCCGAGGCGCCCGGAAGGGCCAAAATCGCTCTCTCTGCGGCCCTTCTCTCCAAAGCTCCTGACTTCGCCCAAACAGTACGGATTTTTAACGCATTGATTTAACGCGCATATTCGGCGTGGGAAATCCGTACTTTTCGAACTTCGCTCGCATGGGCGATATGGTCCCGAGGGCAACTTCGGCGATGCAGTCGTATACTCTCGGAAGTTCTTCTTAAGGACCATCCTGCCGTCTGACACCCGGGAGTTGACCTTTCGAAGGAACGCCTAAGACGCGAT
>JBATPX010000086.1:0-2145 GCA_049291695.1 Defluviicoccus sp.
CGCCAAGGCGATCGACTGGCGCGGCATGCACAAGAATGCGGGCGTCGCGCTGTAATCCAGCTGATCTCCCCCTCGCTCGGTTCAAAACCGAAGTTACTTCGCTTTTGTCACCTCGATCAGGGCGGCCATGGGGCCGCCCTTTTTCTTTCAACGGAGATCCTCATGAAGACCTACGTTGCGCCCGGTCACTCGATCACCATCACCGCGCCTTCGGGCGGCGTCACCTCCGGCCAGGGGGTGCTGATCGGCACCCTGTTCGGCATCGCCCAAGCCGATGCCGCCGAGGGCACGGAAGCCGAACTCCTCACCGAGGGCGTTGTCGAGATCGCCAAGACCTCGGCGTTGCAGATCGACGTCGGCGACCGGCTGTTCTGGGACGCGACCAACAAGGTCGTCAACAAAACCGCCACCGCACAGGTGTGTGTCGGCGTCTCCGTCTCGGCCGCTAGCAACCCGAGCGCCACGGTGAAGATGAAGCTGGGCGCCAACACACCGGCGGGGACTTAAGTCCCAGCAGCTCAGACAGCGGAATGGTGATCAGGAGGCTCAGCAGGTGCCGCCTCCGCGCGGCTCGACCGCGGTTTCGGTCGAGGCTGTTTCGACGTTCTCAATAATGCCGATGCGGTTTTCCGCACACCAGTCCCTGAGTGCTTGTTCGACCGCTGCTGTCTCGTAACGGTACCACTGCTCCAGAACGCAATTCGTCTGCAGCAGCTGCTTGAACCGGGCGTAGGCGCCCGCTTTTCGGAAGAAGCGTTCGACCTCGTCATACGCTTCTGGCAACTCGCTGGCGACAAAACGCAAAGCAAGGTTACGGCCGAGGCCGAGTTCTGTCTTGTGCGGGACAAGGACATAGCGATCGGAGATGTCCAGGTCATCGGGAACGTCCTCATCGAGCAAACCGGACCCCGACGTCCAATAGATCCGGCCCGTGTCAAGGCAGAGATACGCGCTGTTCTCGCCCGGTGGCGCCGAGCCAACGAACTCATAGGCGAGCGAAAGCTCCTCAAAGCTGACTTCTACCATGGCACATCACCGGCTGCCTGGCGTTTGACACAAACGCCGGGCATCGCGTCATCGACGGCTGTCTTCTGGACCGAAGGGTTGGCAACCGCGCGCATCAGCGAGTGACCCAGCCGCCACACAAAGGAAACACTTGACCGACGAAGCAACCGGCGTGCTCACCGCAGAGATAGGCAGCAAACTCCGCATCTTCGCGCGCGGCGACCAACCTGCCCAGGGGAACTTCCCGCTTCAGCCTGTCCTTAAACCGCTGGTCCGCCTGAACCGCTGGCGGAAAGTACGTAGGGTTTTCGACGAAGTTCTGGGCAATCGCATTCACCTGGACGTTATGAGGCGCCACCTCCACGCCCACGGCCTGGACATAGGCCAGTTGCGCCCCGCGTGCCGCGCTGTAGGTCGAGCTGCGCTTCATCCCGCGCAAAGCCGAGGCACTACCGATGACGAGAATCTTGCCGGAACGGCGCTCAATCATCTGCGGCAGCACGGCGCGAAACAGCCGGGGAAGCGGGTCGACCAAGTGGCGAAAGGTGTGGATCCATTCGTCGTCGGTTACTTCCGTTGCTGCCGTCGTTGGCGCCGGCACCGCCAGATTAACGATCAAGGCGTCGACGTGACCGGCCGACGCGATCACCAGGGCTGGGAGCTCAGGCTCGGACAGCGGGCGGGTGTCGGCGACAACAACAGCGCCATGGTCAGAGAAGACCTCACACAACACAGGCCCCATGAAGGCGTCGCTTTGAGTGATGAGCACACGCTTCGCAGCAAGTTCGATGCCACTCATTTTGCGAGGCTCCGAATGGGGGTCGAAAGCCGATCAGTTGTCGGTCAACACCACCCAAAAAAGGCCAGACGGATGTTCGGAAGGACGTGAGTCCCTGGCGCGACCATAGCAAGAAACGCCGGTTGTAACAGCCTTGAAGGGCGACCACGCCTGCCTCGCTCATCGTATCGAACGACTCGAGGAGCCGGCTACGGCCGGGACTTATCGTCATGAACGCTTTCGCCAGTGCCATCGATACACTGTTCAATGACCCGCATCTCGGCTGGGACGCCGTCTATACGCCCGAAGGCGGCGAACCCAGAGCGGTGCGGGTGTTCTGGCATCGGCCGGACGATGTGATC
>JBATPX010000087.1:0-56996 GCA_049291695.1 Defluviicoccus sp.
GGCAAGGTCGTCCGCCACGCCCGAACCATCCTGCTCCGCCTCACCTCCGAAGCCGCCAGGACCCTCGCCGATCCCCCGAGAACCACCTTCGCCCTCAGCCGCCCAGCCTTAGTCGGGGTTTGAGGGCGGCTGGATCCGCCGCGGTCACGACGGCTCGAGTTCGGTATCCCAGTAGAGGAAGTCGCGCCAGCTCTCGTGGAGATAATTGGGCGGGAACAGACGGCCATTCTCCTGCAACTCGTAGCTCGTCGGTTGCATCGGCGCGCGCCGCGGAAAGACGCCGCAGTCACCCGGCAGGCGGTGGCCCTTGCGCAGATTGCACGGCTCGCAGGCCGCAACGACGTTACCCCACTCGGTCCTGCCGCCGCGCACCTTGGGGATCACATGATCGAAGGTCAGATGCTCGGCCGCGAAGGAGCGCCCGCAATACTGGCAGGTGAAGTGATCACGCAGGAAAACGTTGAAACGGGTGAAGGCAGGCCGGCGGTCAACCGGCACGAACTGCTTCAGCACGATCACGCTCGGCAGGCGGATCTCCTGGCTGGGCGAACGGACGGAGCGGTCGTATTCGGAGATGACGTGCACGCGGTGGAGGAAAACCGCCTTGACGGCTTCCTGCCACGGCCACAGCGAAAGCGGGAAATAGCTTAACGGGCGAAAGTCCGCATTGAGCACGAGGGCCGGATAGTTCTGCATACCCGCTGAGCCGATCGCCACACAAGAAAGCGCGAGGCACGCTACTCTATTTTGCGATTGGATGCCAAAGAGTCTCGGCGTGAAAAATTCGTGAAGCCGGCGATCGCGCCGCGGCGTTACGGCGCCATGGACGCGTGCATGAGACGGGCGGTCGCGACCGGCAGCGACCGCAGGCCCTCCGCAAGCGCGACGTAGTCCGCCCCGTCAGGGTCGAGATAGCCGTGCCGCATCAGAAAATCGATCACCACCAGGGCGCAATTGAACTTGAAGGCGTCGGTGTCGCGAACGGTTTCAATCAGCTGCGCGATCGGCCACAACTCGAAAGACGCGATCTCGTCATCGGCGTTGACGGGCGCGAAGTCGAGGGGCAATTCAAGGTCATAGAGAAAGAGCACATCCCGCCGCAGCCCTTCCGGCTGCCGGGTGGCGTAGGTAATCGTGCCGACTGCGCGGGCGGTGCGAATCAAGCCCTCCGGGATGCTCGCCTCCTCGGCCGCCTCCTTGATGAGCGTTTCCTGAACAGTGTATCCCGCCGGTCGACCGCCGGCGACAATCTGGTCGAGCTTGCCGGGAGCGGTCGGCTTGGTGAGGCTGCGGCGGCCAACCCACATTTTGAGGCCCGCCTCGCTGCGGACAAAGCCGTTGACGTGGACGCCGCTGGCGACCAAGCCGAATTGGGGCACGGCAGCCCGCTCGACCGTGAGCAACGCCGACTCCGATCGGCCTGACAGAACCGGATACGGCTCATCGCGCCAGCCACCGAACAGGCCGCGCGCGCGGAGCTGCCGCAGCACCTGATCGACGGCCGCCGTCCGCTCGGCCGCCGTCACGAGGGCCGAAGAAAGCTCAAGTCGCTCGCTTGTCCTCTGAAACACCGAAGGAAACGCGGCCAAAAGGGCACAAAACTCGGGCGCAACAAAGCCCACGGTCTCGCCTTCAACAACGAATGGCCGGTAGTCACACGGATCGTAGCGGGCACACGCACGAACACGATCAAGGAAGCTCACCCGTGCTCTCCCCGGCTGCGATCGGTGAAGGCAGGCCGCGCGCCCTGCCTAGCCGTTGCCGCGAACTTTGGCCGGTTTGATATAGGCAACGGCGCAGTGTTTGGCGCAGTAGGGCTTGCCCGGCACTTTCGGGCCGCCGCAGAAATGAAATCCCTCATCCGACGGATTGCCGACCGGCCAACTGCACATGTCGGCGCTCAGATTATCAAGGCGGATAACATCGGCCGGCAGG
Source organism: Defluviicoccus sp. (assembly GCA_049291695.1). GTDB lineage: Bacteria > Pseudomonadota > Alphaproteobacteria > Rhodospirillales > Defluviicoccaceae > Defluviicoccus. Next base: position 1,936 of record JBATPX010000087.1, read on the forward strand.
AGATCCTGCTTCGGCGACGGCCGCCGCTTCGGCAGCCCAAGGCGGTGGACCTTGCCGATGACTGCGTTCTTGGTAATCCCGAGCCGCCGGCCGATCTCGCTGGTCGGCAGTTCCTCGGCCCAGAGCGCCATCAGGGCGGCGATTCGTTCCGGTGTCCAGTCGTTGTTCGACATCGCTCCCTCAGCCAGCCAACCTGGCGCCGACACCGCCTTGCGGCACGCTCTGTGCCACACCCGACCGCGGCGCGGCCCCGACGAAGGTCCACATTGTTGCGGGTTGATTCCCGCATGTCCACTAGATATTGCGTTATCCACAATATTTATTTGCAGCTGGCTGACGCTTCGCGCAAATGTTGATGTTCGTTGCGGGGTTCGCGGGAAACGAGTCGTCCTCGCCGGGCGTCGAACGCCGAGACCAGTGCTGTCACTCGCCGCGCCGGTAGAAGACGAACGTACCGATGCACGCGCACGGGGTGCGTGGCCACGCCCAAGGCGGGAGTGCACCGCTCGGGTGGAAGTCCGTCGCACCACCGGTGGGATCCTTGAGCGCCCGCGAGACGGCGCGAACGGCGGTGCGCAAGCACAAAGCCCGTCTCGGTTCCGTGAAGTCGGCCGCGACCGGAGGCTCCGGCATTTCCTCGTTCAGGACCGACTGCAGCAGAACCAGCCAGTCCGGAAACGCCGGCCGGTCGGCGGGCGCTGGGGCGCTGCCGGCGGCAGGAACACGCCCGTCGGCGCGATTGCACAACGCGGCGGCGATGCCCTCCAGGGTCCGGACGGTCAGATCTTGCGTGTGGCGGAAAAGGATGTACGCGAGGTGCCGGGTCAGACGGTCGCAAGTGATCGCAGAAGCATCGGCGCCCGTGTCTGGACGCCGCGAGAGGGTCGCGTCGAGCATTGAACACCTTACTTTCGGTCATACATTGTAAGAACAAAAAGTCTATAAAACAGGAGCGAAATCGGCGGCGCGCGTTGCCGGCCGGCCAGGATCCGGAAGGGGGTTGAGGTCAGAGGAGGATTGGAAAGTCGTGATCAGCCGCGGTCGCTGGCTGCGGTCGCCATAGTGTCCCGGCCGATGGTGGTTCTGGCGGCGCGTGCCGCGGCAGTCGGACGGGCTCGTTCAGAAGACAGCCGGCAACGGCATCAAGACCGTCATCGGCCCCCCTGCCGCCCGGCTGCCATTCCCGCATTTCCTCGATGAAGGGCGTTTGCCATACGCTCCGGTGCGCCCGTAACCGATTCGCGGCGAGCACCGCATCGAAGGCATCGAGGATGCGCATATCCTTGTTGCGGGTGGAGTTCTTTTCAATAACGGCGCAGGGGAGCCCGGCCCGGCGCAACTCGTTGCGCAATAGCCCGGGGAGAAACCGGCCGATGCCGTTGCTCTCCAGCGTCAGGGCCGGAATGAACAGCGCCTTCAGGAGCGCCGCCACCTGGCGGCAGAGCTGGGTTGCCGCATCGACATCGCCGAGCAGCGCCGGATCGTGTTCGAGGTAGTGGACGCGGTGCAGCCAGTAGGCACCATCCTGGTCCGTGAACACGGCCGCGACGACACTGGCGTCGCCCTTGCCAGGAGCCCCGTAGGCCGGGTCCCACCAACACGAAACCGAGACCAACCTGCGGCCAGCGAGCGTCAACAGAGCCTCGCGGTTGCCCTCGGCATAGCTGAGTTCATCATCGTAGGGACGAAGCAGGCTTGGGTCGAGGCGGCTCTCGATGATGCTGCGGGGCTTCAACATCATCTGGCTGTCGAACTTTGCCGGTCCGGTCCGCTGCCTGACCGCCTCGATCTTCTCCAGCGGAAACCGCTCCGGCCAGCGGCTGCGGTCACCGTTGAGGATCGGTACTTCCAAGCGCTTGAAGCTATCGAGAAACGGACGTGTCTCACCCACCTCCGGACGCGGTTCGTCAGCGTAAATCGTATAATACGTGTGCGGTGTGCCGACGAACAGCTTGAGGCCGCCTGGGACCAGGACGTAGTCGATCTCGTGCAGGCGCTGGCGCAGGTCCTCCCGTTTGGCTGCCGTGTCGCAGGTGTTCGGGACTTCGACATCGTCGCAAATGACAACGTCCGCGCGCAGGCCAGTCACATTCGCGGCAATGCCCTTTGCCAGCATTGACGGATCACGGAGTTCGGCGCTGCGGGCCACCGTGAATTGGTCCGCGGCCCAGGTCTCGGTCCGCCGCGGCCGCAGGTGGACCGTCAGCGGATGACGCTCGATGATCCGCTTGACGTTGCGGACCATCTTCTTCGCCAGTGCGAAATCGCCGGCTAGCACCAGGATCCGCGTGTCCGGCACACGCATCAACAGCCAGGCGCAAAACAGGCCTACCAGCGTCGATTTGCCGGAGCTGCGAAACGCGAGCAACAGCAACTCCCGATCGCCGTCGTGCCAGCGCCGCATCAGCCAGCGCGCCATCGCGACATGGAGGCGTGGCGTTTCGAGGCCCTGGCGCCAGTTCCAGATCCAGACGAAGTGCGGAAAGTCGACCTCCCTGCGCCGGTTCATGGCCGGTCGTAACCTCCTGTTCGGAGTTGGAGAGCCAGGCGCTCTTCTCTGATTACTTTCTCGTTGTGCGGCGTGGCCGAAGCCGCTTGAATCACGTCTCCCAGTCGTCGTGCTCTTCAAGCGCAGCCTTGGCCGTCTCGATCAGCGTTTCGAGCTCTGCATCGGCTTCCGCGGCCCCGACCTGGGGGGCTGCGCCTTCGCTTTCGGCACATGCTGCAAGCTTGAGCAGCAACTGTATGTGCAAGATGGCGGCTCGACACCCGGCCTGGTAGGCAACAAACGACTTTGTGTCCTCCGGGGCCGGCCCCGCACTGAACCGACGGTAGGTGTCGATCGCCCGTCGCAACAGGGCGGGCAGGCCATGACGAAGATCCCGTCTGAGATCATTCACGGCCTGCACGCATTGATCCGGCGGCAAGGCGCGGTCAATTTCAGGGCGAAGGGTCGAAATCTTTTTCATCGTTCGAAGTATCCACGACCGTTTGCAAGCGCTGTCTCACCCGCCGTAGGCGCGGCGTGGCGTGCCCGGCGCGTGCCGCTGGAAAGGAGCCCCACCGCCGGGCGCTGCTCAAGGCCACTGAAGAAGCTTAAGCTTTTCGACGAACTGCGCCAGCGCGGGCGAGTTTTCCTTGACCATCAGACCGGCCGCGCCGGCGATCACTGCCACCACCCAAGGAAGGAAGCAGCGAAAGCAGATGCGGGCAAACATCGTTTGCGTCGCTGCAGCGATGCGTAGAAGGCGAAATGCGGCCCGGAGTTGCCTTGCGTTCTCAGGCGTTGCCGCGTTCAACTCCATCAGATCGGCAATCACGGCGATAATGTCGTCGCTTGAATACTGTCGCTCCAACTGGGAAAGCTTTTCAGATAGAATCGCGACAACTTTTCCATCCAGATACGGCCAGATCGCCTGGACCTGATGTTCGGCCTCTGCGGTTGTCATGTCGCGGAACGGAATGCGAATCCGTCGTTCGTCGAGCGGGTAGGTGTCATCGCGGCCCATTGTCCCTCACCTCTTCGCGGCAAGACTTAGAGTTGGAAATCTCTCGGGCCTGGCAGGTGTCTGCGCGGCACGGGCGCCCTGAATGTCCGCGTACCGCCGCCAGCGCAGCCGCCGTTTAGGCGTTCACGCTGATTTCCGTTGCAACCGACAACAGCGTAAATGCCAAAGGCGCGTCGTCTTCAATCCGCCACAAGGGCTTAATGCCGTCGTTCATCCAGCCGAGCGTGCGCACGGTCTTATCGCCCGAGAACACGGGCAGCGGCTCGTCGAGCACTGTCTGACCAAACCGGCGGAACGGAACCAGCATTGGGCCGCGGCTGGTTACGAGCCGCAAGGCAGCCGTCTGGTGCAAGCGAAACGTCACCGAGATGGGCCGGACCTTACCACCCGGACCGCCCGCAGTTGTGTTAACCGGCAGCGGTTCGACGACGTGGCGATAGCCGAGGCCGACCTGCACATGCGTGGCCGGCTCCTCCAGCGTGATGCTGCCCCCGGCGACGGTCACTTCCGGTCGCACGGCGCCGTCCGCGACGATCTTGACGACCAGTCCCTCGAGATGGTCGAGACCGCCCCAGCTGACCTTCGCCGGGCTGCCCGTCCCGCTCAGGCCGGCATCGACGTTAAGATCGGCGTCGAACACTTCGACGAAAAAGCCTGCCGACCGCTCGACCAGAACGTAGGACCGCTCGCCCACGGTCGCGACAGCAAGAAAGTTGCCGGCCGTTTCCTGCTCACTCCAGGCGCTGACCTCCTCCTCGCGGTAGACGGTCAGCGTCGCCATCGTGCCGTCCGCCATCACGACGTGAAGCAGCCGTTCGGCGCGGTCATAATCCATGTCGACCGGCTGACGGATGAGGTGACGCGCCAACAAGGCAAGATCGGTCGACTGGTAGGCCTGCTCTGAGTCAGTGAACAAAAACTCGCGCAGCTGTGGCCCGTTGCGGGGCACGAACAGGGTCGCGCCGTCGACGTCGCGCGGCGGCACCGTGCGATCGACGGGCGAACCGATGCGAGTCTGCCGGCGCAGCTGGATGTTGGCCGGGATCAGCGGCTCGCCGGTCACCATCCATTCGGCGCCGGAGGTGAACACCTGCAGGTGACGGCCGGAAAAGACGGCACGAATGGCGTTGACCTGGTCCGACAACAATGGAAACTCGATGCTCTCGTCGTCCAGCCCTTCACCGAGATCGAAATTGAACAGATCTCCCGATTTCGACAGCCAGAGCCGGTTCGGAAGATCGCGCGAGCCACCGATCACGAGGCGATCCTGGTGGAAGCAGACCGCAACCGGCCAGCCGCGTACATGGGAAAAGGCCTGCTCGGTCCAATCCGCGGTCGCCGCTGTGTTGGCAAGCGTCTCCTTGACGTCCGCGCGCACGGTGGTCGGCGAGAGGAATTCGACGATCTGGATCTCTTTGTTGCCGATGCGCATGCGCACACCGACCTGCTGGACCGCGAAAACCGGATCGGATGCGGTGACGGTGACGGTCCCGGTCGTGGCACTCGGCTGGACGGTCACCCAGTCGCCGGCGAACTTGAAATGCGGCGCGTACGTCCGCCCGTTTTCGCTGAAGAAGCTCCAATCGCTCAAAACCCACTGCACGGCCCCGATGCGCGTCAGCTGCTTTGGCGGCACGTCTGGATGAACGATGAGCAGTGTGTCGGCACTCTGCGTCCAATTCAATTGCCGCAGCTGGTCCGCAGTCCATGGCGTGACGAGCTCGGCAATTCGAATCTCGTCGCTGTAGATGCGCAGCAGCTGGTCGGTCAGCAGCAGGAGATAAGTCTGCTCGGTATTGAACTCAAACGCGATCAACCGCCCGGGGCCGATTGCGGTATCGACGAGCCGCAGGCCTGGCCTGCGGGTGACTCCGCCCGCGGGATGCACGAAGACGTTGCGCAAGGCTGACGCTCCGTTCTCGTACGCACGCAGATCGCGCCGGCCGAGCAGCGACGGCGAGATCTCGCCCGCGGCGAAGCTCGTTTTTTGCACACGCAGGCGCGGCATCAGTAGCGTTCCTCGATGAGGGTGAAATTGGAGATCTGCGGCGCCGTGTCCTCCTGCGCATCGATCAGCTTAGCGCGGCGGAATTCGGCTTCGGCGAGGTTGCGCATGCCTTCCCAGCGCGCGGTTGAGTCGGTGAGCGGAATGCAGAATTCCGCCGCCAGGTGCGCCAGCAGCGCCATCGTGAAGAAAGGCGGGAAATCGTCCTCGCGCGGCCGGCAGATGTAAGTGAGCGTCGCCTCGTCGGCATCGCAATGAAGCTGGCGCGCATAGATCCGGTAGCGCAGGCCGGATCCCCTGCCGCCGGCGCCAGCCGAAAGCACGCGCAGGCAATCGGGCGGCAACTGAAACGCGTACTGGAAATCAGCCGTCGGCCGTTTCGCAAGCCGCAGCAGATCAGCCTGGCTAAGCGCAAAGTTCCACGGATGGGATGAAAGCAGCGCATCGCGGGCAGCCGGATAAAGGTTCGCGGCGACCTCCGCCTCCAAGGTCCCCTCGTCGAAAGACGTGATCGTCCCGGCGCCGATCTTCAGCAGCGCCCGCGAACATAGATCCAGGGGCGTCATACCCATTGCGATATCCCTTCAGCGGAAAACGGATGAAATGGCCACGGCGGCATCGACCCGAGCCGCTCCCCGACCGCATTGCGTTCGAGGAGCGGCCGCCGGTGCCACGCGTTCGCCGGCTCTTGAGCCGATGGCCGCTCGGTTACGTGTCGTTGACGGTCCCGAAGGCCGTCAGATTGGCGACGTCGACCACGCTGCCGGTATTGCTCTTGACGACGAAGACGCCGGCGCCCTTGCTCGCCGCATTGTCGACGTTTGCAAGGATCATGTCGCCGCTCCGCAGCATGTCGGCCGCGGTGTTGAAATAGCCGGCAGTGCCGACCGCCGTCGCGGAATCGTTGGTGAGGTAGTGCCACAGCGTGAAGCCGTTGGCGTAGGCCAGCACGCTCAGACGCTTGGGATCATAAGCCATTTCAGGCGCTCCGTCAGTTCTCGTTGCAGGAAAAGGCGACGACGCCGGTGGCATCGATCAGGCACGCGCCCTGGCTCATCATGTTGTTGACGAAGTGCGCCGCCCGATCACCGTGCCAGGTGATATCGGTCTTCACATCGGAACCGACGGCATGCCCGACCGCGGTCTTGTGGTACCAGAAGCACCGTCGGATGCCATTGCTCACCGGCAGCCCGGAGTGGGGGAGCCAGAGCGTTCCCAGCCAACGTTTGGCCTGGGTCCCTTTCCACGGCAGATCGTCGCCGCCGACATAGTCGGCATTCGCAAATTCCTCCACGTTGAGGAGGTCGCTCCACTGCTTCCAACCGACGATCGCGAAACGCTGGCCATCGTCCGGAACATCGACCGCGCCCAAGGCCTCGAAAGCAGCGAGGATCTTTTCCTTGGTCAGGCCATCCGTCGTGCCGCCAACCGTCGCCGTCACCGTCGCGAGCTGGTTGATGATGAGCTCATCGGTCTTCCGGCCGAGCGCGTAGGCGCCGGCACGGGCCACGACCTGCTGCTCATTGATGTTGGTCTTCAGCTCGTCCAGACGGTCCACCCAGTCGCCGGCATAGTAGTCGTACAGCACGCACTCGACCGGCTGGTGATCGACGTTCATGACCGGCACTTTGCCGTGACGCGCTTTCGTTGCGGCGACGCCCTTGCCCACTTTCTGGAAGGTCGTCGTTGCGCCAACAACCGCGTCCTTGACACGAATGGTGTTGCGAAGCTTGGAGCCCATCTGCTGATACTGCAGATGGACCTCGGCTTCGAAATTCTTGATGAAAGCCTGATCGACGGACGTCGACATGCAAGAATCTCCTGGTTCGTAATTGACCTGTCATGCGAAGGAAGTGGCGCTGGCCGGTTATGGTGGTCCCGCCGGTGCGCGCGCTTCTACCAAGACCGGGCCCGGTATCGGATCGATCCGGGTTGTCCGGCCGGCGTAACTCAATGACGAAAGCAATTGGTCGTGCGGCGCGCCTGAGAGGCCCTTGCGCCTTCGGCCTCCGCAGAGAGCAGCGCCGCGGCCGCCTGCCGCCGCTCAATCCCGATACAGTTTGCGGAACCCCTCGCGCACCTTGGCGACGGTCACAGGGTCCTGATCGCGCCAATAGCGCGGATCGCGCATTAATTGCTTCAGATCTGCCTCGGTTGGCACGCTTGCGCCTGCTTCACCCTCGCGCACCAGTCCGGGCTCGCCATTGCTCATCATGCGCTCCATCGCGAGCACGCCCTCGTAGGTCGTCGACAGGGCATCAAAAACGCGTTGCGGCAGGTTTGCGCGGCCCCATGTATCGAGCTGGCGCGCGGTTTCCCGCCACCGCTGGTCACCACCGAAGTGCTTGGCGAGCCGTGCGACCTGTCCTTCCGTTTCGAACAGGGTCGCAATCTCGGCGACCATCGGCATCAGTCGCTCCGAGGCCAAGTCGTAAACGAGCTGTGCCTGCTCCTGCGAGAAGCCGGCCGCGTGCAGGCGACGGTTAAGATCCGCATCGCTCTCCAGAAGTTCGGTCTGGATCTTGATGTCGTAGTCCTCTGGCCGCGCCGGCAGCTCTCGGGCCGAAAGGCCGCTCAGCTTGCGCTCGAGTTCCACGTAGGACTTGACAAGCGCTTCGGTACGCAGCTCGCCTTTCTCCTCATCCCAGAACTTTTCCGGAATACCGGCGGGTCGCTCGCTGCCGCCGGCCGGCGCCGACGCATCGCCGGGTTCGCCTGCAAGGGGCCCCGCGGCGCCAGCATCGGCCACCAGGTTCAGGAGGTTGTCGGCAGTCGCGCTTTCTCTAGCTGACAGATCGTCGGTCACGTTTCCCTCTTGCGATTGAGCGGGCCACCCGCGCCCTTGGCGACGAGGGCTTCGACATACAGAACGAGCTGGCGCTGCCCTTCGACGTAGCGCAGCAAGGCTTCAGAGGCCTGCGGGCCAAGCGCCCGCTCGACGGTGAGCTGGCGGAGGTGGTTCAGCACCTGCCGGCCGTCGGCTGACAGGAAGCAGCGGGCGAAAACTGTTGCCAGCTCCGCATCGCCCGCCCCGTCGCTCACGTGTTTCTCGGCGCCGGACCGGTCACCGTCGAACCAGTCCCATCCCTGACTACCCGGGGTCATTGCACCGCCTTCATGATGGCTTCCGGCAACCCTGAGGCCGCGAGCAGTCCTGCGCCTTCGTCAACGGCCGTAGGCGGCCGGCTCAGTTCCTCCGGGACGCCGAGCGCTCGCCCCAGCCAGCGCGCGGCGGCGACCTGATCGACCGAGGCGATCGCCACCGGCCCAAGTTTGCTCACGACATCAAGCCACAGAAGCGTGTTCTGGACATTCTGCTGCGCCTGATAGCGGGCCTGTGGTGAGCGGTACTCGAGGGCGACCGTGCGACCGTCGAGCGGGAAATCCGGGGTTTCGCCGCGGCGACCGAGGATGGCCTGGGCGCGGGTGATCAACGGCGACAACAACTCGCTCTGCAGCCGGCCGTAGGTCGCGCCCAGCACCCGCGCCATCTCGGCGGCGCGCTCCAGAACTTCCGTTGCCGTCATCCGCGGACTGTTGACCTGGCCCAGGAAGTCGACGAACAGGGCCTTGCGGATGCGCGAACGCAGCTGATCGAGGACGATCTCCGAGACATCGAATCGGCCCGGCGTTTGCAGCGGCGTCAGGCCTGCCGAACCGACCGCCTTCGGGATGATCGTTCCGGGGACCAGCTTGATGGTCGCCGGGTTGATGACGCCGTCATCGTCCGCCTGCCAGATGCCTGTGACTGCAATCGAGGCATTCTTGAGGACCAGCTCGACAACCTTGTTTGCCGTCTTGATGTCCGGCAGCGCTTTCATGACCGGGGATCGGCCGTACGTCTCGCCCGGCGCCTTGAGCCAGCGGAAATTGATGAACGGCGACGCGGCGAAAGCGCCCTCGGCAAGCACGGCCGGTGCCCGCTGCCGCAGCGCATCGAGCTCGGCAATGGCGATGTACCGGTAGATTCCCGCGTCAGGCAGCACGGCTTCGATCACACCCAGCTGCGTGTCCGGCTCGTTTTCCATCGCGGTGACGATGCCGGGCACGGACACGGCTTCCGGAAAGCGCGCCAGCAATTGAGCGAGGTTGAGCTCAGTGCGTCGGAACGTCGTGTCGAGACGTCCCGATGGCCCCTCTTCGAGCAACACCTGCGACAGGGGAACCGCCGTAAAGCGAAACGCGGAGACCTCGCCGGGGGGCGCCTCCTCGAACAGCAGGGAGGCGCTGCCGGCCGTCACGAGGTCGAGGTAGCACTGGTGCATTTCGACGGCGAAGTTGGAGCGGTCGAAATTGGACTGAACGATCGTGGTCGCACGCTCAAGCTCCGGGCCGACCGCCCAGCGCTCGGCAGCCTCAATGTCCGGGCCGGAGGCAAAACCGAACCAGCGCGCCCACGGCGGCGTCAATTCCGCCATCAGACTGGCCGCGAGCTGATCCACGGCATCAGGCGCGGTGCCGTCGAACAGACGATCCGTCCGCCGCACTCCTTGCACCGACGCGCGCACGGCCGTATCGCGACTGGGCAGGGCATAATCGTAGCATTCCTGCCACAAGCTCTCCCAGCCTGAACGCCGCTCGCGGGCTCGCTGATAGCGCCGGATAACGTCCTGAGGGTTGAGACCCGACATCGTCATTCTGACTCCGCGCACTGTTGACTTGGCGGCGCCGTTACGCGCAACGGCGAACGGAACGGACACACGCAATACCTGCTTGACAGGCGCTTCATCCTAGGAAGGATTCCGCTCATCGCCGCAAGTCAGCAGGAGCGATCGCGTTTGGGCGCACTTCGGCCTGTCGTAAATAGGAATATAGTCATTTCGTACGTGCCTGTCAAGCGCCTCCTGCGCCCTTTTCGGCGCCGCTGCCAAGAGATGGCGGTACAATTGCCACGGCGTCAGCACAAACGGCGCCCTGATGCCGAGCACGCGCTTGACCGCCTCGACGCATGTAAATGGCCGCAGCAGAGTGGCGCCCGGCGGGACTTCGCAAAGCTCGGTCGCAACGACTGTAAAGCCGCGCTCGCAGTACCAATCGGCAACGACGGCCGGCGATGCCGGCCGCACGCCGCCGAGAATCATCCGGTTGGAGAGCGGATCGCAGATGATGGCGGTGTCACCCTGGAACACAACCACAAAGCAGTGGCGAAAGCCCGTTCGTAGGGGCTTGAGCCATCGAATACAGGTCATGCCGGTAAAGACGACGAGAGCGGCAGCGGTCGACTCGGACGATTCGGCTTCATCGCCGGCTGCGGGCGGATTGTGCATGCCCATCAGGCAACTATTCCTTTTTTTTGCAAGATGGTCGTCAACCGGTCGATCGCCTGCTCCCACAACCGGGCCGCAGCAGCATCCTCCTGGCAGCGCGGATCCGGCGGTCGCCCCAGCACGCCGAAGTGTCCCAGCACGGCAAGATGCCGGCTCCCCAAACGCCCGTCCCGCTTCAGGCCCATGGCCGCGCGATAGATATCGTCAGGATCGCATGGACGCACGGCAGCAGCAGGAAGAGGAGCAAAACGCGCGCCTTGGCGCCGGACGATCTGACATCGGGCGAACCAGAACCATGCTTCCTCCGCTGTCGCAAAGGGCTGTGCGGGAGAGTCCCCACAGAACGATCTCGGAATGAAACGTCTCGAGGTCACGGCCCGCGCAGTCCTTCCAAAGGCCAGTCATTGCCGATGGCTATATGGGAGTATGATCCTTTTTGCAAGGCGTTTCTGAATTCGTTCCTAGTGCATTCTGCCCTCTAATGCCTGATAATGTTCCCATGGTGAAGCACGCAGACATATGGCACGCGATCGACACGCTTGCCGCGCGGCGCGGTCTTTCCGCCTCTGGCTTGGCCAAGCGGGCGCGCCTGGACCCGACCACATTCAACAAAAGCAAACGGATGACGCGCGACGGCCGGCCGCGCTGGCCGAGCACGGAGAGCATCGCCAAGATCCTGGAAGCGACCGGCGCAACGCTTGGCGAGTTCACCAACTATGCCAGCGGCGGCAAGACATCAGGCGGCCTTCAGAACATCCCGCTGATCGGCATGGCGCAGGCCGGCACCAAGGGGTTCTTCGATGATGCTGGCTATCCCGTCGGCGGAGGCTGGGAAGATGTCAACTTCCCGGAGATCGGCGACCCGCACGCGTATGCGCTTGAGATCAGCGGCGACAGCATGGAGCCCGTCTACCGCGACGGCGACATCGTCATCGTCTGTCCCCAAGCCAACGTCCGCCGCGGCGACCGCGTCGTCGTCAAGACGAAGAGCGGCGAGGTGATGGCGAAAATGCTCAAGCGACAGACCGCCCACAAGCTCGAACTGAAGTCGCTCAACCCGGAGCACCCGGACTTGGTGTTCTCGGACAACGACGTGGACTGGGTCGCGCGCATCCTCTGGGCCAGTCAGTAGCGAGGATGCCGGCGGGCTGATCCGCAGGGAAAGCCCGCGTCATTCGGCGGCGGCAAGATCCTCGCCGGCAACGGCCCGGTCTATCAGCGTCAACGCTTTGCCGCGCCCGTAGAGAGCGATGAAGGTGCCCATCCGCGGCCCATCGTCCTGTCCTAGAAGGATCTGATAGAGGCTGCGGAACCATGCGCGCAGGTCGGGAAAAACCGCATGCCTTTTGCCGACCTCGTAGACGGCACTCTGGATCGCCTCCGCATCTGCCGTCGCCGGCAAAGCGCGCAGGCAGGCGCTGAGATCCGCAAGTGCCTGCTTTTCCGCCGCGCTCGCGGCGCGATAGTGAAGGCGGGGCTTGACGAAATCTCGGTAGTAGGCCAGCGCAAAGTCGAGCAACCTGTCCCACAGCGGTGCCGTCTCGGGCGTCGTCGCCGGGTCATAGGTCGAAATATAGCGCCAGAGCACGGACTTATCCTCGGTATGACAGACCGTCACGAGGTTCAGGAGAATCGAGTAGCTCAAGCGGCTTTCCTGCCGCGGCGGGTGGCCGCGGTGGATGTGCCACACGGGATTTTCGAGCCGGGCAGCGAGATCCTGGTGCGGATAGCGCGTCGAGCCCTCGATGTAATCGTCGACGTTCTTTGGGATGACATCGAAGTAGAGCCGCTTGGCGCTGCGCGGTTTCTGAAACATGAACAGGGTGAGGCTCTCCTCCGGGCCGTACCGCAGCCAGTCGTCAACGGAAAGACCGTTGCCGCGCGACTTGGAGATCTTCTCGCCGCGCTCATCGAGGAACAGCTCATAATTGAAGCCGGCTGGCGGCACGCCCCCGATGATCCTGCAGATCTGTGACGACAGCCGGACTGAGTCGATCAGGTCCTTGCCCGCCATCTCGTAGTCAACGTCCAGCGCCGCCCACCGCATCGCCCAGTCGACTTTCCACTGGAGCTTGCATCGGCCTCCGGTGACCAGGGTCTCGATCTCCTCCCCGTCATCATCGACATAAACGATCGTTCCGGCCTCGGCATCCCAGCGCCGCAGTGGCACCTGCAGCACGCGGCCGGTTTTGGCGCACACGGGGAGGAAGGGGCTGTAAGTGGCTTGGCGTTCGGCGCCCAGAGTTGGGAGGACGATGTTGGCGACGGCGTCGTAGTGTTTGAGAACGGTACGCAACGCCGCATCGAATCGCCCGTTCATGTAATAGTCGGTGGCGCTAGCAAACTCGTAATCGAAGCCGAATCGATCGAGAAATGCGCGCAGGCGGGCATTATTGTGCTCGCCGAAGCTGGCATGGGTGCCGAAGGGGTCCGGCACCGCGGTGAGCGGCCGGCCCAGGTGCTCCGCGAGCATCTCCCGGTTTGGCACGTTGCCGGGCACACTGCGCAGTGCATCCATGTCGTCCGAAAAGGCAAGGAGCCGCGTCGGCAGGTCAGAGAGCCGTGCGAACGCGTACCGCACCATCGACGTGCGCACCACCTCGCCGAAGGTGCCGATGTGGGGAAGGCCGGACGGGCCGTACCCGGTCTCAAACAGTACGTGCCCGTTCGCCGGCTGCCGATCAGCGAACCGATCGAGAAGCGCGCGCGCTTCGACGAAGGGCCAAGCACGCGCGCTACCGGCGGCAGCGCGAACTGCAGAGGATTGGATGGGCTCTTCGTTGGGCAATGCTTCGGCTCCTGATCGGCAGTCGTGGCCGCACTGCCTTAGCACGCGGGCCGCACGGGATCGAGACCGGCGCACGCGCTCAGTCTTCACTCCACCGGGGGCCAGATCGGCCGACCGCTGCCGGGCAAGCCGTAGCGGGGCCATTTCCTGGTAACGAGTTCGACGATGTCGTCACTCATCTTGAGCTTGCGCCCCCACGCGCGATCCGTCTCGGGAAATGACTTGGCGGTGGCATCGATCCCCATCTTGCTGCCTAGGCCGGAGACCGGCGAGGCGAAATCGAGGTAGTCAATTGGGGTCCGCTCGACCATGGTGACGTCGCGCGCCGGGTCGACGTTGGTCGAGACCGCCCACACCACGTCGGTCCATTGACGCGCGTTGATGTCAGCGTCAACGACGATGACGAACTTTGTGTACATGAACTGCCTGAGGAAGGACCAGACCGCCATCATCACCCGCTTGGCGTGGCCGGGGTAGGCTTTGCGCATCGAAACGACGGCGATCCGGTACGAGCACGCCTCGGGCGGCAGCCAAAAGTCCACAATCTCCGGAAATTGCTGCTGCAGCAACGGGACGAAGACGTCGTTGAGAGCCTCGCCAAGGACCGAAGGCTCATCCGGCGGCCGTCCGGTGAAGGTCGACAGGTAGATCGGCTCGCGGCGCATGGTGATCGCGCTGAGATGAAAAACGGGGAAGCGCTCAACAGCGTTGTAGTAACCGGTGTGATCACCGTAGGGCCCCTCGTCGCCCTCTTCGTCCAGTGAAACGTGTCCTTCGAGTACGATTTCGGCTTCCGCCGGCACCTTGATCGGCACCGTCTTGCAGTCGACGAGTTCGACCTTGGCGCCACGGAGGAGACCGGCAAACTGGTATTCCGAGAGCGTGTCCGGTACCGGCGTGACGGCAGCAAGGATGGTTCCGGGATCGGCCCCAATCACGGCGGCCGCCGGCAACGGGTCCGAGCGCGTCCCCTTCCAGCGAGCGTGGTGCTGGGCGCCGCCGCGATGCTTCAACCAACGCATCAACGTCGTTCGCGGGTCGAGCAGTTGCATCCGGTAGATGCCAAGGTTGAAGGCGTCGCGCTTATCGCCGCCGCGCACGCTGGCGGTCGGCCCCTGCGTCACTACCAATGGCCACGTGATGAGCGGTGCCGGCTCGCCCGGCCAGCAGGTTTGGATTGGCAGTCGTGTGAGATCGATATCGTCGCCCTCGATTACGACCTCCTGGCACGGCGCCCGGCTGACACTGCGCGGATGCATCGCCATCACCGTCTTCAACAACGGCAACATGTTGAGCGCCTCGCGCCAGCCGCCAGGCGGCTCCGGCTGGCGCAGGAACGCCAGCATCTCCCCCACCTCGCGCAACTGATGCGGCGCCCGGTTCATCCCCCAGGCCACCCGCTCCACGGTGCCGAACAGGTTGACGAGCACCGGCATCGCATAGGCTGAGCCGTCCGCCCGCACGACGTTCTCGAACAGAACCGCAGGCCCCTTTTCGGCCAACAGGCGGGTTTGGATCTCCGTCAGTTCCAGAACCGGGGAGACCGGTTCGCGGACCCGTTTCAGGCGGCCGTTCTGCTCGAGGTATGCGATGAAGGCGCGTAAGGACGGGTAAGCCATGGCTGTCGTTACCAACGGGTGTTATCTCTGCAGAGCCAAAGCCAATGCGCAGGCGCTGTCAACGCACTTGGTTCGGATCAGCCGCCATGGGCGGCCGGCTTCGCCGCAACGATGCCGTTCCGGGTGCTGTTCTTTGCGCTGCCGCTCGCTTAAACATAACGGCTCATCCCGCCGCCTATCGGGGGCCGCGTTCCCCGGGGCGGCGAGCCGTAACGTGCGGATCGGGGCAGGTATGGAATTCTACCGCGTCTACAGTCGAGTGCTCGGCTTGCTCGCGCCGGAGCGGAGGCTCGCAATCGCGCTCGCCGTCGCCAACGTTGCGGTCGCCGCACTTTTATATGTCGAGCCGTTCCTCTTCGGCCGCATCATCGACATTCTCGTCAACAGTGACCGCGCCCGGCCGGACGAGACGTGGTCTGCGAGCGTGCGGCTGCTGGCCATCTGGGGCGTTGTCGGCGTGAGCGGCATTGCGGCCAGCATGCTCGTCGCGCTTCATGCCGACCGGCTGGCGCATCGGCGTCGGCTGGCGGCGATGGCATCGTTCTTCGGCCATGTCCTGACGCTTTCGCCGACCTACCACGCCGATTCGCATTCCGGCCGGCTGCTGAAAGTGATGCTGACGGGTGTCGACAATCTGTTCGACGTCTGGCTATCGTTTTTCCGCGAGCATCTTGCAACCTTCGTAGCGCTGATCGTCCTGCTGCCGCTGTCCCTCTTCCTGAACTGGCGGCTCGCCCTGGTGCTCGTGGTCCTGATCGTTGTCTTCGCCATCCTCACCACCATCGTCATCCGTAAAACCGAGCATGCGCAAGGCGTTGTCGAGGAATACCGTTCGAAGCTGGCTGTCAGGGCCGGCGACGCGCTCGGCAACATCCCGCTGATCCACTCCTACGCTCGGCTGTCGGCCGAGGCGCGCACGCTCGGTTTCGTCATCCGCCGCGTGCTGGCGGCGCAGTATCCGGTCCTCAACATGTGGGCTCTTGTAAGCGTGCTTACCCGATCCGCATCGACGATCACGGTGATCACCATTTTCGTGCTCGGGACGTGGCTGAACCTGCGCGGCCTTGCGTCGGTCGGCGAGATCGTCAGCTTCATGGGCTTTGCAACCATGCTGATCGGCCGTCTGGAGCAGGCAATGGGCTTTGCCAGCCGGCTCTTCTTTCAGATACACGGTCTCGGCCAGTTCTTCGCCGTCCTCGACACCCGCCCCACGGTGACCGAGAAGCAAGGCGCGATCTCGCTCGACCGGGTAGCAGGGGCGGTCACGTTCGAAAACGTGAGCTTCTCCTATGGCGGGGTGACACCTGCAGTCTCGTCCCTCTCGTTCAGCGTTCCGCCTGGCACCACCGTCGCCCTGGTCGGCAGCACGGGCGCCGGTAAGAGCACGGCGATGGCGCTGCTGCACCGCCTTGCCGATCCGACCGCGGGTAGGATCTGCATCGACGGCATCGACATCCGCGACCTCACGCTCGATTCACTCCGGCGCAACATCGGGGTCGTGTTTCAGGACTCGACGATGTTCTACCGCTCGATCGCTGACAACTTGCGCGTCGGCCGGCCAGACGCAACCGACGAGGACCTTGTGCGGGCGACCTCACTTGCGGAAGCGCACGAATTCATCCAGGCTCAGCCGCGCGGTTACGATACGCTCGTCGGCGAGCGTGGGTCCACACTCTCGGGCGGCGAGCGCCAGCGGATCGCGATTGCCCGCGCACTCCTGAAGGACCCGCCAATCCTGATCCTCGACGAAGCGACAAGCGCGCTCGATGCTGCAACGGAGGCCCGCGTCCAACGGGCGCTGAAAAAGCTGATGCAGGGGCGGACGACCTTCGTCATCGCGCATCGGCTGTCCACCATCCGCGATGCCGACCTCGTCCTCGTTTTCGGGGACGGACGCATCATCGAGCGCGGCAGCCCAGCCGAACTGTTGGCGGCAAACGGCGTCTTCGCCACACTGGTACGAACGCAGCTCCAGGTGGCCACCGCCCACCCGGAGCCGCAACCCGACCCCGCGCTGCAGGGCGACCGCTGTTCCGACCCCTAAGGGCGCACGCGCCTCGCCATGCGAACTTTAGAGACCGAAGCCGATCGCCGCCTTGATCGCGATGCTTCGATCTTTAGCCGAATGTTTACGGATCAGTTCTATTATAAATTGTACCTAATTCCCTCCCTCTCCAAATAGGGAGGGTCGTCAGGGTATCGTCTCGCTCGCCCTTCGTGTAGGTTCCGCTGCCGATCGATCAGGAGAAGTTGATCATGTTCTTGCGCAAGCGCGTTTTGGTGACCGGCGGCGCCGGCTTCGTGGGCTCGCACCTGTGTGAACGGCTGCTCGACATGGGTTGCGACGTCATTTGCGTCGACAATTTCCTTACCGGCAGCAAGGACAACATCGCGCATCTAATCGGCAAGCCGTTCTTCGAAGTGTTGCGCCACGACGTGACCTTCCCCCTTTATGTGGAGGTTGATCAGATTTACAACCTCGCCTGCCCAGCCTCGCCGGTTCATTACCAGGCCGACCCGGTCCAGACGACAAAAACCAGCGTCCATGGCGCCATCAATATGCTGGGCCTCGCCAAGCGGACCCGGGCCCGCATCTTGCAGGCCTCCACGAGTGAGGTTTATGGCGATCCGCAGATCCACCCGCAGCCAGAGGAATACCGTGGCGCGGTCAATCCGATCGGCATTCGCGCCTGCTACGACGAGGGCAAGCGCTGCGCCGAGACGCTGTTCTTCGACTATCACCGCATGCACAACCTCGATATTCGCGTCGTCCGCATCTTCAACACTTATGGGCCGCGGATGCACCCGCATGATGGGCGCGTAGTCTCAAATTTCATCATTCAGGCGCTCACCGGCCAGAAGCTCACCCTTTACGGTGACGGCAGCCAGACCCGCTCATTCTGCTTCGTCGATGACTTGGTGGAAGGCCTGATCCGGCTGATGAACACCGAAGGCGATGTCTATCGGCCGGTCAACATCGGCAATCCGGGTGAGTTCTCGATCCGTCAGTTGGCAGAAATGGTCATCGAAATGACCGGCTCGACCGCAGGAATGGAGTTCCGCCCGTTGCCGGCGGACGATCCCATGCAGCGCTGCCCGGACATCGCCCGCGCCCGCACGCTCCTGGGCTGGCAGCCGACGATCCCTCTGGCGCAGGGCCTCGCACGAACGATCGACTATTTCCGCTCAGTCGTCCGGTTGGGACAGATCAGCACGGCGATTGCCGAAACGAACCAGCAGCCCCCCGTCACGGCGGTGCCCTCAAAGCCGGCGCAATCGAGCGCAGCGTAAGCGTGGACTGAGAATCGCTCCACAGTGGAGCCAAGCGGGCGTTCGTGTGAGCGGCGCCCCCTTCTCGCACTGCCTACCGCAATCCGGGAAACCGCATCATGACCAACACTGCTCAGCAACGCATCCTCGTCACAGGGGGGGCGGGCTATGTCGGCAGCCATGCCTGCAAGGCTCTCGCCCAGGCTGGCTACCTCCCCGTCACCTACGACAATCTCTCCACCGGCAACCGCTGGGCGGTGCGTTGGGGGCCGCTTGAGCTTGGCGATATCCTCGATCCCGAACGCCTGCAGGACGTCTTCCAGCAGCACCGCCCGGTCGCCGTCATGCACTTCGCCGCCTTGGCACTGGTGGGCGAATCGATGCAGGCGCCCGCACTTTACTACCGGAACAACACGGTCGGCGCCCTCAACGTCGCCGATGCCGCCGTCGCCCACAGCGCGCGGGCGTTTGTATTTTCAAGCACATGTGCGACCTATGGCGAACCCGAAGAGGTCCCGATCCCGGAAACCGCGCGCCAAGCCCCCGTCAATCCGTACGGCGCCAGCAAGCTGATGATCGAGCGCGTGCTGGCCGATTACGACATGGCATACGGCCTGCCGCACGCGTGCTTGCGCTACTTCAATGCGGCGGGCGCTGATCCTGAAGCCGAGATCGGCGAGTGCCGCGTGGTCGAGACGCACCTGATCCCGTTGGTGCTGGATGCGATCCTCGGCGCCCGGCCGCCGCTCAAGATCTTCGGCACCGATTATTCGACACCAGATGGCACTGCCATTCGCGATTATATCCACGTCGCCGACTTGGCCGCCGCCCACGTCGCGGCGCTCAAGCATCTCCTTGCTGGCAAAGGTTCGCTCAAGCTCAACCTCGGCACCGGCCGCGGCTATTCCGTGCGCGAGGTCATCGCGTGCGCTGAAGCCGTGACGGGACGCAAGGTGCCGCTCGCCTACGCGCCGCGCCGGCCGGGCGATCCGCCGGCCCTCGTTGCCGCGCCGGGCCGCTCGGTCGAAGTCCTGGGCCTGACGTTTCGGCATTCGGCATCGCTTGAAGCCGTTATCGAAACAGCGTGGCGCTGGCACCAGCATCTTCACGCGACGCAGCGCGGAGCGGCCGCTTCATAGGCCAAGCGCGCCCGCGGCGGCCACAATGGGCTTGTTTTCGGCGTCAAGGAGAACGATGCGCGGCTGCCAGCCAGCCGCCTGCGCCCGCGCAACCAACGTGTACGCGGCGATGATGATCAAATCACCCGGCCGCGCCAGGTGCGCGGCGGCGCCGTTGATCTGGATGGTGCCGGTCTCTGCCTCGCCTTCGATCACGTAGGTTTCGAACCGCGCGCCGTTGGTGATGTTGTAGATCTGGACCTGCTGAAACGGGACGAGATCCGCCCGCGCCATCAGCCCGCGATCGACGGTGATGCTGCCCTCGTAATGCATGTCGGCGGCGGTCACCGTCGCCCGATGGATCTTGGCCGACAGGACCGAAACCAGCGTTGGCTCGGGTGCAGAGCCCATCACGACAAACTCCTCACCACCCCCTGTTCGCCTGGTCGGCGCCGCCGGCACTATACTGGGGTCGCTCCGTCGCCGCCAGCGTCGCGCCGCCCGTCTGGCGCAGGGCCTCGCCCAGCACCATGGCGACGGCAACCGCCACGTTCAGGGCACGGGCCTCGGGCTTGAGCGGGATGCGAACGCGCGCCTCGGCTTCTGCGTGCACGTCATCCGGCACGCCGCCGCTTTCCCGCCCAGCGAGCAGGATATCGGTATCAAGATAGGCAAATTTTGTGTAGACGCCGTCGGCTCGCGTGGTCAGTAGCACGAGCCGTGCCGGCGCCTTGTGGGTGGCGCGAAACGCGGCCCAGCTGGAATGGCGCACGATCGTTGCAGCCGCGAGGTAGTCGAGGCCGGCGCGACGGAAATGCCGGTCCGAGAGAACGAAACCGCATGGTTCGATCAATTCGACGGCAAGGCCGAGACAGGCCGCGGTGCGGATGATCGTGCCGGCGTTCTGCGGGATATCGGGCTGGTAGAGGGCAATACGCATGCTTGGCACCGGTCCATAGTCACAGGTGAGAGAGCCACTCCCGCACTCGCGCGGCGGAGTTTTTCCCGCGCTGCAGCATAGGCCTTTTCACCTTTGCTGCTTTGCCTTATATGGGAGGGTCGGACATTATTCTCCGCCTGCGCGCCGGCGGCGCGCCAAGCGGTAGGTCCGGAGGCTTGTTGCGGGATAAACAGCGCTTGGCCATCACCGGGTTGGCCGGCGGGTTGCGAAAGGCGCGGGCAGGCGCGAGCTCATCAACCGGGCGCCCTCTTGCCCTTCGTCCTTCGCAAACGAGCTGCGAGGGGGTGCCAGCACCCCTGGACAAAAAACACGGAAGAGGGTTTCCATGGCAGACTCCACACTCGCTTCTCCTCATGCGGCGGATGACGAGGAGACGCGGCGCGATTTTCTCCTGATCGCGACCAGCACCGTTGCCGCGATCGGCACCGCATTTGCCGCGTGGCCATTCATTCATAGTCTCAATCCAGCAAGAGATACGCTCGCGGTTGCGATCACCGGGGTCGACTTGTCGCCGATTGCGGAAGGGCAAGCGATCACCGTCGTTTGGCAGGGCAAACCGGTGTTCATCCGCCACCGGACCGCGGCCGAGATCACAACGGCGCGCGACGTCGTGCTCGACCAGCTCCCCGATCCTCAGCCCGACAGCGCGCGCGCTGAAAAACCGGAATGGCTCGTCGTCGTCGGTGTCTGCACTCATCTGGGCTGCATTCCTCTCGGCCAGAAACCGACCGACGTGAAGGGCGAGTACGGCGGCTGGTTCTGCCCGTGCCACGGCTCGCACTACGACTCCTCGGGGCGCATCCGCAAAGGACCGGCGCCAGCCAATCTGGAGGTCCCGCCGTACCGGTTCCTCGACGACAACCGCATCGAAATCGGCTGAGAGTTTTCTGTCATGGACGCCAAGACCTGGAAGAACCCAATAGTCGCATGGGTCGACAAGCGATTGCCGATCTTTACAATGATGCAACACGATCTTGTCGACTATCCGACCCCGAAGAACCTCAACTACTGGTGGAACTTTGGCTCGCTCGCCGGAATCATACTTGTGATCATGATCGCGACCGGCGTCGTCCTGGCTATGCATTACACGCCCCATACGGATCATGCCTTCGAGAGCGTCGAGCGCATCATGCGCGACGTCAACTACGGTTGGCTGCTGCGTTATTTGCACATGAACGGCGCCTCGATGTTCTTCATCATCGTCTACATCCACATGTTTCGGGGTCTTTATTACGGGTCGTACAAGGCGCCGCGCGAACTTCTGTGGCAGATCGGCGTGATCATTTTGCTGGCAATGATGGCGACGGCATTCATGGGCTACGTGCTGCCGTGGGGGCAGATGAGCTTCTGGGGCGCTAAGGTCATCACCAACCTCTTCTCGGCCATCCCCTTGGTCGGTGACGCCATCGTGACCTGGCTGTGGGGCGGCTTCGCGGTCGACAACCCGACGCTCAATCGCTTTTTCGCCCTTCACTACCTCATGCCCTTCCTCTTGTTCGCGCTGGTTTTTTTGCACTTGGTGGCGTTGCACACCAGCAAGTCCAACAATCCGCTCGGCATCGACGTGAAAGGTCCGCAGGATACCATCCCGTTCACGCCGTACTACACGATCAAGGACATGTTTGGCCTTGGCGCGTTCTTGATCTTCTATCTGGCGTTCGTTTTCTTTGCACCGAACTTTTTCGGGGAGCCGGACAACTATATCAAGGCGAACCCGATGCAGACGCCGCCCCACATCGTGCCCGAATGGTATTTCCTGCCATTCTACGCAATATTACGGGCGATTACCTTCGACATTCTCTTCATCCCGGCGAAGCTCCTGGGCGTGATCGCGATGTTCGCTGCGGTCTTGATCCTGTTGTTCGTCCCCTGGCTTGACCGATCGCCGGTACGCAGCGCCCGCTTCCGCCCGATTTACAAGCAGGTGTTCTGGCTGTTCGTGGCCAACTGCATCCTGCTTGGCGTCGTCGGCGGACATCCGCCGGAAGGACTTTGGGTGCCGATCGGCCAGGCGGCGACAGCATTTTACTTCGCCTTTTTCCTCGTCATCATGCCGTTGCTGAGTTTCATCGAACGGCCGCGCCCGCTGCCGTCGAGCATCAGTGCGGCGGTCACCGGCAAGGGCGTTGGCATTCCGGCGCATGGGGTTGCAGAATGAAACGGAAAACCTTGGCAGCCGCGTTCGCAACGCTGTTGTTCGCAACCGGGACCGCCGTCGCGGCGGACGCACCAAAGCTCCCGACCCAGTCCTGGGGCTTCTCGGGCGTGTTTGGAACCTTCGAGCGGCCTGCCCTGCAACGGGGCTTCCAGGTATACAAGCAGGTCTGCGCGTCCTGCCACGGCGCCAGCCTCTTGGCGTATCGCAATCTGACGGACATCGGCTTCACCCCCCAGGAGGTGACCGAGATCGCCGCCGAATTCGAGGTCGAGGACGGGCCCAACGACGAAGGCGAGATGTTCATCCGCAAGGCACTCGCGGCTGACCGCTTCGTGATGCCGTTCCCGAACGAGGCAGCGGCGCGGGCCGCCAACAATGGCGGCTACCCGCCCGATCTGTCGCTGATCACCAAGGCGCGGCTCGGCGGCCCCGATTACATTTTTGCGCTGTTGACGGGCTACAAGGAGGAACCGCCGGCCGGGTTCGAACTGTTGGAGGGCATGTACTATAACGAGTATTTCGCCGGTCATCAGATCGCCATGGCGCCCCCGCTTTCGGAAGGAGGCGTGGACTTTGCCGACGGAACGCCGGCAACGGTCGATCAGATGGCACGGGACGTGGTCACTTTCCTCTCCTGGGCGGCAGAGCCGGAGATGGAAGAGCGCAAACGGCTGGGCGTTAAGGTGATGTTATTCCTAGTCGTCTTGACGGCCCTCCTATTTGCGCTCAAGCGAAAGATTTGGTCCGACGTGCATTAGTCTCGCCAGTGACCACCGGAAACCGTTCCGCAGCTTCATAGAGCGCTCTAAAGACGAGAGATTACGCTTCCGGAGACACGCCCCACCCTCACGGTGGGGCTTTTTTTGTCCTTTGTGCTTGCATTCTGCCCTGCCATCCCGCATCCTTGTGCTAAATCGACGCAACGAAAGGAATTGGATCTGGGAATGATGGGAAGATCTCCAGTGCTGAATGCGCTGCGGTGGAGCCTCGCCGTGACCGCCCTCGTAGCCTTGTTTGTCGCGACAACCGACGCTGCGATCGGCTCCCGGCCGCAGCGCGATGATCTCGCGTTTGTCCAGCGGGGCGATGCCTCCTGGTATGGCCCCCGCTTCCATGGCCGCAAGACCGCAAGCGGCGTTCGTTTTGACCAGAACAAGCTGACCGCGGCACATCGCGACCTGCCGCTGGGCAGCGAAGTGACGGTCACCAATCTCGACAATGGTCAGTCGGTGCGGGTCGAGATCAACGACCGCGGGCCATACATCAACGGTCGCATCATCGACCTGTCGAAGGCCGCGGCGCACGAGCTTGGCATGATCCAAGATGGTGTCGTGCCGGTGAAGGTCGAAGCAACCACGGGGCAAATGACCATCACGAGCCGCCACAGCGGTCGCGACGTCTAAGCCCGCGGGACCTGGAGTTGCCTCTCCGCTCGTGCCTTTTGACCGGCGACGGGCGGGTGAGGCGGTAGGCGGCCGTCACGCCCCGCAAACGCTCCGGCAGCGCTCGCCTTTGCGTGATCTTGGCCTTTTCCGCCGAGGCATAATAGACTTTGGCTTGCCTCGCCTTCGGAAGTTGGGAAGACTGAAGCGCAGGGACCCGGCAGCGAACCAACGCCGCCACACGCAGCCGTGGGATCTGTGGAGTGGAAGGACGGCTGCCGTGACGGTGCACAAACGCAAAGCGGACCCGTGGGCAGTGAAACCAGAGATGATCGCACGGCGGGCAGCCGCGGTTCTCGGCGCGGACATGGATCCATCGTTCCCCGCCCGGGTCGAGGCCGTCTTGCAGCAAAGCGCCTCGACGCGGCCGGACACCGTGTGCTCCCGGGACGCGCTCGCATCCTTCGTCGTCGCCGCAGCCCATCTTGGCGCTGAGATCGCCGCCTCACTGCGGGGAAGCCTCGGCACGACGGCCACGCGCCCGCTGGCCGATCGTCTGGCACGCGCGATGGGGATCGATCCCGGCATTTCGGCAGACCATGAACGCATCGTCGAAACCGTCGCCGATTCGATCACGAACGAAGGCGACCTTTGAGGCGACCGCAGGTGCAGGAGCGGTGATGCCGACAGGCCCCGCGGATGACCATCCCGACCGCCACCTCGATCGCCATTTTGAGCGGCTGCAGAATTGGCTGCACCCACGGGTGGCGGCGCCAGTCGCACGGCTGCGCCAACCGCATTTGCGCTGGCTGCGGCTGCCGCTCGGCGTTGCCTTGATCGCAGGCGGCTTTCTCGGCTTTCTTCCCGTGCTTGGGTTCTGGATGCTGCCGCTCGGTATCTTGCTGTTGGCACACGATATCCCGTTCCTCAAGCGGCCGACCGCACGGGCTCTCGACTGGTGCCATCGGCGCTGGGACGCGTTCCGCCGCCGGCGCGCGGACCGGCCATAGGGGTTTGACGCCACGACGGCGTCACGCCCGGAGGCGGTAAACGATCTCCGAGCCCTTGCTGACGAGCGTGGCAGCGACCCAGAGACCGTCATCATCATAAGCGACGGTTCCGGTGATGATGCCGCTTACGCGGTAGCGGGTGGCGGCGCGCGCCGTCCCTTGCACCGCAACCGTGATCCGCTCGCGGCCGCTGACGACCTGCTCCTTCACGGTTCCGCGCTTTGGGTCGATCAGCAAACGGTGCTCGATGACCCGCGGCGTCCAATAGCTGCCGACAAGGATATCCGAAGGCGCTATCGACATGCCCTTGGCGGTCGCGATCGCGAAACCGTCGGGCCGCGCATCGCCGTTGACGCGAAAGCGTGCACCATCGTCATCGGTCTCGCTTTCGAAACGGACGAGACGATCGTCCTCGTAGGTCTCGATGCTGAGGTGGCGATAGCGGAACACGACAACGGCCAGAACGCTGACGGCGACATCGATCCGCGTTTCGACCTGCAGCCGGCTGCCCGCAACGCGGAAATTGACCTCATGGTGGCCGACCACGCGGTCACCGCGCAGGACGTCGAAATGAATGCCGCCGGTCGGGACAGCCGTGAGAAGCTGAGCCCACCCAGGCCGTTGGAGCGCCAACAGGCCGCCTG
This sequence comes from Defluviicoccus sp., assembly GCA_049291695.1. GTDB lineage: Bacteria > Pseudomonadota > Alphaproteobacteria > Rhodospirillales > Defluviicoccaceae > Defluviicoccus. Next base: position 27,667 of record JBATPX010000087.1, read on the forward strand.
CTGCCGCAGCGGCGGTCTGCAGCGCACGCCGGCGGGACAGGGCTCGCCCGATGTCGTCGCTCTTCCCAGGCATCGCGGCCAATCCCTCGAACCTCTCTTGCCGCCGGCTGCAGTGCGATCGGCCGCCGGCCATGCTACACTATGAAGGGCGACGGCGCCCACCTGCGCACTGAAGGGAGGAAATGCACATGGCGACGATGGCGACGCCGATCTGCGATTTCGGCTGGAAGGCCAAGGAGTTTACTCTCAAGGATGGCTGGGGCAACACGTTTCATCTGCACGATCTGCGCGGGCCGAACGGCACGCTGGTCATGTTCATCTGCAATCACTGCCCCTACGTCCGGGCCATCGCGCCCAGGATTGCGCGCGATGCCCTTGATCTGCAGAAGCTCGGCATTGGCGTGATTGGGGTGATGCCGAACGATTACCAACGCTACCCCGAGGACTCGCCGAAGCATATGCGGGCGTTCGCGACCGAGCATGGCTTTTCGTTCCCCTATCTCGTCGACGAGACACAAGCCGTGGCGCGCGCGTACGGCGCGGTCTGCACGCCCGATTTCTTCGGCTTCAACCGCGAGATGGAGTTGCACTACCGCGGACGCCTCGACGCGTCCCGCATGGCGCCGATAGCCGATGCGCGGCGCGACCTGTTCGAGGCGATGATCCAGATTGCCGAGACCGGCCACGGCCCGGAAGCGCAGATCGCATCCATGGGCTGCTCGATCAAGTGGCGCGAGGAGGGGTAGGGGCGGTTCCTCACCGCCCGGCCACCGTCATGCCGTCGATGCGCACCGTCGGCGCATCGATGCCGTAGCGGAAAGTGAGGTCATTGGCGGCACTCAGCCGCGCGAACATGTCGATGAGGTTGCCCGAGACCGTTACCTCACTCACCGGATAGGCGGGCTCGCCGTTGACGATCCAATAGCCCGACGCACCGCGGCTGTAATCGCCGGTGACGCCATTGACGCCGAAGCCGATGAGCTCGCTCACGAGGAGCCCTTCCCGCACGTCGGCCATCAGCTCCTTTGGCGTGACCGCACCTGCCCCAAGGTACAGGTTGCTGGCGGCGGGTGAAGGCGGGCTCGAAGGACCGCGCGCCGCCCGGGCGTTGCTCGTAAGCCCCAGCTGGCGCGCCGAGCGCAGATCGAGCAGCCAAGCGGTGAGGCGGCCCTGGTCGACGAGGGTGATTGGCTGCGCAGCAAGTCCCTCGGCATCAAAGGGACGGGAGCGCAGCCCGCGGCGGCGCAGTGGATCGTCGGTGATTGTGATTTCGGGCGAAAAGACCGCCTCACCCAGTCGATCCTTGAGAAAGGTGGTCCCGCGGGCCACCGCGCTGCCGTTGATTGCCATCACCAGGTGGCCGAGGAGGCTGCGCGCCGCGCGCGTTTCGAACACGACCGGCACTCTTGCGGTCGCGGCCTTGCGCGGGTGCAGCCGACGCACGGCGCGCTCCCCAGCCGTACGGCCGAGCGCGATGGCGGCGGGGAGGTCCTCATCGTAAACCGCCGCCGCGCTGTCGTAGTCCCGCTCCATGGCGGTGCCGGCTCCCGCCAGCACCGACACGCTGAGCGCGTGGCGGGACCGGCGGTGGGTACGCGCCATGCCGTTGCTGCCCGCCAGAAGAATGACGTCCATTCCCCAGCTCGCCTCCGCGCCTTCGGCGTTGGTGACGCCGGCAACTTCGAGAGCAGCTGCCTCGCACGCGAAAGCCTTGGCGCTCAAGCTCTCGACCGAGGGCTCGACAGGGCAGAAGGCGTCGACGTCGACTGCATCACCGGCAACCTCATGCGGAGCGGCAAGACCGCAGAAAGGATCTTCAGGCACGCACGCCGCCACAGCAAGGGCGCGTTCGACGAGGCGACCAAGCGCGTCGGCGCTGAGATCCGAGGTCGAGACGATCGCCTGTCGGCGGCCTAAGAACACACGCAAGCCGACTTCCGTGCTCTCGGCCCGTTCGAGCGTCTCCTGTTTCCCCAGCCGGCAGGAGACCGCGAGCGAACGCGCATGCACGAGTTCTGCGTCAGCCGCCTCGGCACCGGCTGCAAGCGCCTGCCGGACCAACGCGTTCAAGGCATCGAGAGCAGCCGCGGCGCTCTTCATCTCTGGTAGCCCGGTGATGCTCGTCAACTCCACGTGGCAGACCCTCCTTAGTTTATCGCTGGCGAGATACGCAGACGCTTCATTCGTCCGCAACGCAATTGTCACAGCCCCATCGCGTGCCAATATCAACGATAATATACCGGTTGTCAGACTTTGGCATTTCCGTGTAACCGGTCATGGAAGTGGTGTCCTTATCGCGACCTGCGGGTGGACACACGCGCAACCATAGAGTTTGAGGCACGATTGGACGAGATCAACCCTTCTGTCCGGTCGCAGCAGCCGCAGCAAACCGATTCGCGGCTGCCGCTGGAATCGGCGGTGGTCCGCTTTGCAGGCGATTCCGGTGACGGCATCCAGCTGATTGGCAACCGCTTCGCGATCGAGACAGCGCAGAGCGGCAACGACCTCGCGACCTTTCCCGACTTCCCTGCCGAGATCCGGGCGCCGGTCGGCACCACTTTCGGCGTCTCTGCGTTCCAGATCAATTTCGGCGCCCGGTTGATCAAGACGTCGGGCGACGCACCGGATGTCCTGGTCGCCCTCAATCCGGCGGCGCTCAAGGTGGAGCTTCCCAACCTCAAGCGCGGCGGTACCGTGATCGTGGATACGGGCAGCTTTTCCGAGCGCAACCTGCGCAAGGCGGGCTATGCGGACAATCCTCTCACCGATGGCACGCTGACCGATGTCCGCACAATCGAGATTAACATTTCCCGCCTGACGCTAGACGCGGTCAAGCCGTTGGGTTTGTCGCAGCACGATGCGCTCCGGTGCAAGAACATGTGGGTGCTCGGGCTGTTGTTCTGGATGTATGGCCGCGAGCGCGCGTCGACGGCTGCCTGGCTTGGCAAGCGTTTCGCTTCCGATCCGCTCGTGGCCGAGGCTAACATTGCGGCGTTGAGCGCGGGCCACGCTTATGGCGAAACGGCGGAGTTGGTGGGCGGCATCACCGGTTTCAGCGTCGCCCCCGCACCGCTGCCACCCGGGACCTACCGTTCGGTAACCGGTGCCGACGCGCTTGCCTGGGGCCTCGTTGTCGGCGCCCACTTGGCTGGCCTCAAGCTTTTCTTCGCGTCGTACCCCATCACTCCTGCGTCGCCCGTTCTCCACCTCTTGGCACGCCAATCCGAGCTCGGCGTGACCACGCTGCAGGCCGAGGACGAGATTGCCGCCATTTGCGCCGCGATCGGCGCCTCCTTTGCAGGCGCCCTCGGCGTCACCTCCAGCTCCGGCCCCGGCATGGCGCTGAAGAGCGAAGCGATCAGCCTCGCGGTCGCTGCCGAGCTGCCATTGGTGATCCTCAACACTCAACGCGCCGGTCCGTCGACCGGCCTTCCCACCAAAACCGAGCAGTCCGACCTCAACCAAGCCCTGTACGGCCGGCACGGCGAGGCGCCGCTGGCGGTCCTGGCGGCGTGTTCACCGGCCGACTGTTTCGATGTTGCCATCGAGGCGGTCCGGCTGGCGGTTCGCGTGATGACGCCTGTTATCGTCCTGAGCGACGGTTATATCGGTAACGCGACGCAGGCTTGGCGGGTGCCAGCGATCGCCGACCTGCCCGCGTTCCCTGTGCGCCACGAGACCAATCCGGAAGGCTTCAGCCCCTACCGGCGTGACCCGGAGACGCTCTCCCGGCCGTGGGCTGTTCCGGGGACGCCGGGCCTCGCGCACAGGATCGGCGGCATCGAGCGCGACTACGAGACCGGCAACATCTCGTACAGCCCGGACAACCACCAGCGGATGAGCGACGTGCGGGCGGAAAAGATCGCCCGCATCGCCCAAGCGATCCCGGCACAGACTGTCGCCTTGGGCCCCGAGCGCGGCCGCCTGGCCGTGGTCGGGTGGGGGTCGACGTTCGGGCCGATCGACCGCGCCGTCGGTCTCGCGCTCGATGGCGGGGACGCGGTTTCCCATATCCATGTGCGTTACCTTTCGCCGTTGCCGGCCAACCTGGGCGAGCTCCTGGCCGGCTTTGAAAGGGTTTTGGTGGTTGAGGGCAACAACGGTCAACTGCGGGCGCTCCTGCGCTCTCAGTATTTGCTTGATGCCGAGGGCCTCAACAAGATGACGGGCCGACCGTTCACGATCGACGAAGTGGAGCGGGCGATCATGGATCGTCTGTAGAAAGCCATGACCGCAGTAACGCCGCAGGTTACCTTTGCGCCGAAGGACTTTGCCTCAGACCAGGAGGTGCGCTGGTGCCCCGGTTGCGGCGACTACGCAATCCTCAAGGCGACGCAGAAAGCACTCGCCGAGGTGGGCGCAACGCCGGACAAAACCGTGTTCATCTCCGGCATCGGCTGTTCCTCGCGGTTCCCCTATTATCTTGCCACCTATGGTTTTCACACCATCCACGGGCGCGCGCCCGCCGTCGCGACCGGAGTCAAGCTCGCGCGGCCGGATCTCGACGTCTGGATCGCGACCGGTGATGGCGATGGGCTGTCGATCGGCGGCAATCATCTGCTGCACGTCCTGCGGCGCAATGTCGACCTGCAGATCCTCCTCTTCAACAACGAGATATACGGCCTGACAAAGGGCCAGTACTCCCCGACCTCCCATCGTGGCACGCGTTCACCCTCGTCGCCGCAGGGGACGCAAGAAGAGCCGGTGTCACCGGCTCAGTTTGCCCTCGGCGCCGGCGGCCGCTTCGTTGCGCGCGCGATCGACACCCAGCAGAAGCAGCTGGTGGAGATCCTCAAGGCCGCACATGCACACCGCGGCGCATCGTTCATCGAGGTTTTCCAGAACTGCGTTGTCTACAACGACAACGTCTTTGCGACGTTTACGGAGCGCGCGGTAGCGGCGGAGATGCAGCTCTCGGTGGCACACGGCAAGCCGCTGCTGTTCGCAAACGGGACCCGCGGCGTGCGCCTCAAGCCGGGGACACTGACGCTAGAGGCGGTGACGATCGGCGAGGCGGGGATCACCGAAACGGATATTCTCATCCACGACCAAACCAGCAAACCGCTCGCCTCGATGCTGGCAGCCCTTCAGCCGCCTGCGATGCCGGTCGCGTTGGGCGTCCTCTACTGCAACCCGACCGCCTGCCTGCCGTTGGCACCGGCCGAGGGCGCGATCGATCGAGCGGAGCTGCCGCAGCGGATTGACGCTGCGTTGCGCCTCGGTGATACGTGGACGATCGAGCCCCGCGCGGGCGGCTAAAGCTTCAAGGCAAGGGCCCATGACCCACGGACAGTTTGCGGGCGATATCTCCCCCGAAGAGGCATGGGCGCTCCTGGCCGCCAATCCCAAGGCGCAACTGGTTGACGTGCGCACGACCGCCGAGTGGGCGTTTGTCGGTTTCCCCGATTTACGGCCGCTGGGCAGGGAGGTTCTTTACGTCAGCTGGCAGGAATTCCCCTCGATGCAGGTGAACCCGAGGTTTTTCGACGACGTCTGGCGCTTGTGCCCGGACCGCGAGGCGCCGCTGGTGTTTCTTTGCCGTTCCGGGCACCGCTCCCGCTTGGCGGCAATCGCGTGCGCTGAGCGCGGCTATCAGCACTGCTACAACATCGACAGCGGCTTCGAGGGCGTGCTCGATTCCGGCCACCACCGCAGCCGGGTCAACGGCTGGAAAGTCGCCAACCTGCCCTGGGTGCAGCGGTAGAGGGCGCGCTGCTCATGGATAGCGGAATCCGGCGTCCAGGTTGAGCGTCTGCGCCACGTCGAGTGCCTGTTCGATATCTGCGATCAGATCGTCAACATCTTCCAGGCCAACCGACAGTCGTACCGTGCCGGGCCCGATACCGAGCGTTGCGCGCTGCTCATCGGTCAACCGCTGATGGGTGGTCGTCGCCGGATGGGTGGCCAGGCTCTTGGCATCACCCAGATTGTTCGAGATATCGATCAATCGCAGCGCATTGAGAAATGCGTACGCCGCCGCCTTCGCGCCTGGCGGATCGCCCGCGAAATCGAACGTTATGATGGTGCCGCCGGCGGCCATCTGCTGCATCGCGAGCGCGTGCTGCGGATGGCTGGCGAGGCCTGGATATAGCAACCGCTCGCACTCGCCGCGCGCCTCCATGAAGCGTGCGATCGCAATTGCGGTCTCAGTGTGGCGGCTGATGCGGAGATCGAGCGTTTCCAGACCTTTGAGCAGAAGCCACGCATTGAAGGGGCTGAGCGCCGGCCCGGTATTGCGGAGAAAGGGGATCAGCCGCTCCTCGAACCAAGCCTGATCGTTGGTCAGGATGGCACCGCCAAGACAGCGCCCTTGGCCGTCGATATGCTTGGTCGCAGAGTAGACGACCACATCGGCGCCCATCGGCAGCGGCTTCTGCAGCAAAGGCGAGGCGAAAACGTTATCGACGACGACCCGCGCACCGACCTGGTGCGCCAGCGCCGCAACGTCCGTAACGTCGATGATATCGAGCATCGGATTGGATGGCGTTTCGAGGAACACGCAGGCGGTCGGTTGCGACAGGGCGTTACGCCATGCCCGCGCATCGGTGCCGTCGACCAGAATGCTTTCAATGCCGAATGTCGGCAGGATCTCGCTGACGACGTACTGGCACGACCCAAACAAGGCGCGCGAAGCCACGAGACGATCGCCGGTCTTGAGGAAACACGCCATCGACGCGAAAACAGCTGCCATGCCGCTCGCCGTCGCCTTGCAGAAGGCGGCCCCTTCAAGGAGCGCCATGCGGTTCTCGAACATTTGCACGGTCGGATTGGCGAAGCGCGAATAGACGAAGCGCTGGTCGGTGCCGTTGAAGGCGCGCTCGGCCTCCTCGGCAGATCGGTAGACGTAGCCCGAGGTCATGAACAGCGCTTCGCAGGTTTCATCGAAACCGCTGCGCTGGGTTCCGCCCCGCACCAGAAGGGTTGCCGGCTTCCAGCTCGGTTGCGCGCGTTCGTCTTTAGCCATTTCGCAAGAACCCTTCCCTGGTGCTGTCGTAATGTCGCCGGCTGACGAGCGAGAGTGCCGATAGTCCCGGTGGGCGGAGCGGTCAAGCGTCAAGCAGGCGCTCTCTTGACCGCAGCGGCCTCGACAGTGCAACGGTGCGATCCCAGTTAAGGTACAGTCGCAGTCGGGTTTGCCGCCTGGCTCTCTCGCAATCTGTAACGGATGAACGCATGACAGCCCAGTTTCCGATTGATGATCGCGTCCTCGCCGGTACCGGCTTCAACGCTTCCGCGATCCGCCCAATAGTCGAAGACGCGCTCGCTCAGGCCGATGACGGGGAGCTGTTCATCGAAGCACGCCAGTCGGAGTCGTTCGTTCTCGACGACGGGCACCTGAAGAGTGCGAGCTTCGACAGCGCCGCCGGCTTCGGCCTGCGGGCTGTCGCCGGCGAGACGGTTGCCTATGCTCATGCGACCGAGCTGACGCCGGCAGCGCTAGCGCGCGCAGCTTCGGCGGTGCGCGCCGTGAGTGCCGGCCATGGCAGTTCCTTCGATGTCGCACCGCGACCGACCAACCGCATGCTTTACGGCAGCGAGAATCCCCTGGAGGGGACCGCCGTCACGACCAAACTTGACGTTCTGGCGGCAATCGACGCTTACGCGCGGGGCCAGGATGCGCGCGTCCGCCAAGTGACGGCGTCGCTCCTTGCGTCATGGCAGGCCGTGCGCATCCTGCGGCCCGGCGGCGCCGAGGTGAGCGACATCCGGCCTCTGGTGCGGTTGAACGTCAGCATCATGGTCGAGCACGCCGGCCGTCGGGAGACAGGGTCCTACGGCCTTGGTGCCCGCGCCAATTGGGATGAGTACCTGAGGGAAGAGACGTGGCGCACCGCCGTCGATGAAGCCCTGCGGCAGGCGCTGGTGAACCTCGAAGCGGTCGATGCCCCTGCCGGTGAGATGACGGTCGTCCTCGGCCCGGGCTGGCCCGGCATTCTCCTGCACGAGGCGATCGGCCACGGCCTCGAGGGCGACTTCAACCGCAAGAAAACATCCGCCTTTGCTGGCCTTATCGGCCAGCGCGTGGCTTCACCCGGGGTGACGGTCGTCGATGACGGCACACTCTTGAACCGGCGCGGCTCGCTCACAATCGATGACGAGGGCACGCCGTCGTCCTGCACCACTTTGATTGAGGACGGGATCCTCAAGGGGTTCCTGCAAGACCGACTGAACGCCAGATTGATGGCAACGGAACCCACCGGTAACGGCCGCCGGCAGAGCTTTGCCCACAAGCCGATGCCGCGCATGACCAACACCTACATGCTGGCGGGCGACCGGGCGCCGGAGGAGATTATCGGCTCGGTGGACAAGGGCCTCTACGCCGTCAACTTCGGCGGTGGTCAGGTCGACATCACGTCGGGCAAGTTCGTGTTTAGCTGCACCGAGGCCTACCGCATCGAAGGCGGCCGGATCGGTGCGCCGGTGAAGGGAGCAACCCTGATCGGCAACGGTCCCGAAGTATTGACCCGGGTCAGCCTGATCGGCAACGACTTGCGCCTCGATCCCGGCATCGGCACCTGCGGCAAGGATGGCCAATCGGTACCGGTAGGTGTAGGGCAACCCACACTCCGGATTGACGGCCTCACGGTCGGCGGAACGGCAGCGTGAATTGCCGGGGTGTGCGGCCCGCACCTCAATACGCATACTCGTGAAAGACCGGATCGACCTTTCCGTCCCAGCGCCGTTCAAGAGCCGCCAGCAACTCTTCAGCCGGCGACAGACCGCTTTCGGCGATGCGGAACAGAGGATTGAGATAGCGGGTCTCGTCGCGCCCGAGGCCGTCGCCTCGGTTGCGCCGACGCAGTCCGTGATCAGCAATCGCCAGCATCTCCAGCGCGATATCCTGTACCGTTCCGTTGCGAAACCGGGTTTTCAGCGCCTGCAGCGGCACTGCCGCGCGCAGCGCCATGATATCGGCAACGCTCCAGTCGGCGATGAGGTCAGCGGCAGCCGCCCGAGCGGTATCGTCGTAAAGCAATCCGACCCACAACGCCGGCAGGGCGCATAAGCGGTTCCACGGGCCTGCATCGGCACCGCGCATTTCGAGAAATCGCTTCAAGCGCACCTCGGGAAACGCCGTCGTCAGGTGATCCGCCCAGTCAGCCCGCGTCGGCCGTTCGCCGGCAAGGCCCTTGAGCCGGCCGGCCATGAAGGCGCGGAAAGACTGCCCGGCGACATCGATGTAGCGGCCGTCGCGGTAGACGAAATACATCGGCACGTCGAGCATATAATCGACATAGCGCTCGAAGCCGAAGCCATCGTCGAAAACAAACGGCAGCATGCCGCAGCGATCGGGATCGGTGTCGGTCCAGATGTGACTGCGATAGCTCAGATAGCCATTGGGTGCACCGTTGCGGAACGGCGAATTGGCAAACAGCGCGGTTGCGACCGGCTGCAGCGCCAAGCCGATGCGAAACATCTGCACCATGGTCGCTTCCGAATCGAAGTCGAGATTCACCTGCACGGTGCAGGTCGCCTGCATCATCTCGAGGCCGAGCCGGCCGCGCGTCGGCATGTAGGCGCGCATGATGCGGTAGCGCCCCTTCGGCATCCACGGCAGGCTCGCCATCGGCCACTTAGGCTGATAGCCCAGGCCCAGCAGGCCGAACCCCAATTCGGCACCGAGCGCCTTGACCTGGTCCAGGTGCTGGTCGATCTCGGCGCAGGTCTGGTGCAGGTTTTCAAGCGGGGCTCCGGACAATTCGAGCTGCCCGCCCGGTTCGAGCGTGATCGAGGCCCCCTTGTCATCGACAAGCGCGATCGGGTTGCCGGCTTCGAGGATCGGCCGCCAGCCGAAGCGCGTCAGTCCTTCCAGGATGGCGCGGATGCCGGCCGGACCCTCGTAGTCGAGCGAACGGAGGTCGCTCACGCGATAAACAAATTTCTCATGCTCGGTGCCGATGCGCCACTGCACCGCCTGTTTGCAGCCGGCCGCGAGGTCATCGACCAGATCCTGCAGCGTCAAAGGCTCTTGCGTAACCGACCCGGTATCGGTGCTTCCCATCGCGAACTCCCGCGTTGGCCCATTTGTTCGTCGTTATGGTCTGTAAACCCTCACCAGTCGCCGGCAAACGCCTGCCAACAAGCCAGGGCCGCGAGCGCCGCGGTGTCTGCGCGCAGCATGCGCGGCCCCATGGCGACGGTGGTAACAAACGGCAGCGCTTCGAGCGCGTCAAGCTCCTCCGGTGTGAGACCGCCTTCCGGACCGATCAGGAGGCCGGGCGAAGGCAGCGCGCGGGCTGTTGCCGTCGGGATAACCGCTTTTAAGGGGCGACCGCGATCGCGGTCAAAGACCAGTAGCGTCCGGTCCGTCCGCCAGTCGGCGATAAGCTCGGTGAGCGAAGCCGGCTCGGCAATCACCGGGATGGTGAGCCGGCCGCATTGCTCGGCTGCCTCGATCGCGTTGGCACGCAAGCGCTCGACGTTAAGCCGCTGCACCGCTGTGAAGCGCGTCCAGATGGGCAGCAGCGCCGCCGCGCCAAGCTCTGTCGCCTTGATGACGATGAAATCGATCGCATCCTTCTTGACCGGCGCGAACGCAAGCGACGGACCCGGTTCGGAGCGGGCGCCACGGCATTGCGCCTCGATCGTCACCAGACAGCGTCCCCGCCCCACACCCTCGATACGGCCCAGCCACTCGCCGGCGCCGGCGTTGAACAGCCGCAAGCGGGCGCCAGGAGCAAGGCGCATCACGGTGGTAACGTAGTGTGCCTGCGGCGCGCTGAGGGTGACGCCCCCGCCGGCCGCAAGTCGCCCCTCGACAAAAAGCCGGACTTTTGCTTTGTCCACACCGGTTCTCCTGCCGTTGCCGGCCAGCGCGTCGTTTCGTGCCGATGGTACGCGATTGACGCTGGCACAGGGGAGGCCCTCGCGCGGGATGCGCACGACAAAGGGCAAACACGCGATGCAAATCCGCGAGGCACCTCCCGCGAGCGACATCAAGTCCGGCGATTGGGTCGACCGCCTGCTCCCCTCCGGTATGCGGCCTTACGCTCGCCTGGCCCGGCTGGACCGGCCGATAGGCATCTGGCTGCTGATGTTCCCCAGTTGGTGGGGGGCGGCGCTCGCCTCGCCGACCTTCCCCAGCCCCTGGTTTCTGATCCTGTTGGCGCTCGGCGCCACCGTCATGCGCGCTGCCGGCTGCGTGATGAACGACATCGCCGACCGCGACTTCGACGCCCGCGTCGCACGCACGGCGAACCGCCCGATTGCAAGCGGTGTCATCAGCGTTCGCCGCGCGCTCGCCTTCATGGCCGCGCTGACGCTCGCGGGTCTCCTGGTGTTGGTGCAGTTCAACCGCTTTACGGTGATGCTCGCCGCCGCATCGCTGATCTTGGTCGCGCTTTATCCGTTCGCCAAGCGGGTGACCGACTGGCCGCAAGCGGTCCTCGGCTTGACGTTCAACTGGGGCGCGCTCGTCGGCTGGTCAGCGGTGACCGGTGGACTCACGCTGCCGGCGCTGCTCCTTTATGCCGCCGGCTTCTTCTGGACGCTGGGCTACGACACAATTTACGCGCACCAGGACAAGACGGACGACGCCGTTATCGGCGTGCGGTCTACGGCGTTGCTCTTGGGAGACCGGACCCGTTCATGGCTCGCAGGCTTCTACGGCTTGGCCATTGTTCTTTTCGCTGCCGCCGGCGGGTCTGCAGGCGGGCTGGGCTGGCCTTTCGCCGCCGGTGTCCTTGCCGTGGCGCTCCATCTCGCCTGGCAGACGGCAACGCTCGACACCGACGACGCGAAGGGCTGTCTCGCCCGCTTTCGCGCCAACCGCCACGTCGGGCTGATGGTCTTCCTCGCCATCGTTGCGGGCCGGCTGGCTTCGGGATGATTGCGCTACGGACAAGCGAGAGGCTGTTGGACCTGCCGCCTCGCGACTTCTCCGGCTGGGGGTATCAAGGTCCGTCACTCGTCTTTAGACTAACCTATTGAACCCAGACGCCGCGATCCTCTGTCGCCACGGCGCAAGCGGCGTGTGCCCCTTACGCCGCCGCAATCACGGCGGGACCGGAGCGTGTTGCAGGGGCCGTTTTGCGGAAGGCTTCGTTGTGAAGGCGAACAGCAGCGCGGGGCGCGCGTCAATGTGCAGGCCCCTCATGGCGGGACGGTTCTGAAACATGCTCTATGGTCGATCGCGTCCCCTCGCCCAGGATGTTCTGCTGCTCATCCGCCGCGCGTGGGGGATCATCGCGCTGTCGGTTGTCATCGGCCTTTCGGCTGCACTGATCACGAGCGTCATCCAACGGCCTTCCTTTGAGACCTCTGCAACCCTGCTGCTCCAGCTCGGCCGTGGCGCCGGCGGCACCGCCGAGACGGACACGAGCGAGAATGCGCGCGCTCTTGTGCAGGCCGTCAGAGCGGAGATCGAGATCCTCAACAGCCGCGATCTTAAACAACAGGTGATCGAACGGCTCGGAACCGAAATGATCTATCCGAGCGCACCGCCTGCGAGTGCGTGGAGGCAGGCTGCCGCTTGGATCAAGGGGCTGACGACCCCTCCTCCTAACACCGGTCTGATCCCCGCGGTTCCTCCTCTCGACGGCGGGTCCACCGATGCCCCGTCGGTCGAGAGCGACGATGCCGCCGCAGCGCCGGCCGTAGAACCCGAGGCGGCGATCGCGCACATGCACGAGGCGCTGACGGTGGAAGGCGCCGCGGACAGCGCGGTCATTCACCTGCGCTTCGCGCATCCCGATCGAGAGATCGGGGTTCGGGTGCTGGAGAGCCTGATCGATGTCTACATCGCTCACCGCGCCGGCATCCATACGGCCCCACTTGAGCCGGGTTTCGCTGATCGGCTCCAGCAGTATCGCTTGCGGCTGATCGAAGCCGAGGATGCGCTCGACAGCTTCAAACAAACCAACGGCGTCTTCGATGTCGACGAGCAGACGCGCCTGCTGCTGGCGAAGAGTGTCGATCTCGAATTCCAGATTCGCGAGGTGGTGACGCGACTGCGCGAAATGGAGGACAGCGTCGCGATTGTCGCCAACCCGGCGATCTCGCTCTCATCACTGGCACCGGTCTTTTCCGATACCGAACTGGAGGACGCGCGACGCGCCAATCAGGAACTGATGAAGCTGCGCATCCGCGAGGCGGACCTCTTGCGCAAGAACACGCGCGATGGCAAGAAGCTTGTCGACGTCCGCGCGGAACTCAAGCGTCTGAATACCTTCTTCGAGGAGCAGCGCGACATCGGCCGCAAGCGCCTTCTGCTCGAACAGAAGGCATTGGTGACACGCAAAGCGGCGCTCGAGGCGGATCTCGTCGCGGCGCGCGCGGACATCCGCCGCATTAACCGCCTGAGCCGTCCGCTCAAGGACCTGCGGCAGGCGGCCGACCGGCAGGAAGCAGAATACAAAGCCTATGCCGACCGGGTCGAAACCGGCGGCCACGCCGCCAGCCTTGAAGCCGGCAGCGGCCGCGTACGCATCATCGAGGAGCCGGTGGCGTCCGGCCGACCCACAGGGATGCCGGTGCCCCTGCGGTTCGTTCTCGCTGGCGTTCTCGGCCTCCTTGCCGGGATCGGGCTTGGCGTTATTGTCGAGTCATGTCGAGCGCCGTTGGCAACCCCTGAAAGCGTTAACGAGCGGCTGGGCCTGCCCGTTCTGGCGCGCATCCCCAACGGTTCGCGGTAGCGGAGGCGCAACACCAATGACGACGCTCGCCACGCCTTTGTCCGAACGCGGCGACCCGACGGGCACAGCCAGCGCCTCCGCAACGACGGCGGCCGCGGCTGCGGGCGACAGCAGGCACGCACTTGACCGGCTCGCCGGTCCGGTTCAGCCATGGCTCGGGCCGGGCACCGAGGTCCGCCGCGTCACGCAAGCACACCTTGCGGGATCTCCCGGCAAGTCCCTCGTTCCGCTGCCGGCAGCGGAACGCGCCGCGCGCATGGCGCACCGCGTTTCGCCGGCACTCCTCGATCTCTATCGCCTTCTGCTCAAGCGGTTTGCCTGCCGCGAGGTGCCGACCGGCGGCGGCCTGTGCAATGGGGACCTCGCGGATCGCGCCCAGCGGCAGACGACCGATCAGTTTCTCAGCCTGTTTGACTGCCTGGCGCGCCAGCTCCGCCGTCCGACACCGCTGATCCAGTTCATCGGCATCAAGGGAGGCGAAGGGACCTCGACACTGGCACGCCGCTTTGCCGGCGTCGTCGCCGAGTTCGAGGATGGGAGCGTTCTCTCGATCGAGCGGCAGTCCGCCAACCACGCGGCGAAAACAGGGCGTACCGCTGAGACGGCGCGCTGGGCCGAACCGATGACGTCTGCCCTTGCGCTCGCCGATGTCGGAAGCACCGGCCTGTTTGCGTGCAGTTGGGAGAAGATGCTTGAGGCGGCCGCGGAAATGCACGGGGCGGATCCGGTTCGGAACGGCGCCGCCCTGATCGACCTCCTGCGCCCGGCCTTTCGCATGGTGATCCTTGACGCCGGGCCGGCCTTGCGCGCGCCACAGAGCTTGGCCATCAGCCGCTATGCCGACGCCGTCGTCCTCATCATCGATGCGAGAAAAACGACCGCGGATGCCGCCGCCAGCGCCGTCGCCCGCATCCGCGCCTCAGGCGGAAATGTGCTCGGCACAATCCTGAATCGACAGGCAAGACCTGCCCGGTTCCTGGGCCACGCCTAGCTCGCCCTGCGCGCCCGCTGGCGCCGAGGTGATTTCGCTTTGTGCGGCGCCAGCTCGTTCGCAGCGCTGTTCGTCGTCGCACGCGGGCGGCGCGCTGCCACCGCATGCGAGGGCGCAACGCCCGGCCGATCGAGGCCGAGTTGGACCGCCTCGAGACGCCGGATCTCGTCGCGAAAGCGTGCCGCGTCCTCGAACTCGAGGTTGGCCGCCGCTGCGCGCATCTTCTTCTCCAGATCTTCGAGAACAGCCTTCAGGTCCTTGCCGACCACGTGCGGGCCGGCCGGGCCTGTATCGACGGTGACGTAGTCGTGCTCGTACACGCTCTCGAGAACGTCGCTGATGCCCTTCTTGATGCTTTCCGGCGTGATGCCGTGCGCCGCATTGAAGGCGATCTGCTTCTCGCGTCGGCGGCTGGTCTCCTCGAGAGCGGCCGTGAGCGAGCCGGTCATGTGATCGGCATAGAGCAGGACCCGGCCATCGACGTTGCGCGCCGCCCGACCGATGGTCTGGATCAGCGAGGTGCGCGAGCGCAGATAGCCTTCCTTGTCGGCGTCAAGGATCGCGACCAACGCACATTCGGGAATATCAAGCCCCTCGCGCAACAGGTTGATGCCGACCAGAATATCGAACGCGCCCAAGCGCAGATCGCGAATGATCTCGATGCGCTCCAACGTATCGACGTCCGAATGCAGGTAGCGCACCCGCAGGCCCTGCTCATACAAATACTCGGTCAGATCCTCCGCCATGCGTTTGGTAAGCGTGGTTACCAGCACCCGCTGGCCGCTCGCAGCCACCTGCTTGCAGGCGCCGATCAGATCGTCGACCTGGTTCTCGACCGGCCGGACGATGCACAACGGGTCGGTCAGCCCGGTCGGCCGAACCACCTGCTCGACGATCACGCCGCCCACCCGTTCGAGTTCCCACCGCCCCGGCGTCGCCGAGACAAACACCGTCTGCGGCCGCATCGCCTCCCATTCCTCGAAGCGCAAAGGGCGGTTGTCGACGCACGAGGGCAGGCGGAAGCCATAGGCGGCCAGTGTCGATTTCCGGTTGTAGTCCCCGCGATACATGCCGCCCAACTGCGGCACGGTGACGTGGCTTTCGTCGACGAACAACAGCGCATTCTCGGGCAAATACTCGAACAGCGTCGGCGGCGGCTCGCCCGGGTTGCGGCCGGTCAGGTAGCGCGAGTAGTTCTCGATGCCGGCGCAATGGCCGGTCGTTTCCAGCATCTCCAGATCGAAGGTCGTGCGCTCCTGCAGCCGCTGTGCCTCCAACAGCTTGCCCTCGGCAACAAAGGCATCGACGCTGGTCTTGAGTTCCGCTTTGATCCGCGGCGCCGCCTGTTGCAGGGTGGGGCGCGGCGTAACGTAATGGCTGTTGGGAAAGACCGTGACGCGCGTCAGCTGGGCCGTCCTCTCCCCAGTCAACGGATCGATCTCCCTGATCGCCTCGATCTCATCGCCGAACAGCGACAGCCGCCAGGCGCGATCCTCCAGATGCGACGGGAAGATATCGATGATATCGCCCTGTGCACGGAAGGCGCCGCGGGCGAAGGCTAAGTCGTTGCGCCGGTATTGCAGCTCGACCAGGCGGCCCATCAGGGCTTGGCGCTCGATGCTCATGCCCGCCGCCAGCGCAAGCGTCATCTCGCCGTAGGTCTCGACCGAACCGATACCGTAAATGCACGACACTGAGGCAACGATGATAACGTCGTTGCGCTCCAGGAACGCCCGAGTGGCGGCGTGGCGCATGCGGTCGATCTGCTCGTTGATCGCCGAGTCCTTCTCGATGTAGGTGTCGGTACGCGGGACGTAGGCCTCGGGTTGATAGTAATCGTAGTACGAGACGAAGTATTCGACCGCGTTGTCGGGGAAGAAGCCCTTCATCTCGGCGTAGAGCTGGGCAGCCAGGATTTTGTTCGGCGCCAGGATGAGTGCCGGCCGCTGCAGGTTCTGGATCACGTTCGCCATGGTGAAGGTCTTGCCGGACCCGGTCACGCCCAGGAGCACCTGGTCGCGTTCGCCCTGTGCGATGCCCTCGCTCAGGCGCGCGATCGCTTGCGGCTGATCGCCCGCCGGCTGGTAGGCCGAGGCCAGCCGAAACGCCCGCTCGCTTGGCAGCGCCGGCCGCTTGGCAGGGCAGAACAGGAGGGGAGGCACTGACGCCGTGGGTTGCATGACCTTGTTATAGGTCGCCCGGAGGCCAGGTACCAGCCGCCTCCTGTCTCACCGCCTGCGGCAGTGCCGTACGAAAACGTCCACGCCGTCGCTTGCACCGCTTGCCTCGGTCCCGGTGAGACAATAGTTTTGCACCGCGAGGCACTGAGCTCCGTTCCCTCGCGCAGGGAGATCCGCTGCCATGTCGCTGCTCGCCCGACGCCTGAGCCGCATCAAGCCGTCACCCACAATCGCCGTCACCCAAAGGGCGGCGCGCCTGAAAGCCGAGGGCAAAAACATCATCGGCCTTGGCGCCGGCGAGCCGGATTTTGATACGCCGCAGCACGTCAAGGACGCCGCGAAGGCAGCCATCGATCGTGGCGAAACCAAGTACACGCCGGTCGCCGGCACACTCGCCTTGCGCCAGGCGATTGCAGCGAAGTTCAAGCGCGACAACGGTCTCGACTACACGCCGGAGCAGATCACGGTCGGCTGCGGCGGCAAGCAGGTGCTGTTCAATGCGCTGTTGGCAACTCTGAATGCCGGTGACCAGGTAATCATTCCGGCGCCCTACTGGGTCTCCTACCCCGATATGGCGCTCTTGGCGGACGGCGAGCCGATGATCGTCGCCTGCCCGGCGTCGGTCGGCTTCAAGCTGACAGCAGATGCGCTGCAAAGGGCGATCACGCCAAGGACCAAATGGCTGATCCTGAATTCCCCATCCAACCCAAGCGGGGCCACCTACACGGCAGACGACCTCAAGGCACTCGCGGACATCCTCGTCGCGCAGCCGCACGTCTGGGTGATGGTCGATGATATCTACGAACACATCGTTTACGACGGCTTCCGCTTCGCGACGCTGGCGCAAGTCGAGCCGCGGCTCAAGGAGCGCACGCTCACCGTCAACGGCTGCTCCAAGGTCTACTCGATGACCGGCTGGCGGGTCGGTTATGCCGGCGGGCCGTTGCCCCTGATCGAAGCGATGAACGCCGTGCAGTCGCATTCCACCACGCATACGAGTTCGATCAGCCAAGCGGCGGCGCTGGCGGCGCTGAACGGCCCGCACGAATTCCTGAAAGAGTGGGTCGCCACCTTTCGGGAGCGCCGCGATCTCGTCGTTGCACGCCTCAATGCGGTTCCGGGGCTACACTGCGAAAGGCCTCAAGGCGCGTTTTATGTCTACCCGTCTTGCGCCGGCCTGCTCGGCAAGCGGACGCCAGCGGGGCAGTCGCTCGCCAACGACGACGATGTTGTCACCTATCTCCTGGAGAGCGCCGGCGTCGCCTGTGTTCAGGGCTCGGCCTTCGGACTGTCGCCGCATTTCCGCATTTCGTATGCGACCGCGACCACGCTGTTGGAGGACGCGTGCGCGCGCATCGAACGGGCCTGTGCCGCACTGAAATGAACAAATGAGCGGCTTGGAGCGCCGGACGCACGCGTGCCCGCGGCGTTCGGGCAGGCGCGGTTTCCCCTTGTGAAGCAATTGCACGGCCGGCTAGTGTCTGCTACCGGCATCTCACACGATGCCCGGGCGAAGTCTCAACTGTCTGCAAGCATGCCATAAAGAGCAGGTTTCCGGGAGGTTCTGGTAAGCATGACGACTCCATCCGCTCCACGCTGCGCGGCCCTTGTCGGGCCCTATCTGTCCGGCAAGACGTCGCTCCTGGAGAGCATTCTCGCGCTGACGGGCGCGATCAGTCGCAAGGGCAGCGTCAAAGAGGGCAACATGGTCGGCGACGCCTCGCCCGAGGCACGCGCACGGCAGATGTCGACCGAGGTCAATGTCGCGACCACGGATTACCTGGGCGACGTTTGGACCCTTCTCGACTGCCCTGGCTCCATCGAGCTGATTCAAGAGGCCTACAATGTCTTGATGGTGGTCGATGCCGCCGTCATCGTCTGCGAGCCCGAGCCGCAGAAGGCGCTGACACTCGCACCTTTGCTGCGTTTTCTCGATACGCGCAACATCCCCCACCTGATCTTCATCAACAAGATGGATATCGGCGTCGGCAGCGTGCGGGACACGCTGGCCGCGCTGCAGGCTCAATCGGCGAAGCCGCTCGTGCTGCGGGAAATCCCGATCCGCGACGGCGAGCGTGTGACCGGGTTTGTCGATCTCGTGAGTGAGCGCGCCTTCCGCTGGACTGAAGGCCAACGCTCCGCATTGATTGAAGTGCCGCAGTCGGTTGCCCCGCGTACGGCGGAAGCACGTGCCGGCATGCTGGAGGCGCTCGCCGATTTCGACGACACGATTCTGGAGAAGCTACTTGAGGACATGGCGCCCAGCACGGACGAAATCTATGCCGGCCTCACCCGCGATCTGCGCGAGGATCTGATCGTGCCGGTGTTCTTCGGCTCCGCCGAGGGCATGCACGGCATCACGCGGCTGCTGAAGGCGCTGCGGCACGAGGCGCCCGGCCCACAGCAAACGGCGCAAAAATGCCACGGCCTGGAGGCGACGGGTGAGGCGTGCGCGCAGGTCTTCAAGACCGTGCATGCCTCGCATACCGGCAAGCTCACCTATGCGCGAGTGTGGCGCGGCGAAATCGCCGATGGCGCGACCCTGAACGGCGAGCGCATCTCGGGCGTCAACCGGATGCTGGGCGCCCGGCTGGAGAAGCAGCCGAAGGCAGCTGTCGGCGAGGTGGTCGCTTTCGGTCGCCTCGACAGCGCTGCCACCGGGCAGATGTTGTCGCCGTCCGGCAAGGTGGCCGCCGGCACTTGGCCGCCGCCGCTCAAACCGGTGTTCGCACTTGCGGTGCAGCCGGCGCAGCGGCAGGACGAGGTCAAGCTGACCGGCGCGCTGACGCGACTCGCCGACGAGGATCCGTCGCTCTCGTTCGGCCACGACCCAGTCACCGGCGAGTTTCTGCTCTGGGGCCAGGGGGAAATGCAGCTCGCGATCGCGATCGACCGGCTGCGCAACCGCTTCAACATCCAGATCCTCTCTCACGCGCCGCAGGTTCCATACAAGGAGACGATCAGGGGTGCCGTGACGCAGCATGCCCGACACAAGAAGCAGTCCGGCGGTCACGGCGAATTTGGCGATGTTCATATTGAAATCAAGCCGCTGGCGCGCGGCGAGGGCTTCCAGTTCACCGACCGCATCACCGGCGGCGTCGTCCCGAAGCAATACATCCCTGCCGTCGAAACCGGCGTGCGGGAGTTCCTCAGTCGCGGCCCGCTCGGTTTTCCGGTCGTCGATGTCTCGGTCACGCTGACCGACGGCCAGTACCACACCGTCGACTCGTCCGACATGGCGTTCCGCAAGGCAGCTCAAGCCGCCATGCGTGAAGGCATGCCGAAGTGCTCGCCGGTGCTGCTGGAGCCGATCTTCAACGTCAAGATCTCCGTGCCGAGCGAATTCACCTCGCGCATCCAGCGGATCGCTTCCGGGCGCCGGGGCCAAATCCTGGGCTTCGAACCGCGCTCCGACTGGAAGGGGTGGGACGAGGTCGCGGTGCTGCTGCCGCAGGCGGAGATGCACGGCCTCATCATTGAGTTGCGCTCGGCAACACTCGGCGTCGGCACCTTCGAATGGGCCTTCGATCACTTGCAGGAGCTGAGCGGCAAGTTGGCGGACGACATCGTTGCAGCGCGCGCGCAGGCACTGGCCGGCTGAGGGGGCGTCGAGAGCGGACAGTCAAGCGGGGCGATGCCTCCGCCAGGGAGCGCCTTCGCGGCCGCAACAGCCGCCCCGACGGAACGAGGCAGCGGCCTCTGCGCCCCGCGCGCGATCATCGCTGGTCCAGGTTCGTGAAGGCAGCAAAAAAATGCCGGGCACAAGGCCCGGCAAGTCCAACAGGGAGGCTTCACGTCTGGGAGACGTAGGACTCGTAGCTGACGAGCCCTCCTTTCGGGCCTTGCACCCGAAACTGCGAAACTGCGAAACTTGAGGATGCTGCAATGCAGCACCAACACCGCCCTTATACCCTGCTGCAGCGCCGCATACCACACGAAAAAAACGCATCCCAGATATGCGCGTATTGCATAATGGGTTGAAGACGGCAGGCTATTATCTCCGCATTCGGGATCGCGCGGCAGCGCCGGTTCAGCCGATGAGATCCCGGCGATCAGGTATCGGCGAGGTCCTCGGCCTTGCGGGCTATGAAGGTGCGGAACAGGGCAACGCGGTGCGAGTGCCGCAACTCTTCCGGATAGACGAAGAAGAGATCGACCTCGGGTCCGTTCACCTCCGGCAGGATCTGCACCAAGTTCCCGGTCTGGTCATTGAGGTAATGGGGCAAGGCGCCGATGCCGATGCCGTTCTGCACGGCGCGAAAGATGCCGAAGGTACTGTTGACCTTGAGAAATGCCTTCCGCTTGCTGCCCTCGGCGCAGCCGGCTTGCAACAGCCAGTTCAGGTTCGGCAGGGCAAACCCTGCCTCGTCGCCGAAAACAATCAGGCGGTGATTGTCGAGGTCCTCCAGCGAGTGCGGCGTCCCGTGCTCCGCCAGATAGCTCGGCGCCGCAAACACGTGGTAGTGCAGGGTCATCAGCCGGCGCTGGATCAGGTCCGGCTGGGTCGGCGGCGTCATTCGCAAGGCGACGTCGGCCTGACGCATCGAAAGGTCAAGCTCGTTGTCACTCAGCATCAAGGTAACCTCGATATCCGGGTTGGCCTCAAGGAATTCCTTCAACCGCGGCGCCAGCCAGACGGAGCCGAACGCGATGGTTGTGGTGATGCGCAACGGACCTTTGGGCCGTTCCCGGCTTTCCTGGATCAGCCCCTGCGCCATGTTCAGCTTGGCGTAGATTTCACCTGCCGTCCGATGCAGAACTTCTCCTGCCTCGGTCAGCATCAGGCCACGTGCATGCCGGTGGAACAACGGCGTCTGCAGGGTCTCTTCGAGCGAGCTCACCTGCCGGCTGACGGCGGATTGGCTGAGGCTTAAGCTCTCGCCTGCATGCGTGAAGCTGCCCGCTTCAGCGACGGCGTAGAAAACGCGGATCTTGTCCCAGTCCATTCCTATCATGGCGGCCCTGTTGCGTCTTGCCGGTGCAAGCGCAGCCGCTTGTCAACCGGAGCTCTCTCTCCCTGTGAACCGGCCTCTTGACGGGCCGGGCTTGGCCTTCCGGCGCGCAGCGCATCAGGCGTGGGCGGTCTCGATCCCCGCAAGATATCGCTCCACCTCGATCGCCGCCATACAGCCGGTCCCGGCGGCGGTAACGGCCTGCCGGAAGACCTTGTCCTGAACATCACCGGCGGCGAACACCCCCGGCACACTGGTTTGCGTGCTGTCGGCGCGAGTCAGGATATAACCTTCGGCGTCCATCTCCAGCTGTCCCTGGAACAGCGCCGTGTTCGGGGTGTGGCCGATCGCGATGAAAACGCCGTCGACGGGAACAACCGATGACGCGCCGGACTTGACGTTGCGCACGCCAACGCCGGTCACAGCCGGCGGCGCATCGGCGCCGACGATCTCCTCGACCACGTGGTCCCACAGGACCTGAACCTTGGAGCTGCGAAACAGCCGCTCCTGCAGAATCTTCTCAGCGCGCAGCTGGTCGCGGCGATGGATCAGGGTGACGGATCGGGCGAAGTGGGTAAGGAACAGCGCCTCCTCCACCGCCGTGTTGCCGCCGCCGATCACCGCTACCGCTTTGTCGCGAAAAAAGAAGCCGTCGCACGTGGCGCACGCGGAAACACCGAACCCCTGGAAGCGCGCCTCGCTCGGCAGTCCCAGCCAGCGCGCGGACGCGCCGGTGCAGATGATCACGCTCTCGCCTTCGTAAATCTCGCCCGTATCGCCGGTCAGCCTGAACGGTGGTGCTGCAAGTTCCGCCTTGACGATGGTGTCGTCGAAGCAGCGGGCGCCGACGTGCACCGCCTGCTCGGCCATCTGTTCCATCAGCCACGGCCCCTGCACGGCTGCAGCAAAGCCAGGATAGTTCTCGACGTCGGTGGTAATCGTCAATTGGCCACCCGGCTGCAGGCCGCGGATCAGGATAGGCTGCAGCCCCGCGCGCGCGGCGTAGATGGCCGCCGTGTATCCGGCCGGCCCCGACCCGAGGATGACGACTTTGCTCGCATGGTGCATCGGCTTGGCTTTCGCGCGCGCCCATGGGGGCGCCTCGAATCGAATGTTTTCGCGGCTACGGCAGCAGGATATGGATCCATGCTGCACCGCGCAAGCGATCTGGCGGGTGCCAGCGTTCAGGCAAACGCCTGGATGCAGGCCTGCACACGCGCCCGCACCGACAACTCGGGATGCGCGGGCACGAATGCGTGACCGGTAATCGTCTCGTAAAGCGCGATATAGCGCAGGCTGAAGTCGATCAGGGTTTCGAGCGGGATCGGTGGAATCGGCTCCGCATACGGATCACAGCGAGCGATGATCCAGCGGCGCAGGAACTCCTTGTCCAGCGATTCCGGTGGTTCGCCTGCCGCCAGCCGCGCCGGATAACTGTCCTGGCGCCAGTAGCGGCTGGAATCCGGCGTGTGGATCTCGTCGGCCAGCACGATGTGACCCCACTCGTCGCGCCCGAACTCGTACTTGGTATCGACCAGGATCAGGCCGCGCTCGGCAGCGATGGCTCGGCCGCGGGCAAACAGCGCGAGCGCCGATTCCGTGACCGTCTGCCAATCGGAAGCATTCAAGAGGCCCGAAGCGACGATCTCGTCCGGCGTGATCGGCGCGTCGTGGCCGTCGGCCGCCTTAGTGGTTGGCGTGAGAATGCTGGCCGGCAGCCGCTCGTTTTCACGCAGGCCCTCCGGGAGTGTTACCCCGTACATCGTCCGCTGGCCGTCGCGGTACTTGGGCCAGATCGACGTCTGAGTGCTGCCTGTGAGGTAGTCGCGCACGACGACCTCGACCGGAAGCATCAAGAGCCTTCGGACCAGCATCACGTTCGGGTCGGGATACGCGAGCGCGTGGTTTGCAATGATGTCGGCCGTCGCCTCGAACCAGAAGCGCGCGGTCGCGTTGAGCACTTGGCCCTTGAACGGCACTGCCGCCAGGATCTGGTCGAACGCACTCTGCCGGTCGGTGGTGATGATCAGCCGCCGGCCGTCCTTGAGATCGTAGGAGTCGCGCACTTTGCCGCGGCTGTGGTTCGGCAACTCCGGAAACGTGGCATCCACCAGCACTCGATCGAGCTGGCCCTCGATCAGCTTCCGCCGCGGATCAATCGAAGTCACCAAGGGTGCCAGGGTGCTCACGAATACGCGATTTTGACCACTTCGTAGGAACGCGAACCGCGCGGCGCGGTGACTTCGACGATGTCGCCCAGCCGCTTGCCGATCAGCGCCCGGCCCAAGGGAGACGTCACCGAGAGGCGGCCGTTGGCCGCATCGGCCTCGTGACTGCCGACCAGCGTGTAGCGGGACTCCTCTTCAGTGTCCTCATCACACAGGAGCACGGTGGCGCCGAAGCGAATGACGTCACCGGACAGCCCGGAGGTATCGATGACCTGCGCCCGGCTGATGATGTCCTCAAGCTCGACCAGTCGGCCCTCGATGAAGCTCTGGCGTTCACGCGCGGCGTGGTACTCGGCGTTCTCCGAAATATCACCGTGCTCGCGGGCATCGGCGATCGCGCGGATGACCGCCGGTCGCTCCTCCGTCCGCAGGCGCCGCAACTCACCCTCCAGCTGCGCCAGCCCGTCCCTGGTCATTGGGACCTTTTCCATGCTCGACCTCTTCATTCCCGGGCGCGAATCCGTCCGCAAGCACGAACCGGGCTCGCCTGTAGCCAGTTAGAAGGCGTTGCCAAGATAAAACTGCAGTGGTTGCACTGCAAGGCCATCGCCGGCGCGCAAGGCCGTGATCGCTTCGACGGCAGCACTGGCGCCCGCCATCGTCGTGTAGTGCGGCACGTTCTTGATCAAGGCGGACCGGCGAATGGAGAAGCTGTCGCGAATCGCCTGCGCCCCCTCGGTGGTGTTGATCACCAACTGCACGGCGCCGCTGATAATGGCGTCCTCACAGTGGGGTCGACCCTGCATCACCTTGTTGACGCGCTTCACTTCAAGTCCGATCCCGGTGAGATGCTGCGCGGTCCCGTCGGTCGCGAGCAACGCGAAACCGAGCTGGGCGAGTTGGCACGCGAGGATGCCGGCCGCCGGCTTGTCGCGCTCCTTGACCGAGAGGAACACCGTGCCGGCGGTAGGCAGCTGAACACCGGCTCCGAGCTGGGATTTGGCGAAGGCCGAACGGAAGTCGCGGGCGATGCCCATAACCTCGCCGGTCGACTTCATCTCAGGCCCCAAGATGATGTCGACGCCGGGGAAGCGGGAGAATGGGAACACCGCCTCCTTGACCGAGACGTGGTCGGTCCCCGGCCGCACGGGAAGCGTAAAGGACGCCAGCCGCTCGCCGGCCATAACCCGCGCCGCGATCTTTGCGATCGGCACCCCCGTCGCCTTGGCCACGAACGGCACGGTTCGGCTCGCACGCGGGTTCACCTCGAGGATGTAGATGTCGCCATCCTTGATCGCGTACTGGACGTTCATCAGGCCGACGACGCCAAGTCCGCGGGCAAGCGCGCGCGTCTGCTCGCACAGGGCATCGATCATCGCCGGCGCGAGCGAGTGCGGCGGCAGGCAGCATGCCGAATCGCCGGAATGGATGCCCGCCTCCTCGATGTGCTGCATCACGCCGGCGACGTAGACGTCGGCGCCGTCGGCCAACGCATCGACATCGAGTTCGATGGCATCCTCAAGGTACGTATCGAGGAGAACCGGGTGCGTCCCGGAAGCCCGCACCGCCTCCTTGATGTAGCGTGTCAACGCCTGATGATCGTGAATGATCTCCATCGCCCGCCCCCCAAGCACATACGAGGGACGAATGACCACTGGATAGCCGATTGTCTCGGCAACCCGCTCAGCCTCGGCCGCCGAGCGGGCAACGCCGTTGGCCGGCTGGCGCAGACCGAGTTGTTGCAGCAGCACCTGGAAGCGCTCGCGATCCTCCGCCAGATCGATCGCATCGGGCGAGGTGCCGAGAATGGGGACGCCGGCTGTCGCCAGTGCATGCGCTAGCTTCAGCGGCGTCTGGCCGCCGAACTGAACAATTGCGCCCAAGAGCCGGCCGCGCGACTGCTCGACACGCGCCAGCTCGATCACGTCCTCCTCGGTCAGCGGTTCGAAATAGAGGCGATCGGAGGTGTCGTAGTCGGTCGAGACCGTCTCCGGATTGCAGTTCACCATGATCGCTTCGAAACCGGCGTCCTTCAACGCATAGGCCGCATGAACGCAGCAATAATCGAACTCGATCCCCTGGCCGATGCGGTTCGGCCCGCCGCCGAGAATGATGACCTTGTCGCGCTCGGAAGGGTCGGCTTCGCATACCGCCGCCAGTGCGCCGTCGGGCTCGTAGGTTGAATACATGTAGGAGGTTTGCGCGGGAAACTCGGCTGCGCACGTATCAACACGCTTGAACACCGGCGCCGCGCCGAGGAGCCGGCGATAGCGGGCAACGTCCTCGGTCCGGCTTCCGGTCAGCTGCGCCAGACGCTCGTCGGAGAAGCCGAGCGACTTCAAGCGCAAGACGCCCGAAAGGTCGCCCGGCAGGCCGTTGCGTCGCACCTCGGCCTCGACGTCGATCAGCATCTTTACCTGTTCGAGGAACCAGCGGTCAAAGCGGCAGGCAGCGTAGATCTCCTCGATCTCGAGGCCATGGCGGAGCGCATCGGCAATCAGCAAGATGCGCTCGGGCCGCGGCATCGCAAGGGCAGCCAGACATTCTTCCCGGCTCATGGACTCGCTCGCTTCGTTCAGGCCGGCAAGGCCGGTCTCCATCGAGCGCAGGCCCTTCTGCAGCGATTCCGCGAACGAGCGGCCGATCGCCATCGCTTCGCCGACGGACTTCATCGACGTCGTCAGGATCCGTTCGGCGGCGGGAAACTTCTCGAAAGTGAAGCGCGGGATTTTGGTGACGACGTAATCGATAGTCGGCTCGAAGGATGCGGGCGTGATGCCGGTGATTTCGTTCTTAAGCTCGTCCAGGCGGTAGCCGACGGCGAGCTTGGCGGCCACCTTGGCGATGGGAAAGCCGGTTGCCTTCGAGGCCAGCGCAGAGGAACGCGACACCCGCGGGTTCATCTCGATGATCACCATGCGGCCGTCATCGGGATTGATCGCGAACTGCACGTTCGAGCCGCCGGTATCGACGCCGATCTCCCGCAGCACCGCGATCGAGGCGGTGCGCATGCGCTGGTACTCCTTGTCGGTGAGTGTCAGCGCCGGCGCGACCGTGATCGAATCGCCTGTGTGAATGCCCATCGGATCGACATTCTCGATCGAACAGACGATGATACAGTTGTCGTCCTGGTCGCGGACGACCTCCATTTCAAACTCTTTCCAGCCGAGCACCGATTCTTCGATCAGCACCTGGCGCGTCGGCGAGGCGGCAAGCCCGCCCGAGACCACGCGCTCGAACTCATCGGAGTTGTACGCAATGCCGCCACCGGTGCCGCCCAGCGTAAACGACGGCCGGATGATCAGCGGCAGACCGATCTCCTGCACCACCTGCCACGCCTCGTCGATCGAGCGGACGGTTCGGCTGCGCGGGCAATCGAGACCGATATGCCGCATCGCATCGCGGAACTGCTGGCGGTCTTCGGCCTTGGCGATCACGCCCGGCTTGGCGCCGATCATCTCGACGCCGAGGCGGTCAAGCGTACCGGCATGGTAGAGTTCCATCGCCACGTTGAGGGCGGTCTGCCCGCCCATTGTCGGCAGGAGCGCATCGGGGCGCTCGCGCACGATGATCGCCTCCACGGCGGCAGCGGTGATCGGCTCGATGTAGGTTGCGTCCGCCATGTCGGGATCGGTCATGATCGTCGCCGGATTGGAATTGACGAGGACGACCCGGTAGCCTTCCTCGCGCAAGGCTTTGCAGGCCTGCGTTCCCGAATAGTCGAACTCACAGGCCTGGCCGATGATGATGGGGCCAGCGCCGATGATCAGGATGCTTTTGAGATCAGTCCGCTTCGGCATTAGGGCCTACACACATGCTTCAGAGAAAGCCACCCGCGGGGGCACACGACCGGACCGGCGTGCCATCGGCCGTCAAGCTGCCGATGTCGCCGCACGCTGCATGGCCTCGACGAAGCGGCCGAACAGGTAGTGGCTGTCGTGCGGCCCGGGCGAGGCCTCGGGATGGTATTGCACCGAGAAAGCCGGCGCGCCTTCGACCCGCAGCCCTTCGTTGGTGGAGTCGAACAGTGAAACGTGCGTTTCAACCACGCCCACCGGCAGGCTTGCCCGATCGACGGCGAAACCGTGGTTCTGGCTTGTGATCTCGACGCGGCCGGTTTCGAGGTCCTTGACCGGATGGTTGGCACCGCGGTGGCCAAGATGCAGCTTGTACGTGCGCGCGCCCAGCGCCAGTGCCAGCATCTGGTGGCCGAGGCAGATCCCGAATACCGGGATTTTCTGCGCCAGCACGGCGCGGATAACCGGCACTGCGAAAGCACCGGTCGCCGCCGGATCGCCAGGGCCGTTCGACAGAAAGACGCCATCGGGCTGGTGGCGCAAAACTTCGTCCGCCCCGGCATTTCCGGGCACGACCGTAACCCGGCAGCCGGCCGCGGCCAGACAACGCAGGATGTTACGCTTGGCACCATAATCGATCGCCACGACGTGGAACCGCGGCTCGGCCTGCCGGCCGTAGCCTTCAGGCCAGTGCCAGGCGGTCTCTTCCCAGCTGTACGTCTGCCGGCACATCACCTCCTGCGCCAAGTCCATCCCTTCGAGGCCCGGCCACTGCTCGGCCATGAAGCGCAGCACATCGACGTCGATCATGTCGTCGGGGGCGTGGATGAGGGCCCCCCTCGGTGCGCCGCCGTCACGGATGCGACGTGTCAGCCGCCGGGTATCGACGCCGGTCAACGCGACCAGACCGTGTTTCTCGAGCCAGGCGTTGAGATGGCCGACGGCCCGCCAGTTCGAGGGCGAGGAGATCGGCTGACGCATGACGCAGCCGCGCACCGCAGGTGTAATCGATTCCACGTCCTCGGAATTGACGCCGACGTTGCCGATGTGCGGAAAGGTGAAGGTAATGATCTGTCCCGCGTATGAAGGGTCGGTCAGGATCTCCTGATAACCCGTATAGGATGTGTTGAAACACACCTCGCCAATGGCAACACCGACCGCACCAGCGCCCTGTCCCCAAAAAACCATCCCGTCTTCCAACACCAGCGCGGCATTGGCGCCCGCAGGGCGGCCCGCCACGCTGGCCGCTGCTGATGACGGCGGTGTGTAGGCAGAAGCCATCGCTTTCGCAGAATCTCCTCCACCGGCCGGGGCCATGCGGTCGCTTTCGCGCTCGGGGCACTTCGCGGGAATTGGCCGGCGACAGGGTGGCCAAGTTGTAGGCAATCGGCCGGTTGCCGTCAACCCCACCCCACGGTCCTGGTTCCCCGGCTAAGGATCGTGAATTTCGGGTAGGCGGTTGATTCTGTTTTTGTTCTTTCACGGTGAGGGGTGTGGTAGGTTTCACCCGAAGGGTTCACTGGCGAGCGGCGGCGAGCGATGGGCGGACGGCGGTTGGATTTCGAGATCGACACCAGGCTGGAGACCGGGCTGCTTACCGCCCACGCC
>JBATPX010000088.1:0-53130 GCA_049291695.1 Defluviicoccus sp.
GCGAGGAGCGGCAGCGCCAGCACCGCCACGCGCACGGCCCGCATCCACAGCCCACCGATCATCGGTCCCTCACCCCCTTCGTCCACCCCGCGCGCCGGCCGCTGCCCGCGCAACTAGCCGCACCCCCTCCTTGATAGCGCGAACGAACGCCTGGCGCGAGAGCGGCCCCCCGGCCCACGGCTGCGAAGGGCAAGCGCGCCCGCGTTGTGGAACGGCGCAGGCGCCGGTGATAGAGTACGGCCATGTCTGTTCTTGCGATCGACACGTTGAAGCTGGCGCGTAAGCTGGAAGCCGGCGGATTCACGCCGCAACAGGCAGCGGCAGCGGCGGCGGCATTCGCGGAAAGCCTCGCCGATGCGACGGCCGATCTGGCGACCAAGGCGGACATCGCCGACGTGCGCCGCGATCTGAGGGAAACCGAACTCCGTCTTGAGGCCCGCATAACCGCAACCGTTGCCGATGCGAAGGCGGAAATCCTGAAATGGATGTTCGGCGCCATGGTCGCGCAAACCGGCCTGATCGTGGCGCTGATCAAGCTGCTGCCAGCGGCCGGGTGAGCGGACCCTCGTTTTTTGGCGCGCCCGGAGGGACTCGAACCCCCGACCCACTGCTTAGAAGGCAGTTGCTCTATCCGCCTGAGCTACGGGCGCCCGGATGGGGATCCTACTCGAATGCCCGCCCGCGCGCGAGCCTGAGAGCGCAAACCGTGCGCGCCACCCCGCCTGCCCCCGCGCGCGCCAGTCTTGCGGCGCCGGGACTCAGGGCAAAGCGCCCAAAGCGGGTGCTTGAATTAATCCTGGGGCGCGCCATATTTCGCTGACAAGGTTTTAACTGTGGACTGAGAGGACCAAATGCCGTTCGGACCTGAGAGACGCTTCCAGGTTCACAGCACGACGATGACGCGGAGCCAAGCAGAGGCTGCGCAGATCGATGTCGGCCTGCGAAGCTACATGCTCAATGTTTACAATTACATGGCGCTGGGGGTCGCGCTCACGGGCGTCGTCGCCATGCTCGTCGCGATGAACCCCGCGGTCATGGCTACGATCGTCGGCGGCCCCATGATCTGGGTGCTGTTCATCGGCGTGCTCGGCCTGGGTTTCATGGCGCCCAAGATCATCATGAGCCGGAGCGCGGTGGCCGCCCAGGCCTGCTTCTGGACGTACGCCGGGTTGTGGGGTGCCCTGATCGCGCCCTACTTCTACATGTACACGCAAGGCAGCATCGCGCGCGCGTTCTTCATTACCGCGGCGGCGTTTGCCGGCATGAGCCTCTACGGCTACACGACCAAGCGTGATCTGTCGCCGATGGGTCGGTTCCTGGTGATGGCGAGCTTCGGCATCCTGATCGCACTGGTGGTGAACATCTTCATGCAGTCGAGCGGTCTGCAGTTCATCATGTCGTTGATCGTGCCGGTCGTCTTTGCCGGGCTGACCGCTTATGAGACGCAGCAGATCAAGAACTGGTACTACGAGGGCGATGAGGCAGCGCTCACCCAGCGCAAGGCGATCTTTGGTGCCTTCATGCTGTACGGCAGCTTCATCACCATGTTCATCTGGATCCTGCAGCTGGTCGGCATCGCCCGCAGCGAGTAGGCAACTTCGCCGCGTTGCCGGCGCCACACAGTTTGAACCCCCGGCCGGGCTTTGCCCCGCCGGGGGTTTTTGCTGTGTGCGCTTTACTTGGCGGCCGCGAGCTGATCGAAAGCTTCGAGTGCGTAGGCGCCGTACACGGTTGAGGGGCCGCCGCCCATCATCACGGCGACACCGATCGTCTCCATCATTTCCTCACGGCTCGCGCCCAGCTTGACCGCACCGCGGGTGTGAAAGCCGATGCAGCCGTCGCACCGCATCGCGATCGAGATTGCTACCGCCATCAGCTCCTTGGTCTTGGCGTCGAGCGCGCCGGCCGCCTTGGCCTTGTCGGCGAGCTGGACGAAGCCGCCCATCGTTTGCGGGATGCCCTTGTGCATCTCGCGCAGGAGTTGGGTGAGGTGGCTAACGATCTCGGGATAGTTCTTGGTCATCATGATCCTCATGGGCAGGGCGTTCGTGCGGACAGGGTATATTAGAGGCAGCTAAATCTAGCCGCCGCCGCAACTGGACACAAGCGCCCCGGCGCGCTGCCACTGGGCGAAAACCCGGGCGCGGCGTCTTCCGCTGTGGCAGCGTCTCAGACCCTCTGTTAATGTCCGCCCCCGCGGAGCGGCAAAGCAATCACAGCCGGGTAACGAAGGGGACGCCGATCATGCCAACAATCAGCCAGACGGACGCGTGGAAGGCGCTGGAGCGCCACGAAGAGGCGATGCGCAAGGTCCACATGCGGGCGCTGTTCGACCAGGACGGGCAGCGCTTCCAGGCCTTCTCGCTGCGGGCCGGCGAGATCCTGCTCGACTATTCCAAGAACATCATCACCCACGAAACGATGCAGCTCCTGCTCGATCTGGCGCGCGCGGCCGGCCTCGAAAGCTGGCGCGAGAAGATGTTCGCCGGCGAGAAGATCAACAACACCGAAGGGCGCGCCGTCCTGCACGTCGCCTTGCGCGCGAGCGCGGACACCGCGATCAAGGTCGATGGCGAGGATGTGGTTCCCGCCGTGCTGGACGTACGCGCGCAGATGCGGGAATTTTCGGAAGCCGTCCGCTCCGGCGCCTGGAAGGGGCATACCGGGGAGCGCATCACGGACGTGGTCAACATCGGCATCGGCGGCTCCGACCTTGGTCCCGTGATGGTCGCCGAAGCCCTGAAGCCCTACCAGCAGCCGGGGCTTACCCTGCATTTCGTCTCCAATGTCGACGGCACCCACATCGCCGAGACACTGAAGAAACTCAAACCCGAGACATCGCTGTTTATCATTGCGTCCAAGACATTCACCACCCAGGAGACGATCGCGAACGCGACCACGGCGCGGCAATGGCTGGTGCGCGCGCTCGGCGAAGAGGCGGTCGCCAAGCATTTCGTCGCACTGTCGACCAACGCCGCGGCGGTCGCGGGCTTCGGCATCGACGTCGCCAATATGTTCGCATTCTGGGACTGGGTCGGCGGCCGCTACTCCCTGTGGTCCGCGATCGGGCTGCCGATTGCCGTCGGCATCGGCTTCGAGCGCTTCGAGCAGCTCCTGGCCGGCGGCCGGGCGATGGATACGCATTTCTGCACCGCGCCCTTGGATGCCAACATGCCGGTCATCCTCGCCCTGATCGGCGTCTGGAACGCCACCTTCCTCGGCGCCGAGGCCTATGCGGTGCTGCCTTATGATCAGTATTTGCACCGCCTTGCGGCCTACCTGCAGCAGGCCGACATGGAGAGCAACGGCAAGTACGTGACCCGCGACGGAGAGCGGGTCGACTACACCACGGGGCCGATCCTGTTCGGTGAGCCGGGCACCAACGGCCAGCATTCGTTCTACCAGCTGATCCACCAGGGAACGCGCCTTGTGCCGTGCGATTTCATTGCGCCGGCCGAGAGCCACAATCCCATCGGCAATCACCACCAGCTTCTGCTCTCGAACTTTTTCGCCCAGCCGGAGGCGCTGATGAAGGGCAAGAGCGAGGCCGAAGCGCGCGCCGAACTGGTCCAACAGGGCCTCGCCGGCGATGCGCTCGAAGCGCTGGTGCCGCACAAGGTCTTCGAGGGCAACCGGCCGACCAACTCGATCCTGGTGCGCAAGGTCGACCCCTATACGCTTGGCATGCTGATCGCGCTCTACGAGCACAAGATCTTTTGCCAGGGCATCATCTGGCAGGTGAATTCGTTCGATCAGTGGGGCGTCGAGCTCGGCAAGCAGCTGGCGAAGGTGATTTTGGCCGAGCTGGAGGGGCCGGGTGAGGTGAACGCGCACGACGGCTCGACCAACGCGCTGATCAACGCCTACAAGGCGCTCCGAGCCGACCCGCGGTGACGATTCGCAGGCTGCCGGAGGGGGTCGTCAATCGCATCGCAGCCGGCGAGGTGATTGAGCGGCCCGCCTCGGCGGCCAAGGAGCTGGTCGAGAACGCGATCGACGCCGGTGCCAGCCGCATCGACATCGTCATCCGCGACGGTGGCCGGTCGCTGATTGCCGTCACCGACAATGGCCGCGGCATGCCGGCGGACGAGTTGTCACTTGCCGTTCAGCGCCACTGCACCTCCAAGCTCGCCGGCGATGACTTAACGCACATCGCCACCCTCGGCTTCCGTGGCGAGGCGCTGCCGTCGATCGCTGCCGTCGCCCGGCTCACGCTCACCAGCAGGCAGTTCGGTGCGGACGCGGCCTGGAGCCTGTTCGTGGAGGCCGGCCGCGGCCGCGATCTTGAGCCGGCGCAGCACCCGCCCGGCACGAGGGTCGAGGTTCGCGATCTGTTTTTCGCGACGCCGGCGCGGCTCAAGTTTCTCAAGACCACCGCCACCGAAACGGGGCGCATTGTCGAGGCGGTGCAGCGTCTGGCGCTGGCTCACCCCGAGATCGCGTTCAGTGTCAGCGAGGGCGCGCGCACGCTCCTGCGCCTGGATGCCGTCGCCGACGATCCGGCTGCGGCCCGATTGCAGCGGGTCGGCCGCATCATGGGCCGGGAGTTCAGCGACAATGCGGCCGCGGTGGCAGCCGAGCGCGGCGCGCTGCGGCTCACCGGTTATGCCGGCCTGCCGACATTGAACCGGCGCCAGGCTGACATGCAGTTTATGGTTGTAAATAGACGACCGATACGCGATAAAGTTCTTTATGGTGCAATCAGAGCGGCGTATAGTGGCGTCCTGGCGTCAGACAGGCATCCCCTAGTGGCAGTTTTTCTCGATGTTCCGCCGGAGGAGGTAGACGTCAACGTGCATCCGATGAAAACGGAAGTGCGCTTCCGCGATGCTGGCCAGGTCCGCAGCCTGATCGTGGGTGCGCTCCGGGGCGCGATCGAACGCGATGGCCATCGGGTTGCGTCCACCGCGGCTGAGCGCCTCGTGAGCGCTGCCGGCGGCGGCGCGGTGCCGGCCGCGCCGCTCGAGCGTCCGGCTTGGCGCCATGCCGGCGGTGCGCAATCGCCAAGCCCACGGCTTCCCGCACAGACCTCGTTCGCGCGCACCTGGGCACCGGGCGGATTGGCCGACAACGCCATCCCTTATGACGCACCGCCTGCCGCGACCGCTGCGGAGGCAGACACTGCCGACAGCGCGAAGGTAGCGGCGGAAGCTCCCGGAAGCGATTTCCCCTTGGGCCGGGCCTGTGCGCAGGTACACGCCACCTACATCGTCGCCGAGACCGCCGACGGCCTCGTCATCGTCGATCAGCACGCAGCGCATGAGCGGATCCTGCACACCCGCATGCTCAAGGCGCTCACGGGCGGCACGGTTGCCCGCCAGGGCCTTTTGATCCCGGAAGTGGTCGAGCTGAGCGAAGCCCTGGTGATGGCGATCACGGCGCGCGCCGACGCGCTGCAGGCGCTGGGGCTGATGCTTGAGCGGTTCGGCCCCGGCGCGGTGCTGGTGCGCGAGGTGCCGGCGGCGCTGGGGCGCGTCGATGTGCGGAAGCTCGTGTCCGATCTCGCCCAGGATCTGGCCGCGCAAGGGGACAGCCTTGCTTTGGACGAGCGCCTGCACGCGGCGGCCGCCTCGCTCGCCTGTCACGGCAGCATCCGTGCCGGCCGCAGGCTGAGCGTGGCGGAGATGAACGCGCTCCTGCGCGAGATGGAGTCGGAACCGCATTCCGGCCAGTGCAGCCACGGCCGGCCGACGCATATCACGCTGAGCCGGGCCGATATCGAACGGCTGTTCGGCCGGCGCTGAGCGGAGAGAACAAGGCGATGATCTTCTGGGCCGTCAAGCAGCTGGTCGTATGGTCGATTGTCTGCGTGCTCGCAGTCGTGATCTGGACCGATGAAGGCGCCATCGAGGCGCTGTTCCGGCGCGTGGTGGCAACCGCGGGGAGCGTGGACGCGGCGGTCGAGGAATCGACCGGCGACGACGGCGCGCGCGTGCTGACATTGCGGGCCGGCGCCGGCGGCCATTTCTGGGTCGATGCCGAGGTCAACGGCAACACCGTTCGCTTCATCGTCGATACCGGTGCCACCAGCGTTGTTCTGTCGGAAGAGGATGCCGACCGCGCCGGCCTCAGGCTTTCACCGCGCGACTACACGGCGCTGCATCGCACCGCCGGCGGCACCGTGCGGGCGGCGCCGGTGACGTTGCGCGAGGTCCACATCGGCGCGCTCGGGCTTCGCGACGTCGAGGCCGCGGTCAACCCGGCGCTCTCCGGCGTCTCGCTCCTCGGCATGACCTTCCTCAACCGCCTCGACGGCTACGAGGTGCGCGGTGACACGTTGAGCCTCTACTGGTAGCGGTTCCTCAGTCGAGCCGGCAGAAGATGATGCGAGCCGGTCCGTGAACGCGTTCGTCGACGATGCTGAACGGCGGCGGGGCGGCGAACCGCTCGCGGGCCTCGACCTCGACCACCGCAAGCGCGTCGGGCGCCAGCCAGCCGCGCGCAAGGCCTGCCAAAGCCGGCACAGCGAGACCCGCGCCATAGGGCGGATCGAGAAAGGCAAGCGCCGCCGGTGTTGCGGCAGCGCGGGGCGGCGCCGGCAGCCGAGCTGCGTCGAGCTTGAGTAGCGTGATCGTCCGCGCTTCGCCGATCGCTGCCGCTGTGCGTTGAATGGCTTTCAGTGCTTCCGCATCGTGATCGATGAAACAGGCATGCGGTGCGCCGCGCGAGAGCGCTTCGAGCCCATAGGCGCCGGAGCCGGCGAAGACGTCAAGCACCGTCGCTTCCCCGAAGCCGGCCCAGGCGACGCCATGCGCGAGGATGTCGAACACCGACTGCCGCACACGCTCCAGCGTCGGCCGCAAGGAGACCAAGCCAGCCGGAACGATGCGTCGTCCGCGGTGCTTGCCGGCGATGATCCTCATTCCGGCAACAGCGCGCCCAACTGCTCGCGCATCACCTTGGCCGGGATCGGCGCCACCTCGCCGGCTGCCAGCGTGCCGAGCTGAAACGGTCCGAATGCGATGCGAATCAGCCGGTTGACGGTGAGGCCCAGGTGCTCCAGGACGCGCCGGATCTCCCGGTTCTTGCCCTCCTTGAGGCTCACCGTCAGCCAGCTGTTGGCGCCCTGGACGCGGTCGAGTGTCGCTTCGATCGGGCCGTAGCGAATGCCGGCAATGGTGATCCCCTGGGCCAGCGCGCTCAGCCGCTCGGGCGTCACCGCGCCGTGCGCGCGGACGCGATAGCGCCGCGTCCAGGCGGTCGCCGGCAGTTCGAGCCCGCGGGCAAGCGCGCCGGTATTGGTGAGCAGCAGGAGGCCCTCGGACGTGAGATCAAGCCTTCCGACCGACAACACCCGGCCGAGCGAGGAGGGAAGCGCCTGGAACACCGTCGGCCGGCCCTGCGGGTCGCGGTGTGTCGTGACCAGGCCGGCAGGCTTGTGATAGCGCCACATCCGGGGGCGTGCCACCTCCGGCAGCGGCTGGCCATCGACGGTAATGCGATCGTCATCGCAAACGACGCATGCCGGTGTCAGCACCGGCGTGCAGTTGATCGCCACCCGGCCGGCGCGGATCCAGGCTTCCGCATCCCGGCGCGAGCACAATCCGGCCCGGGCGATCCGCTTGGCGATGCGCTCGCCTTCCGCCGGCCCGTTCATGGCTGAGCCGCCGTAACGAACGCGGCGAACAGACGGCGGTCGCCGTCGCTGAGCGCAAACTCCGGATGCCACTGCACGCCGAGGCAGAACCGCCGTTCCGGCACCTCGATGCCCTCGATGACGCCGTCCGGCGCGACCGCGTTGACCACGACGCCAGCCGGCACATCGCGCGCGGCTTGATGGTGGGAACTGTTGACGGCAAGCTCATCCGCACCGACGATCGCATGCAGCCTGGTGCCGGCGACAATGCGGACGGTGTGGCCGGGCCGATCGCGCGGGATAGGCTGCTCATGCGCGAGCGGGGTTTTCACCTCGTCCGGGATGTGCTGGATCAGCGTGCCGCCGAGCACGACATGCAACAGTTGCTCACCGCCGCAGATGCCGAGCAGCGGCAGATCGCGTTCCCACGCGCCTTCGATCATCAGCACCTCGAATGCCGTGCGCTCATCCTTGGTGCGAACGCTCGGGTGGCGGGCGCCGGCACCGAACAGGGCCGGGTCGACATCGAAGTTGCCGCCGGAGATGATGACGCCGTCAAGCCGATCGAGAAAAGCGCGGGCGCGCTCAGGCAGTGGCGGCAGCAGCACCGGCAGACCGCCGGCATGGCTCACGGCGTCGGCATAGTTCCGGCGCAGCGCCAGCCAGGCAAAGTGCGAATAGCCGCCGGGCGGCTCCGTGTCTAAGGTAATACCGATCAGGGGTGGTCGCATGATGCTGAGCAAGCTAAGGCGGTGTACCGTCCGGCGCAACCGGGTGTGCTGCGGGTGCTGAGCGGTCGTGGCAGCAGTGCGCCGTCGCCGATGGCGATCGCACTCGAAGAAGCCGCTGCGGCGGCCGAACGCGCCGAGGTCCCGGTCGGCGCAGTGATTATCGATGCTGCGACCGGCGCCGTCATCGCGCGGGCCGGCAACCGCATGCGAACGCTGCACGATCCCACCGCGCACGCCGAGATGCTGGCAATCCGTGCAGCGGCGGCTCGGCTGCAGACGGTGCGGCTCGACGAATGCGATTTGTACGTCACGCTGGAGCCGTGTGCGATGTGTGCGGCCGCGATTGCCTTTGCGCGCATCCGGAGGCTTGTCTTCGGCGCCTATGATCCGAAGGGCGGCGGTGTCGAGCACGGAGCCAGGTTCTTCGCCCAGGCCACCTGCCACCACCGGCCGGAGGTGATCGGCGGCGTCGCGGAGCAGCGCTGCCAGGCGCTGTTGCATGCGTTCTTCCGTGCCCGCCGCCCGCAGCTCTAGCCGCTCCGTCGCGATCGCCGTTCTCAGCGTTCGTTGCGGAGGAAAAGGACACCGATCAGGCCGATCAGCGCAGCTTTCACGGCGAGCGCGCCTGCGAGCGGCGGCAACAGGCCGGATTCGCTCATCGCCAGCGACATCCGGTCAAGCGCCAGGAAACCGAAGCCGATACCGAGGCTCAGCAGAAACATCGGCCCGAACCCGCCGGTCCGGCTGTGCCAGCTGGCGAGCGAGGCGACGAGGCCGATCATCAGCGCCGGCGTCACCAGGATGGTCAACCGGTGGCAGAGCCATGTCTTGGCGAGGTAGGGCGGCTGCTGCCCGAAGCCATGATTGCCGATCAGCACCTGCATGTCGCCGATCGAGAGTTCGCGGTACTTTTTTGCCAGCAGCGGCAGATGGCCGATGTCGATTCGGCCCGGCCAGCTCATGCCGTGCAACGTTTCGACTGCGGCGTGGCTTGCGGTGAGGATCTGGACGCTGTACAGCGTCCATCCGTCGGCGGCCGGCTCGGCCCGTTCGGCATCAATCTGGCGCAACAGGGCGCCGTCCTCGTCGCGCTCGAAGATGGTGATGCCGAACAGCCGCCCGGCACGGCCCGCCTCGCGCGGCACGCGGACGATATCGTTGCCGCTCATCAGCCAGACTGCCTCGCTGTCCTCGGCGAACACTGATCCGCGTTGGTCGGCGACGCCCCATGCCCGCAACGCGTCGGCCGTTTTCGGTACGGCCAAATCATCGAGCACGAATTGCGCCGCGCCCAGCACCACCGCCACCGGGATCAATGCGCGCGCAACGCCGAGGGAGGAGACGCCGCTGCTCCACAGCGCAACCAGCTCGGCATGGCGGATCAGCAGCGCCATCGTCACCATGCCGCCCAGGAGGCACGCCATCGGCAGCATCTGTGCCACGATGTCGGGCGCGCGCAGCCCCGCGTAGCGGGCCAAAGCCGACACCCCGCCGTTAGCGGCGTAGAGCACCTGGTCGCCCTTTTCCATCAGATCGAAGGCGAGCGACAGGGCAGCCAGCGCG
The DNA here is from genome assembly GCA_049291695.1 of Defluviicoccus sp. Lineage (GTDB taxonomy): Bacteria > Pseudomonadota > Alphaproteobacteria > Rhodospirillales > Defluviicoccaceae > Defluviicoccus. The sequence goes on from JBATPX010000088.1 coordinate 9,871, forward strand.
ATCAGGACCAGAAGGAGATGAAACAGGTAGCGGGAGGTGAGGTAGCGCGCAATCGCCGTCACGGGTGCAGCCTGCCTCGCTTCAGACGCTCACCGAGGACGCCCGCGGCCTGCTCCCACCACCGCCGGCCGCCCAATGCCGGTGTGTGCGGCACCACCAGAGCCGCACGGGCGAACAGGAGCAGGCTGCCGGTGGCAAAAACGAGGAACGGCAGCCATAAACCCGTCAAGGGGCCGACCAGCCCGCTCTCGACCGCATTCTTGCCGAAATCGAGCACCCTTTCGTAGGCGATCAACACGATCAGCCCGACTGCGAAGCCAACCAGGCGGTCGCTGCGCCCGCGGCCCAGGGCGAGACACAGGCCGATCACCGGCATCAGCGGGATCGACAGCACGCGCGCGACACGGCTGTTGAACTCGGCGACCAGATCGGTCGTGCGCAGGCCGGCCGGCGGGTGATCTCTCTGCCGCCAGAGCTCGACGATCGTCATTTCTCGCTCGTGAACGCCGCGCGGGCGAAACATCATCGCGTGTTCTTCGTGCAGAACCGTGCGCAGTTCCTGGAAGCGAAGGACGCTCGACCGTGCGCCTGGCTCTGTGCCGCTCGCGTGGCGGGAGAGGCGGAGCCCCTCGAACAGGCGCAAGATCGGCGGGCCGTCTTCCTCCGCCCGGATCAGGTCACCGCTCTTGGCCGCGACCGCGCTGGCTGCGCCTTCACCTTCGGGATCGCCCTCAAAAAGGAACACCCGGCGCAGGCTGACGCCGTCGGTGCCGATGTCCTGAATGAGGAAGGTGACGTTGCCCACCCGCGCGAACACGCCGGCGCGCACCGAGGCGTGCAGCGCCGCCTTGCTCACCGCGTAGACGACCTGTTGATAGGCGTAACGGGCATAGGGGCGGAGATAGCTCTCCATGGCCGTGTTGACGACCATGATCGCGATCGCGACCGCCATCGCCGGCCGCAGCTGCCGGGCCAGGCTGAGGCCCGCCGCCTGCATCGCGTCGACCTCGCCGTCACGGGTCATCTTGTTGAAGCCGAACATGACACCGAACAGCAGACTGATCGGCAGCGCGATGCTGAGGTAATGCGGAACGAGATAGCCGATGATTTCGAACATTACCTTGATCGGTCCCGACGCGCCAAGGACGAGATCCATCAACTGCAAGAAGCGCGAGACGAGAAAGGCGAGCAGGGCAACGCACAGCGCGATCGAAAGCGGCTTCAGGATCTGGCCGGCGATGTAGCGGTCAAAGAGAGTCATCGGCATGAAGATCCCACCGCGCCTGAACGCTCGCGTCCACGGCCGTTCCCGTGCACGGCCGTATCCGCGCCACACGCGGACGCTGGTTAGCACACTCGCGTCAGCCTGTCGAACCGCTGCCGCGCGCAGGCGCCGGAACGAACAACGACAGAAATGGGTGCTCCGTGATCAACTCGCCGGCAGCCTCGCGGCGCCGATAGCGCAGGTCGAGTGACCAGCCGCCGTCGACGGCGGCGATACGGTAGAGATGGTACTGAGCGCCACCACCCGGTGCGTCGGCAACAGCGGATGCGGACGGTGCGCCGACAACCGGGATCTCCCGGCCGCCTGCCGCGAGGAACCCGACCTCAAAGCGGTGCGTGTGGCCGTGCAGCACCAGCTCGGCGCCCTCGCCGGCGATCACGTCGCGGAACGCCGCCGCGTCGCAAAGCCGCTTGTGGCATGCCAGGCCCGTATCGATCGGCCGATGGTGCAACAGCACGATGCGGAAATCGCCGGCGCAGCGCGCGGCGGCGAGACAGGCGCCCAGCCGCTCCAGCTGCCGGCTGCCGAGAGCGCCGTAGGCCATCCCGGGCGGCGACGGCTCGGCAGTCGTGAGGCCGATCAGCGCAACGCCGTTGCGGCGGCGCACGAACGGAAAGCCATCTCTGGCAGCGGGGCCATCGCCGCGCATGTACGCGTCCCAGCGCGCAAGCGACGAGGCGGCCGCGACACGGATGTAGGCATCATGATTGCCGGGCACGACGCTCACGCCGTCGGGCGTGCCGAGCGCGCGCAGCCAGGCGGCCGCGGCCTCGAATTCGGCTGGCAACGCGATGTTGACGATATCGCCGGTGACGGCGACGTGATCGGGGCGCTGTGCCTTAAGATCGCTGACGAGGGTGGCGAGCACCTCGGGCCGATGGATGTGCCGGCGTCGCAGCCACCAGGACAAGAGCCCGACCAGCCGCTTGTTCGCAAACGCCATGGCCGGCTGGCCATGCGGCGTCGGCAGGTGCGGATCGGTGAGGTGCGCCAGGACAAACATGCTCATCAGCCCGCTGCCGGCCGGCCCGCCGCTCGCAGCACCGGGCTAATCTGAACCCGTGCGGCGTTCCCGTCTCAAGCCGGCTGCGGCAGCGGTGTGATCCGCCGGATCACCTCGATCGCATCGTGCCGCACGTGGTTCCGGCGCATTTCGTCCTCGATCTGGCTTTGGCTGACAATGCCCTTATCCAGGCATTCGCGCAACAAACCGAAGAATAGCCGCTCCTGCTCGCTGTCCGGATGCCGCCAGTAGCGGGCAAACGGTCCCACCCGGCCCAAGATGCGCATCGCGATGCGGGCAATCGTCGCGTAAGCAGGGATCGGCCCGTAAGCATCGGCAGGGGTGAAATCGATTGGCAGCCCGGTCTTCCACGGCTGGGTGCGACGCCGGGTGTTGTGCAGCATCCGGGTTGCCGGCGTCAGGCGGTCGAAATCGTTCCATTCCTTCTCGAACAGGCCGATGCTGCCGGCCGGCTCGCGTTTGAGCGAGATCCAGTCCATGTAGTCGAGTTTGAAGTCGAACATGGCGTTGAACTGCTCCTCGCAGCGCCAGTGGGTCAGCTTGGCGCAGTCGAGCAGCATCACGCTCGAGGCGTAGCAGCCGTACCAGCCCTTCGGTCCGGATCGCTTGCGGCACATGATGGCGGTGCCGCGCATGTCGCGCGAGAGCAACTCCCAGACGTCGGCGACGGCAAAGATGTCCGGATCGATAACGATCGCGCGGCCCTGGTAGCCCATCAGCTCCGGCGGCATGAAGCGCAGCGGCGTGAACGACTGCAGGTCGCGGCTGCGCCATGTGCGGCGGACGCCGTCGCGCATGTAGGGCTGGCCCTCGCGCGCACTCAAGAAGGCCTGATCGTCGCTGTCGATGATCCGGACGTCGAAGCGCTCAGCATGGTGGGAGTTGCGATTGAGCGCGTAGGCGGCCACCAGCGCGCCCACCATTTGCTGCGGATTGGTGTGGATGAACACGCACGGCCGGTCAGGGCCAACGGCCGTCTCCGCGATTGTCCCCCTCTCAGTACGCGTGATCGGTGCAGACATCGTCGATTCGTCCTTCTCTGTCGCCATGTTCATCGGGCGTCGCGGTGCCGCCGTTTCACGTCGCCGTAGCGACGTTCTTGGTCGCTGCGACGACATAGCCGAACACCGGCGCCAAGTGCGTTGCGATCTCGCGGTCGATGGCCTGTAGCTGTTCAGGCGTGAAGTCGTCGCGGTAACCGCCGACCTTGGCCCGACGGACCTTGAAGCTGTTCGGGTTTTTGCGGTCACCTGCCAGCATCCGCCGGCCGGCGAGCCAGAACACCCGCTTCGTTTCGAGCGCGCGCATGTTTTCGACCGAAGCAAAGCGCACTGCTTCTGCGAGTTGGTCGGGCGTTGCCGGTGTGCCGACGAACTCGAGGATGCGGCCGAGCACGGCAGCCGGGTCGGCGCGCATATCCTCGTAACGGACGATCAGAAGCGAGCGAAACCGTCCGAGTTCGCGCGCCCAATCGTTCATGAAATCAATGATCTTGCCCAAACCGCATTCCGGGGTCATGACAAAATCAAACAGACTGACATTCGGGTCGAGCGGATACTTGTTGATGATTTTCTTGCGCTCGGTCATGCGAAACTTCCACTGAAAATACTGTGACACGGCGACATCCGCCGGGTCCCTTACCATCAAGACAACCTTTTTCCGGTAGTAGTCTTCTTTGGTCTGGTTGTTATCCGTGAAGTCCTTCAAGTAGTTATCATGAGTGAAGAAAATCAGTGGAATCGCCTTGTTTTTGCGATGCAGATTATCGAAGGCGATCAAGTGCCGCTCGGGAAGGCCGTGCTTGATCTGGTAGAAGCGCGACATCATCACCCGCAGCCAAGTCCGCCCGCTCTTGCCGAACGAGACGATCACGCTGTCGGCGAGCGACAGCTTGCGAAAGTCCTCGTGACCGCGCAGCCAGCGTTCGATTCGCACCTTCTTGTCCACCGGCAGGAAGAACAAGACGTGCATGATGATGTGCCGAAGTGTCGTCCGAAACGCGATTTCCATTCCCGCATGACCCGATGCAACTGTGGCGCCGGCAGTCCAATCAAGCCCGATATCCCCGGTGGGGTCTGATCGCCCGGCGCGAAACGATGTTCCCTGCCTTTGATAATCCGAAACAGGCGTGCTGCCAAGTCATCCCGCTGCACGGCCCATCAATCGTGCAAGCATTGCCGTTCTAAAGCCACAGCGACGATTAAAAACAAGCCGTCTTGGCGGCTTATCAAGTGTTGTTGGAGTTGCTCATGGACGCCGGGGCGGGCGATGAGTACATATATGGGTAACAAACCGAAACAAAGATTGACTTGAGGGATCGTGCCGACGCTGCGATCTAGGTTGGTGGGTGATCCTGCGACCCATTTGCGAATGCGTCCGGTTGAGGCCGCATCGGCCGAGGGGGAGCGCAGCAATGAGTTGGAAGGTCACCACGACCGCACGGAGACGGACGGTCCCTCGCCTGCGGGGCGGGGGTGACGTCGGAAGGGACGAAAAGAATGCCGCACGGAATGGCACCGCTCGCTTGGATCACCGAGAGCCCGCGCGTCTGGGTGCTCATGGGCCACAAGGCCGGCGACAACAACCAGGTTCTCTCCCTGGCGGAGGCGCTCGGCTGGCCGTTTGAGATTAAGCGGTTTGTTTACAACCGGTTCGAGCCGCTGGCGCATGCGCTGTTCGGCGCGACGCTCGCGGGCGTTGACGCGACCAGGTCGTCGCCGCTCGTGGCGCCGTGGCCTGATCTCGTCCTGACCGCCGGCCGGCGCAATGAGCCGGTTGCGCGCTGGATCAAGCAGCAGGCTCGCCCGCATGCCGTGCGTGTCGTTCACGTCGGCCGGCCGTGGTCGAATCTCGATCATTTCGATCTGGTGGTGACGACGCCGCAGTACCGCCTGCCGGACCGGCCGAATGTGCTGCACAACAAAACTCCGTTGCACCGGGTCACGGCAGAGCGGCTCAGCGCCGATGCCGCCTTGTGGGCGCCGCGGCTGCGAGCGCTGCCGCAGGCGATGATCGCGGTCGTCATCGGTGGGCCGAGCGGCCCGTACAGCTTCGACCGTGCAGCCGGACGGCGCCTTGCCGTCCAAGCGAGCGCGCTGGCGCGCTCCTGCGGCGGCTCGCTGTTGGTCACGACCAGCGCTCGCACACCAGCCCAAGCGATCGATGCGTTCGCAGAAGCGGTCGATGTCCCGCATTACCTCTTCCGCTGGTCGAAGGACGCCAAGGAGAATCCCTACTTCGGGTTCCTCGGCTTGGCGCATTCGATCATCGTCACCGGCGATAGTATGTCGATGTTGACCGAGGCGTGTGCCACCCGCAAGCCGGTCTATATTTTCGATCTTGGCGAGGGGCGCAACGCCATGCGGCTGGATGCGCCGTCGCAACCGTTCCGTTGGCGGGCGGTTGAAGCGACGCATGTGAAGGCGTTCTTGTACCGCCAGGTGCTGCAGTTCGGCCCGGTGCGGCTGGGGCGTGACATCCGCATCATTCATCGCGACCTGATCGAGGCCAAGCGGGCGGTTTGGCTTGGCGAACGCTTTCCCGAGGGGCCGTTGCCGCCGCTGGAGTGCCTTGAGCGCGCTGTTGCCGGTGTGCGGGCGCTGTTCCAGCTGCCGCCGTTGACGGTTCCGGCAGAACTCATGGAGTGGCGTGAGTTGCTGCCGGCACGCCGGTCCGCCTGAGACAGATGACGGTCCGCCGGCCCGCGCGGTTTAGACCGGGCAGGCAGCGCGGACGGGGTTGATGCGCACGCTGCTCGTTCTCGGATCGAAGCCCGAGCCGGTGTTGCCGCCGGTCGGCAGCTGGGGCGCTCTTGCCTGCGCCAACGCGTCCGGCGCATCTGCGGCCCGGCTTGGTCTGCCGCCGCCGGCGTTCACTGTGGTCTCGACCATCCTCGCTTCGCGCACGACGCCCTCGAACGCGATCGCACTGGCGGCGCTGCGGGGGCTCGGCACCGGCACGCTGTTCATCTATCCGCGTCAGCCGTATCGGGGCAACCGGCTGAAGCAAATCGCCAACGCTGGCTGCGTATTGCGCGCAACGCCATGGTTCCTGCGCCGTGAGTTGGCGCGGGTCGATTACCACTATGAGCGTACCGACGTGCGCTCTGCGGATGCCTATGCCCGAATCATTCTCGCATTGTGCGGCAATGATGGGGCCATGGCGGCGCTCATGCGTCGCAAGCTGCCATCGAGCGGCGTCGTTGCCGTGGCCCTTGGCCTCAACGATCCGGCGTACGCCCGGGTCGTCGTCAGCGGCTTCAGCTTTCAGATCACGCACGCGTATGCCGACAACCCGGATATCCGTCTGCGCGGCAGCATCGAAAGCCGCCACGCCGATACCGATATCGCCGTGATTAGGGCCTTGTCGCACTGCACAAGACGGCTTTATACGACGGAGCCGATCGTGAACGAACGGACCGGCGTGCCGCTGCTCGGGGGGTAACGGCGCCGGTCAGCCCGGTGCGCCGCCGACGTGAGCGCGGGCCGGAATGAGTGACATTGCCAGAGGTGAGTCGTGGTCACACTGAAGCGCGTTAGGAATATTCTAAAGTATGGTCTCGGCGCAAAGGCCAATCAGCGCAAGCGCGCCGTCAAGAAAAAGATTCGAGAGGCACGCTTCAAGTCCGATCGCTGGCAGTCGGAAGGAGAGATTTCCTTCAGACGCTATGCGTCTTATGACGAGTATATTGCACACCAGGCGTCGAAACTTCAAAACGTCAGTAATAGATTAGTGGAGAATGAGGAACTATTTTACGAAGAGTTCATTTCTCGCCTGGGTTCATGTGTTTCTCTGAAGGATAAAAATTCTGTTCTCTGTCTCGCGGCGCGGATCGGTACCGAAGTCCGCGCTATGATTACCTTGGGGCATTTTGCCGTCGGTATTGACCTTGAGCCGGGGAATGCCAACGCGTACGTCCTTCCGGGTGACTTTCATAAACTGGTGTTCGCCGATAACTCGATCGATGCGGTCTACTGCAATAGCCTCGATCATGTTTTCGATCTCGCCAAAGTGGTGGGTGAGGTGCGCCGTGTGCTGCGGCCGGGGGGGATCTTTGTCGCCGACCTTTTTGCCGGTTACGAGGAAGGCTTTACGGCCGGCGAGTATGAGGCGACACATTGGAAAACCGTGACCGCGATCATCGAGAGGATCACGGAACTTGGATCGTTTGCCGTGATCGAGGAGCGGCCACTCGGCAAGCTGTTGCGCGGGGAATACACGCAGGCAGTATTCGCCAAGCCGGAGGCCTGACGGCGAAGAGGTAGCGCGTGGGATATTTCAACTACGATCACTTGCATTTCCGCTACGAACCTTATCCGATTGGCTATGCAAGCCCGATCATGGACAAGGGAGTTTACGACGAGTTGGCGGCCGCTTATCCCGCGCGCGATCGGTTTGTCTATCTGGAGAAGGTTGGCCACAAGTTTACGCTCTCGGAGCGCTTCAACCCGCGTCAGTACGCGGAGTTTATTGCCAGCACGCCGGTGTGGCGGGACTTCCATCGCTGGCTCAAGAGCAATGATTTCATTTTCGGGCTGCTGCAGACGCTGAAGACGCATCAGATCGACCTTGGCTACGTCGAGCCGCCGTCCTTGCGCAAACGGCTGTTGCGCCTCATCAAGACCGTTACCAAACAGCGGCACGGGGTCCGCCAGGGACGGCTCAGCGCGCGCTTCGAGTTCTCGATGCTGCCGGCGGATGGCGGTTCGGTCATGCCGCACACCGATTCGCCGACAAAAATCGTGACACTGATTATTTCGATGATCCAGGACCCGGAGTGGCGCCCGGATTTCGGCGGCGGAACCGAAATCAACCGGCCCAAGGACACGAAAATGATCTTCAATCAGCTCAATCGCCAAGCCTCCTTCGATGAGGTCGAAACGATCGACGTCCTGCCCTTTACGCTCAACCAGGCGGTGGTCTTCATCAAGACCTTCAATTCCTGGCACGCGGTGCGGCCAATGACCGGTATCGGCTCCGACGCGCTGCGCAAAACGCTCACCATCAACATCGAAACGGCATAGAGAATCCGTCATCGGCAGGGGAGTCCTCGGTGATGGTCCACAGTGTCCTGGAGCGCCTGGATCCGGGCCAGATCGTCCTCGAGCTGCAGCCGTATGTCTATTCAACGGCAGCGTTGGATCCCGATTACTACGCTGAACTGGCGGCTGCCTATCCCAGCCTGGAGACGGTTGCGGGGCCGGGGCCGCTCGAAAACAACCGCGCCTACCTCCGCCAAGCCCGCGAGGTGATCGGCAATCCCGCCATGCCGGCGATCTGGCGCGAGTTCTTCGCCTATCACACGTCGGAAGCCTTTTTTCGCGAGATGATGGCCTTTTGGCAGGCGGCGCTCGCACAGGTGTATCCCGATCTCGATGCCCTGTTCGGAAAGCCGATCGATCAGGTTTCAATCGATCTGCGCGCGCGTGGCAAGGAAAAGACGAAGGGCAACAGGTCAGCGGACGTGATGATGGACTGCCAGTTCGGCGTCAACAGCCCGGTCCGGGAAGAGACTGCCGTGCGCGGGCCGCATATCGACGACACGCACAAGCTCTATGCAGGGCTCCTCTATTTTCGTTTGCCGGAGGATACCGTGGAAGGCGGCAATCTTGTCCTCTATCGTGCGAAGGAGGGCAGCCGCTATTACCAGGATGGCCGCCGCGACATCCCGGCTCGTTTTGTCGAGCCCTTCCGCGTCGTGCCCTACCGCGCCAATACGCTGGTCATGTACTTGAACACGCCACGCTCGATCCACGGGGTTTCGCCGCGCGCGGTGACGCCGCTCTACCGCCGTTACATTAACCTGCAGTGCGAGTGCTATCGCCTGACGGCGGGGGAGTTCTTTCCGGTGCAGCGCGATGCGATCGGTCGGCTCGGCTCCGCAGTGCGCCGCGCGCTCGGGCTCAGGGACGCTTAAGCGCACCTCGGCGGTTCAGAAGGAACGCCTGCGGCAGCCGGGCATTGAGGAGCGGAAGGGAGAGCAGATGCGGATCAGCGCGCTCGCGGAAACAGGCCTCGGCATCGGCGAGGAGCAGATTAGCGCCCTGTTCGCGCCCTTCGTCAGCCAGCCCTCCGGTACCTTCGACCCCCTCTGGCGGCAGGAGATCACGCGGCGGCGGCTGAAACATCTTCGCCATGCCGCGCGCCGCTTGTTCATGGGCTGGCTGCCGGAGACGCGCCGCGACGAGGAGACCGTCCGCAGCGAGTACGAGCACGGCTGGGCCGGCATCGACTATGCCCGCTACACCCTTGACGCCCCGCTGGACGGCGCGACGCCGTGGGAGTGGCGCGGGCAGCAGATGTTTGCCACCGATACCGGCGCGACGCGGGTGCGCCAGTTGTTTCTGATTCGGATCCTGGAGCGGCTGCAGCCGCGCTCGGTCCTCGAGGTCGGCTGCGGCAACGGCATCAATCTCTTGTTGTTGGCCGGCCGCTTTCCTCAGATCGAATTTTCAGGTCTGGAACTGACCGAGGCCGGCCACGCGGCGGCTTTAGCATTCCAGCGTCACGCAGCCTTGCCGCGGGAAATGAAGGCTTACGCGCCGGAGCCGCTTGAGGATGCGCACGCCTTCAAGCGCATCGCGTTCGTGCAGGGCAATGCGGTCGCGATGCCGTTCGCGGACGGTGCGTTTGACCTTGTCTACACGACTCTGGCGCTCGAACAAATGGAGCGGGTGCGGGCCGCAGCACTCGCGGGAATTGCCCGCGTCGCGCGCCGGCACACGTTCATGATCGAGCCGTTCCGCGACGTCAACCGGGCCTTCTGGCCGCGGCTCTACGTCTACCGGCGCAATTACTTCCGCGGTTCGATCGACGAACTCGCGGGTTACGGTCTGCGGCCGGTGATGGCAACCGACGACTTTCCGCAGGAGGTGTTCTTGAAGGCCTGCGCCGTCCTGGCCGAAAAATCCGCTTAAGCGCTGGCGGGTGCCGCCGGGTGATGCTCGTCGACGATGCCGGCGGCAAGCCGCGCCTTCCACCGGCTCAAACGTTCGCGCTCGCTCGCTGACTTGAGCTGACCGCAGGCAGCCATGATGTCGCGGCCGCGCGGCGTGCGCAGTGGTGCCGTATAGCCGGCATCGTTCAGGATGGTCGCGAAGCGGGCCATGGCGTCCCTGGTCGAGCACTCAAACGGTGCGCCGGGCCAGGGGTTGAAGGGGATGAGGTTGAATTTGCACGGGATGCCCGCGACCAGGCGCACGAGCGCCTTGGCATCCGCGGCCGTATCGTTCACCCCTTTCAACATCACGTACTCGAACGTGATCCGTCGCGCATTGTCGGCCGCCGGGTAGTCGCGGCACGCCTGCATCAGCTCGGCGATTGGGTATTTCCGATTGAGCGGCACCAGGACATCGCGCAACTCATCCGTGGCCGCATGCAGGCTGACCGCGAGTTTGACCGCGAGCTCTACGCCGACCCGCCGGATCAGCGGCACGACGCCCGCCGTCGAGAGCGTGATCCGCCGGCGGGAGATGCCAATGCCCTCCGGATCCATCAGGATCGTCACCGCCGCGGCGACGTTATCATAGTTGAACAGCGGCTCGCCCATGCCCATCAGCACGATGTTCGAGATCCAGCGCTGATCCGTGGGCGTCGGCCACTCGCCATAGGCGTCGCGGGCGATCATCACCTGGCCGACGATTTCGGCGGCGTCGAGGTTGCGGACAAAGGCTTGCGTGCCGGTGTGGCAGAAGGCGCAGGTGAGTGTGCAACCAACCTGCGACGAGATGCACAGCGCGCCGCGGTCGGCCTCCGGGATGTAGACCGTCTCGGCTTCCTTGCCGTCCGCGAAACGCAACAGCCACTTGCGCGTTTGGTCGGCAGAGCGCTGCTCGGTTACGATATCGGGCCGCACGATTGCGGCCGACATCGTCAGCTTCTCCCGCAGCGCATTCGAGAGCGTCGTCATTTCGCCGAAGTCGCGGGCGCCGCGGCAGTAGAGCCAATGCCAGACTTGGCGGGCGCGGAAGGCAGGCTCGCCGAGGGCGGCTAAGCGGGCGACCAGTTCCCCGCGCGAAAGACCGATCAGATTGACGCGTTCCGCCGTCATTGTTTCGCTGCCCGCCGGGAGCTTGGCTATTTCACCTCGCATGCCTTCGTGATGGCAGCGAGCGCGGCGCCGAAACCGTTCAACGAATAGGTATCCGTGGTCAGGGTCCCGCGCTGGGAGGTTCCCTTGACGGTGATGTCGGTGCCGCCCTTCATCGCCTCGACCATTGCCCGATCGACCTGGGCGTCGCGATTCCAGGCGTTCTTCCCCTTGGTGAACATCTTGAAGCTGCGCCCGGCGATCAAAACGGCAGCCTCGCTGTCTTTCTTGTAGTCGTAACCCGTGTCGATGCTGACTTCGTTACTCACCTTTTCGCTGGGCCGGTGCGATACCAGCAGAAAAATGGGGTCGCGTTGCTTATACTTTCCTTCTGCCTTCTTCGGCGCCGCAAAGATGTAGCAAACCTTGCGCTTGTCCGCGCCGTCGACAAACGCGGCCCAATCGCCGAACTTGCCGAGGCTTTTGGGCGCTGCCAGGGCTGGTGCAGATATTGTTAAAATCACTACAAGAATTAGTATCGTTCGCATGGAGTCCATCACCTTTCGAGCGCCTTTATAGATAGACAACGAATCTGCCGATGCCAAGGCTAAAGGGCGGCATCCGCCTGGGCCGGACGTCGCCGCCGCTATTTCACGACGCCGGCCTGCGCCGCCAATCCCCCTGACTCGCAGGTGGTTGGCAGCGGCGCCCCGCCGGTGGCTTAGCCTTGCGAGCCTTTCCCGCCACAGCAGCCAGAGGCCCGAAGGGGATGACCGCGGGGGTCGCTTCAGGCGTGTGCATTTCCGCGATTCGCCCCGTGCGCACAAGAGGAAAGATCCGCAGAGGGGAGTTGACGCCGCAGTCGCAACGCGGAACAAGGAGCGAGTCGACGAGGAGGTCAACCATGCGCGCGGTGCTGTGCAAGACGTTGTCGGGCATCGATAGCCTCGCGCTCGAGGACATCGCCCTGCCGGTGCCGGCCGAAGGCGAAGTTCGCATTCGCGTGCGTGCCGCCGGCGTCAACTTCGCCGACACGCTGATCGTCGCTGGCAACTACCAGGTTCACCCGCCGTTGCCCTTTTCGCCCGGTTTCGAGGTCGCAGGCGTCGTCGACGCGGTCGGCTCCGGCGTTGCCGGGTTCAACGGCGGTGAACGGGTGATGGCGGTCGTCGACTGGGGCGGCTTCGCTGAGGCCGTTACCGCACCGCAAGGGCAGGTGTTCCGCCTGCCGAACGGGGTCGATGATGTGGTTGCAGCTGGCTTTCCGGTCGCCTACGGCACCTCGCATTTCGGGCTCAAGTTCCGGGCCGGGCTCGCGCCGGGCGAGAGCTTGCTGGTCCTGGGTGCCGCCGGCGGAGTGGGACTGACCGCGGTCGAAACCGGCAAGCTGATGGGGGCCCGGGTGATCGCGGCCGCCACGGGTGAGGCGAAGATGGCGATCGCGCGTGCCGCCGGCGCCGATGAAGCGGTGGATGCGCGTGCACCCGATTTTCGTGACACCGTCAAGGCGCTGACCGGCGGGCGCGGCGCCGATGTCGTCTACGATCCGGTCGGCGGCCAGGCCTTCGAGCAGGCACTGCGCTGCACCGCGCCGGGCGGCCGCATCCTGATCGTCGGTTTCGCCTCCGGTGAAGTGCCGCAGATCCCCGCCAATCTTCTCCTCGTCAAGAACTTAAGCGTGATCGGCTACTACTGGGGCGCCCATCGGACGCTGGCGCCGGAAGCACTCGCCGCTTCGTTCCATGAGCTCCTGGGCTGGCTCGCGGACGGCCACCTGCGGCCGCACGTTTCGAAGACCTACCCGCTGGCCGACGCCGCCGCTGCGCTCAAGGATTTACGCGCGCGCAAGACGACCGGCAAGATCGTACTCACCGTTGGGGATTGAGAGGAGCGGCGTCGCTGCCTGCCGGGCCGCCGTCTCAGCCCAATGCCGGCCGCAGCGCCTGCTCGCGGATGGGAAGGTGCAGCAGCGCGGCCGCAATGCCGAACACGATCGAAGCCAGCCAGATGGCATCGTAGGACCCAGTCCAGTCGTAGACCACGCCGCCCAGCCAAACGCCAAGGAAGCTGCCGACCTGATGGCTGAAAAAGACCAGCCCGAACAGGGTCGAGAGGTAGCGGACGCCGAAGATCTGGCTGACCAGGCCGCTCGTCAACGGCACCGTGCCGAGCCACAGGATGCCGATCGCGGCGGCGAAGACGAGCACGCTTGTCTCCGTTTTCGGGAGCGCGAGGAAAACCGCGATGGTCAGGGCGCGCACGGCGTAAAGGGCGGAAAGGAGGCGCTTCTTCGAGTAATGGCCGCCCAACAGACCGCAGCCCCATGTCCCGATGATGTTGAAGAAGCCGATCAGCGCCAGCGCCATCGCCGCCAGCGCCGGGGTCAGCCCGAGGTCGGCGAGGTAGGACGGCAGGTGCACCGCGATGAACACCACCTGAAAGCCGCAGACGAAGAAGCCGGCGTTCAAGTACCAGAAGCCGCGATGGCGGCTGGCCTCCCGCAGCGCCGCCTGAAGGCCTCCGCCTTCGGGCTGCGATGACGCGGGCGTCGGTTCCGCGATCGCTCCGGCAGAACTGCTGCGAACGAGAACGAGCGCGAGCGGCGCCATCGCCAGCGCGAAGCCGGCCATCACCAGAAAGGCGTGCGACCAGCCCAGCGAGGCAATCATCGCCTGACCGAGAGGGGCCATCGCGAACTGGCCGAACGACCCGCCGGCGCTGGCAAGTCCGAATGCGGCGCTGCGGCGCTGCGGCGGCACCGCGCGGCCGATCGCGCCTAACACGACGGCGAAGCTGACGCAGCTCAGGCCCAAGCCGACCATGAGGCCGGCCCCGGTCTGGAACGCCGCAAGCGTTCCGGCGGACGCCATCAGCACCAGCCCGAAGGCGTAGGCGAGGCTGCCGGCGAGGAGGACCTTGAGCGCGCCGAAGCGGTCGGCAAATGCGCCGGCGAAGGGCTGAGCCGCCCCCCACAGGATGTTCTGCACCGCCATCGCGAGGCCGAATTGCTCGCGGCCGATGTCGAGTGCCAGGCAGACCGGGCCCATGAACAGCCCGAAGGTTTGGCGGATGCCCAGCGCCAGCGTGAGGATGAGGGCGCCGCTCGCGAGCGCGCACAGCGCGCCTGCGCCAAGCCTGGGCACGGCCAGGCGGGCGGCCGCGGCGGCCGGGGACGCAGCAGGCGGCGTCATGTGTGCAGGAAGCGCAGCTGGGTGTCCTCCAGGACGGCACAGGTCAGGCGGCCGCTGTAGAAGGCTCCGGTATCGATGCCGACGCGGTTGCGGGCGACCGCGGGTTCCGGCGTGATCGTGTGGCCGTGCACGATCCGGCGACCGAAATCGGCATCGGAATGAAGGAACGGCCCGCGGATCCAGAGCAGGTCCTTCGGCTCCTGGCGGTCGAGCGGCCGGCCGGGGCGAATGCCAGCGTGGACGAACAGATAGTCGCCCTCCTCGTGCGACAAATCCAAACTGTCGAGGAAGCCGCGGTGTGTCGATGGCAGCACTTCGAGCATGGATCGGCGCACATGCTCAAGGTCGCGCTCACTGGAGAGCGAAAGCCCACTGACGCCATAGCTCCACAGGGTTGCCGTGCCGCCGTTGAACAGCCACACCGGGTCGGGCGGTCCGTTGAGAAAGTCGAGCATCATCCGCTCATGGTTGCCCATCAGGTACACCCGCTCGAAGCCCTTGAGTGGCTCGTTCAGCAGCATGTCGATGACTTCGAGCGATCCGAGGCCGCGATCGACGTAATCGCCGAGATAGATGACGACGGCCCGGTAATCGGGCGCCAGGCTTGCCCTATCGTTGAGGATCAGCCAATGAAGTTCGCGCAACAGATCGTCGCGGCCATGAATGTCGCCAATCGCGTAGATTCGCCGCCCGGGCGGCACGCGGGAAATGGATCCGTGCGGGGTTTGTCCGGTCACCTCGAACATGGGCGAGAGCATGGCTCTGCCGGTCGGTGAGCGCAAGCCCGAGGCCGGCGCGTGCGGGGTTTCGCGCCATGCCACCCGGCAAGCTGCCGCCGCCCCGGGGAAAACGAAAGGGAAACTTAACGCCGGTGATGGAAGATCACGCGCATCCGTCCTTGCTTGCCGCTGCCGATCGGGACCCCGGGTGTTCACCCAAGATGCCGTAGCCGGTTCGAGATACGCGAAGCGTGACCGACGCGAGCAGAGCTTGCGCGCGTTCCTGGCAGTCGACACGTTCTCACGCGGCGCCAGCTTCGCGGTTGTCGTCCACTTCTCGCGAATCCCCATTATCGGCCGCCAGCCGAGCTTGCGGCGGTTCGCCATCGGTCTTTTGAATGGCGTCAGCGCGCGCCGGGATGCGCGGCTGTTCACGCTCGCGCACGGTGATGTCGCTCTGGTCTGTCCGGACATGCCGGTCGATGAGATCGACGCAGTGCTGAAGCGCATTGCCGACATGTTCGGCCTCGGTCGCGCACCGAAGGCCGCCGACGGGCGGGAAGCACTGTTCACCTGGTTCGATCTCTCGCGGCCGCAGGATGTGTCGGCCATCGAGGAGCGTGCGTGCGAAGCCGAGGCCGCAGCGGAGGAGGGCAGTGCTGTGGCGCGCCGCCCGATCTCCGCGCGCGATGTCTCGGCCATAGCCAAGGCGCTGGAGACGCAGCCGGTCGCTCCTTTCATCCAGCGTCAGCGGGCGGTGACGCTGGCAGGTGCGCAGGTCGGAACGCTGTTTTGCGAAACCTTCCTTTCGATCGGCGATCTGCAGCGGGTCGTCGCTCCCGACATCGACCTGTTCGCGAAACCGGCGTTGTTCCATTTCATCAGCCGCATCCTCGACCGCTGCATGTTGCGGTCGCTCGCTGCGAGCGGGCCGCAGTCGGTCAAGCCGATCAGCCTCAACCTCAACATCGGCACTCTGTTCACGCCTGAGTTCCGCCGCTTCGACCAGGTTTGGCACGGTGCGGCGCGGCCCGTGATCGAGATTCAGATCGTCGACGCGCTCGCCGATACCGAGGCTTTCGCGGTCGCCCGCGACGATCTCAAGGCGCGCGGCTACCAGGTCCTGCTCGACGGCCTGACGCCCCTGCATCTCGCTGCGATCGATGTCGGCGGCCTAGGGACCGATCTGATCAAGGTCGCTTGGTCGCGTCCGCAGATCGAGGCTATGCGCGCACGCGATCCGGACCTCTTGCGGCACTGCATCGAAAAGGTGGGCCGGGAGCGGATCGTGGTCGGCCGGGTCGAAACCGAAGACGCGATCACCACCGCGGCCGGCTTTGGCGTAACGCGCTTCCAGGGCTACTACATCGATCGACTGATGCAAGCGATGGCGGCGAAACGGCGGCAGTGACCACCTGGAGGTGAATGTGCTAGCGAGTGCGGCCGTCGTCGATACACGGCCAAAAGGGACGGACGCGCTGCTTCTGGAGTACTTGCGCCGGCTGGAGTCGCGCAAGGAGGGACGCCTCGCGGTTCGCGTCAGGCTGTCGGGGCTGCTCCCCTTCAACCGGCGCGAGCAGCACCTGAACGCGGCACGAGCTGGCCTCGCCCAGCTGTCGGACGAGCGCAGGGGACAGCTGTTCGGTCTCGCCAATGCGGACCTGTTCTTCTTCTTCACCAAGGAGGTCGAGGAGCTGGTCCGCACGGAAATCACGCGCGTGCGCTTTCTGTTCATGGACGACCCGGTCGTCGCCAAGGGCCAGAATGCGGACGAGTTCATCACCTGGTACGCGGTCGATCGTCAGTACGATGCTCTCGTGCGGGCGGCGCGCGGGACCCCCGACGGGATCGCCGCGGCACGCCGTGCAGCAGCCGGCCGCGACGGTGCCAGGGCCGATCTGCTGGCGCGGCAGAAGGCCAGTTCCGCGCTGACGCCCGAGTTGCTCGATCGCATCGAGGCCGGCCTTGTCCAGGCTGACCTGTCGAGCCTCTTGCGCCGGCACGCCATCTGCAGCGTTCAGAACGAAACTTCGCCGGAGCCCAAGTTCGTCGAATGGACGGTCTGCATCAGCGGTCTCGCCCAGACCATGCTGCCCCACTTCGATTTCGCCTCGGATCCTCTGTTGTTCCAGCATCTCACCGAGAGCCTGGACCGGCGCATGCTGGCGCTGCTGGCAAAGCCCGGCGGTCCGCTCGACGGCGGCGACATCAGCGTTAACCTCAATGTCGCAACGTTGCTCTCCGAGAACTTCTTCGCTTTCGACGAAAAGCTGTTTACGGCTCGGCGCGGCTGCATCGTCATCGAACTCAAGCTTGAGGACATCGCACAAGACCCGGAGAGCTATGAATTCGCCTGCAAGCTGGCGCAATCGAAGGGGTATCGGTTGTGTCTCGATGGCCTGACGCTGTGGACGCTCGACCTCGTCGACCGCGGCCGGCTCGGCCTCGACTACCTCAAACTGCACTTCGATGCGCTGATGCTGGTGGAGGCCACAGAGAGGCGGGCATGGCTTGAGGACGCAGTCGCGCGCACGGGTCCGGCGCATTTCATCTTGAGCCATGTCGAGGGCGCCGAAGGCGTGGCCTTCGGCCGTGCCGCTGGCGTGCAACTCTTTCAAGGCCGCCATATCGAGCGGCTGCTGGCAGAGGCACGGCAGCGGCGTCAGTATGTGCGGTTGAACCGGCGCGGCAGCGGCGACACATAAGCGAAGTGAGACGTGCGTGCGGCGGCCATCGGCCGGCACCCGCCGCCCGGTCAAGCCGTACCTGGTCCGCCCACGACAACCGCTCCGGTTCATGCCTCGCTCCACGCCCGTGCTGCCCGCCGACGCCATCGTTGCCGACCGCCTCGTCAAGCGGTTCGGCGCTTTGACCGCCGTCGACGGCATCAGCTTCAGCGTCCCCACCGGTTCGACGACCGGCCTTCTCGGCGGCAACGGTGCCGGCAAGACGACCACGCTGTCGATGCTGCTGGGGATCGTGCTGCCGACCGCGGGCAGTGTGCACGTCCTCGGCACCGACATGGTCAAACGGCGCTACGACGTCCTGCACCGGATGAACTTCTCGTCGCCCTACGTCGACCTGCCACGGCGCTTGAGCGTCGCCGAGAATCTGACCGTCTATGGATGGCTCTACGGCGTCACCGATCTCAAGCACCGCATCCGCGTGCTCGCCCACGACCTGCAGCTGACGCAGTTCCTCGACCGGCCGACAGGCGATCTCTCGGCCGGCCAGCGCACCCGCGTCGCGCTCGCGAAGGCGCTCTTGA
This sequence comes from Defluviicoccus sp., assembly GCA_049291695.1. GTDB lineage: Bacteria > Pseudomonadota > Alphaproteobacteria > Rhodospirillales > Defluviicoccaceae > Defluviicoccus. Next base: position 28,386 of record JBATPX010000088.1, read on the forward strand.
ACGATCCGGACGTGCTGCTGCTGGACGAGCCGACCGCGTCGCTCGATCCCGACACCGCCGACTGGGTGCGCGGGTACATCGAGACCTTCCGTAGCCGCGTCAATGCCACCATCCTCATCGCCTCGCACAACATGGCCGAGGTCGAGCGCCTGTGCGATGCCGTGCTGATGCTGCGCGACGGCCGCATCGTCGATCGCGGCTCGCCACAGGAGCTGATCGGCCGCTACGGCCGGCGGACTTTGGAGGAGGTGTTTCTCGATGTTGCCCGCCACGGCCGCGATGCCGCGTTCGCGGCCGGGAGCTGAGCCATGATGCCCGCGCGCGATGTCTTCTCCTTTCGCCGGGTCGGCGCCTTTCTGCTGCGCCACCTGTTCGTGCTCAAGCGGTCATGGCCGCGGCTGCTCGAACTCGCCTATTGGCCGTTCGTGCAGATGATCCTATGGGGGTTCATCACCACGTTTATGCTGCAGAATTCGAGCTGGGTGGCGCAGGCGTCCGGCGTGCTGATCAGCGCCGTCCTGTTGTGGGACGTGCTGTTCCGCGCCAATCTCGGCGTCTCGGTGACCTTTTTGGAGGAAATGTGGGCCCGCAACCTGGGCCAGTTGTTCGTAAGCCCGTTGCGCGCCTATGAGCTGGTGGCGGCGCTGTGGTTGATGAGCTTCATCCGGACGGTGATCAGCGTGCTGCCGGCAGCCTTTCTTGCGGTGCCGCTGTTCGGCGTCTCGGTGTTCGCGCTAGGCCCGGTGCTCGCCACCCTGTTCGCCAACCTGCTTCTGTTCGGCTGCAGCGTCGGCATTGCCATCTCCGCGCTCGTGCTCAGGTTCGGGCTCGGCGCTGAGAGCCTCGCCTGGGTCGCGGTGTTCGCGCTGGCACCATTGAGCGGCGTCTACTATCCGATCAGCGTGCTGCCGGACTGGCTGCTGCCGATTGCACTTGCGTTGCCCTCCGTGCACGTGTTCGAGGGCATGCGCGCGGTCTTGTTCGAGAATGCGGCGCGCTGGGACTTGGCCGCCCTCGCGTTCGCCCTCAACCTCATGTATGGGCTCGCCAGCACGCTGTTTTTCTTGCGCATGGTGCAGATTGCGCGGATGCGCGGGCTGTTGCTGCAGCAGGGCGAGTGACGCGTGAGGCGGGCGCGTGATGCCGCTGCTCAGCCGTCCGGGCCATCAAGCAGTTCGATCTGTTCCGGATGGTCGGCGCTGATGGCGGGGCCGTTATAGCTGTCGAGCCAACCGCGGACGCGCACAGTGCGACCCTCGAGCGCGATGAGGTCGAGGCCCGCCTGCTCGAACAGTTTCAGGTCGCGGGCGGCGATGCTGATTGTGAAGTCCGTTCGCCAATCGGCGCCGAAATTAAGGTAGACGTGGTTCTTGACCCGCGCCGCCTTGCGTACTGTCCCCTGCACCAGCTGGAAGGTGCCGATATCGGCGTCGTCGATGGCATCCGCCTTGCGGATGGCGTAGAAGGGATGGCGCCAGATGCCGCGCCGCGCGGCCCGGGCCTCGCGTTCGAGGCTGAGCATCTCGCGCGCGCGGCCGCGATTGTCAGCGAAGGTGTAGACCCGCGCGAAGCCGGTCCGCAGCATCTCGCCCTGGAGCCACAGGCCGTCGCTGCGCTCAAGATGAGCCAGCAGCCGGCGGTGCCGGTCCTGGCCCTGGCCCGTCCGGATCAGTGTGACCTCGCGATTCTGTGCGATTGCCGCGAGTGCCGCCCGCGCCTCATCGGCGAGCGGCCAGGTCTTGAATCCCGGCCGGGACAAGGGCAGCTTCGGTGCCTGAAGGCCGACCAGGCGCACCTCCCGCGCGCCGTCGATGGCGCGCTCAAGGACAACGGTATCGCCGTCGATGACCTCGACGACGCGTGCGCTCGGCGCGGCCGACGGCGGGGCGGCAAGGCCCAGGCGGGCAACCGCCAGCACGAGAAGCACGGCCGCGATGAACGCAAACGGGGCCACTTTGAGCCAGCCAATTGCCGCCCAGCCATCACGCCGCGCCAACCGTCGTAACGAAAAAACGCGAGATCGCGGCTGAGAGCAAAGGAGCACTTGCTTCTACCCGGCTTTTGCAGCCTTAAATATCACGAACACGGAGGAAGCCAAACCGCAAGCCATGGACGTTCGCCACTACCGCAGCGATCTGTTCCCGGAGATCGAACCGTTCGCCTGCGGCCGGCTGCCGCTCGATGAGCGCCATGTCATGCATTGGGAGCAGGCCGGCAACCCGCGCGGCAAGCCGGTGTTGTTCCTGCATGGCGGCCCGGGTGCCGGCGCTTCTCCGGCGCACCGCCGGTTCTTCGATCCGCGTTTCTATCGCATCATCATCTTCGACCAGCGCGGCTGCGGCCGATCGACCCCGTACGGCGAGCTGACCGACAATTCGACTCTGCACCTCGTCGCCGATATCGAGACGCTCAGGCGGCATCTCGACATCCAGCGCTGGATCCTGTTCGGCGGATCGTGGGGGGCGACGCTGGCACTCGCCTACGGCATCCGCTGGCCGGAGCATTGCGCGGGCTTCATCCTGCGCGGCTCCTTCCTCGGCACGAGGCGGGAGATCGACTGGTTCCTTTACGGCATGGGGACCGTCTTCCCCGAGGCTTGGCGTGCCTTCACCGGCTTTCTGCCCGCGGCCGAGCGCGCCGATCTGCTGACGGCGTACTACCGGCGGCTGACACACCCGGATCCGGCCGTTCATCTGCCGGCCGCGGTGGCTTGGTGCCACTATGAGTCCGCGTGCTCGAACCTGCTCCCGCGCGACGAGGTGCAGCGCTATGCCGGCGGCGACGCTGACGCGGCCGCCCTGGCGCTGGCCCGCATCGAGGCCCATTACTTCATGCATGATACGTTTCTCGCCGACGGCGAGCTGCTGGCGAATATCAGCGCCTTGAAGCGCGTTCCGGCGATTCTGATCCACGGCCGATACGATATGGTCTGCCCGATTGCGAGCTCGGACGCACTCGCGCACGCATGGCCGGGATCGCGCTTCATCGTTGTTCCGGATGCCGGCCACTCGGCAATGGAGCCCGGCATTCGCACCGCGCTGGTGCGCGCGAGCGAATCGATGAAGACCCGGTTGGCGCGGAGCGAGTAGGGTGGGTGGCTGTATCGCTGCACGTGCGGCGCGTAAGGGGAGGGTGGACTTGGCCATGCGTGTCGTCATTCGCCTGCTCACGATGCTGCTGCTTGTTGCGCCCGCGGCCGTCGGTGCCGATGAGATCGGTGCCGTCAGTACGACCTGGAAATTTATCGGCCCCAATCACAAGATCGTCGTCGAGGCGTTCGACGACCCGGACGTGCCAAACGTCGCCTGCTGGGTCAGCCGGCCGAAGACGGGCGGCGTGTCCGGTGCGGTCGGCTTGGCGGAGGATCCGTCGGTGGCCTCGATCGCCTGCCGCCAGCGCGGGCCGATCGTGCTGAATGACGGCTTGAAGCGCCAGCTGATCAAGGAAACCGAGGACGGCGGCGTCAAGGTATTCAAGGAGCGCACGTCGGCCATCTTCAAGACCGTGCAGGTGACCAGGCTTTACGACACCGCGCGCAACACGCTCGTCTACCTCATCTGGTCCGACAAGGTGATCGAAGGCAGCCCCAACAACTCGCTTTCGGTCGTCGTCATCCAACCGTGGGGAAGCGCGCCGCGCTGAAGCAACCTGAGCAACCGGTGACATGGTTGACACTATGGACCGGATACTTGGTTGACAGTTTCCTTGGTTTGTTCTGGTTGAGGTTTGCGGCGGCACGGCCGTGCCGCCGCAAACCGGCGCAGTTTTTTACTGGCTCGATCGATCAGGCCGAGGTCGACGGCGGCGAAGCGGACGATCCAGTCGCCATCCTCGGTTTCGGCGACGCCGACGGTCTCCCCCGCGAGCGCCTCGCTGACGAAAACGAGATCGCCGCCCCACTTGATCTCGCCGGTGGGCCTGACCCGCCGGGTCGCGTGATCGGGGTCGTACCACGGCTCCGCGATCTTATCGGGGAACGGCCGCGGCGAAGGATGATAGCGGCGCACCGGCGGGACTTGCCCGAGCGCCTCGTGCGGCCGGTTGGTATTGAAGTCCCGGCGAAAGGCGTCAAAGCGGGCCTGCTGCTCCGCCGCGCTGTCGGCCGGTGGCCGCGCCGTTTCCGCCTTCAACGTCGCGTGCATGCGCTCATGCCGCCCGTTCTGTTGCGGCGCACCCGGCTCGATGCGCTCAAGCACGATCCCAAGCTTCAGCCAATGCACGGCCAGCCGGCTCAGGCCGCCTGCCCCGCTGGAGGCAAACGGCGCGCCGTTGTCGCTGCGGATCGCCCGCGGCAGGCCGAATTCCTGGAAGACCCGATCGACCGCCGGCTGCACCGCGGCCAGCGTCGGCGGCAGGATCCGGCATTCCAGCAGGTAACGGCTATCAGCGTCCGTGATCGTTAGCGGATCGCAGCGCACCCCGTCGCGCGTGCGGAACCAGCCCTTGAAGTCGATGCACCACAGGTCGTTCGGCGCCTCCACCGGAGCGAACGGCCGGCTCACAGGCAAGGCGGCGCGCCGACGCCGGCGCGCTACACTCAGCCCCTCGCGACGCAGCAGATCACCGATGCTCGACGGCGCCGGCCAGCTGACCTCCGGCCGGCGTTCAACCAGGACCGCCCGCAGCTTCTTCGGCCCCCAGTGCGGCCGATCCCGGCGCAGCTCGATCACGGCCTCGGCGATCGCCGCCGCCATCGCACGGCCGGACCGGTGCGGCGCCCGCGAGCGCGGACGCAGACCCTGCACCCCGTCGGCCGCATACCGGCGTATCAGCTCATAGCCGGCCTCCCGGCTCACCCCATAGGCTTCGCACAGCGCAACCATCGTCATCCCACCACGCTTCCGGTCCGCCACAAATTCCAACTTCGCCTGCTCCGCCGAAGCACCCCACCCCATGACACTCCTCCATGACCCGCTCGGAGACGTGTCAACCATCTATCCGGTCTATTCTGTCTACTATCTATCCGGTTCGGACCCGCACGCCCCCTACCGCTCCAGGTCCTTGAGCTCGCGGTTGAGGCGGAAGCTCTTGGAGGTTACGTACGCCTCCATCCGCTGCAACTGCCGCTCCAGTTCGCGGAAGCGGTGGCGCAGCTCGGAGAACTTCTGCGCCGGATCGATGCGCACGTCGCGCCAGAAACGCTGCTCGCCCTCATTCCGGTACAGATCCTGCGGCGCCTTGGGCAGCAGGAAAGCCAGGATGAGGTAGCCGGCCAGCGTCGGCGGCGCGAACATCAGCCCCGCGATCACGGTAAACACCCGCACCACCCACGGCTCGACGCCCACGTACTCGGCGATGCCGCCGCACACGCCCAGAAGGATCTTCGAGCGTTGGCTGCGGTAAAGCCGGCTCGGGCTCGGCCGGCCGTTGTCGCTGTTGCCCGCGGTCATACCTGTTTCCTCCACTCAGGCGCTTCGGCGTCCAGAATGCGCTCCAGCGTGTTGATGCGGCTTTGCAACTTTGGCGTCAGTTCCCACAGTTCCTGCAGCATCTTCTCGTCCTCGGCCGAGAGGATCTTGGCCGTCCGCCACTTGGTGACGTAGTGGCTGATGATCCAGATCGGCGCGACGAGCGTGAGAAACAGGATGAGCGGGGTTTGCAGAAACTCCATCATCGGCGTTCACGTCCCTTTCGTCGGATGCACGCGGCAGATCAACTGCTCAGCCCGGACTTTGCCACCCGCGCCTTGAGTGCCTTCAGTTCCTCCTCGATGCCAGCGTCCCCTTCAAGGTCGGCCAACTCCTCGGCGACGGTGCGGGTCTTGCCGAGCTCATAGGCCTCGGCTTGGCCCTCCTTCTCGTCGATCCGCCGCTCGAAGGCTTCGAAGCGGGAGAAGGCATCGTCGACCCGGCCGTCGTAGACGTGTTTGCGCGCCTTCAAGCGGTTCGAGGCGGTCTCGTGCCGTGCCTCCATTGTTTTCTGCCGCGTCTTGGCATCGCGCAGCTTCGCTTCGAGCTTGGCAATATCGGCTTCGCCATGGGTGAGCGCGGTCGTCAGCGCGTCCCGCTCCTGCAGGAGTGCCTTCACCGTCTCGCCGAGCCGCGCCTTCTCGATCAGCGCCGCCTTGGAGAGGTCCTCGCGGTCACGGCGCAGCGCGAGTTCCGCCTTGCGCTCCCATTCCGCTTGCGCGTCTTGCAGGCGCGCCAGCCGGCGCTCGACGTCCTTCTTCTCGGCGATGCCGCGCGCCGCGGTCGCCCTCACCTCGACCAGCGTCTCCTCCATTTCCTGGATGATCAGGCGCATGATCTTCTGCGGGTCCTCGGCGTTGTCGAGGATGGCGTTGATGTTGGAGTTCACGATGTCGGCCAGTCGCGAAAAAATGCCCATCAAGGGTCTCCCGTTGCCTGACCCGGTCACCAGCGGTGCTCCGGGTGCTGTAAGTCGTGCTCACCTGATTGCATCGCTCATGCCAATCCGCGACATCTCGCTATTGCACGGAAAAACAACGCTGTTTCCTTGACACGCTGGAAATCTGCAGGCGAGCTGTTGACATTCTATGTCACGAGTTAACATTTATCATCAATGAATGAGCTTTATGCGCAAAGGTATGCCGCGTGCCCACCGACCTGCCGCCCCTCGTTGGCCAGTCGCCCGCCTTTCTGCAGCTGATGCAGGAGGTCTCGCGGGTCGCCGTCCTCAACCGGCCGGTGATCGTCATCGGCGAGCGCGGCACCGGCAAGGAGCTGATCGCCGACCGCTTGCACTATCTCTCGGGCCGCTGGGCGCAGCCGCTGATGAAGCTCAATTGCGGCGCGCTGCCGGAAACCCTGGTCGAGAGCGAGCTGTTCGGGCACGAGGCCGGCGCCTTTACCGGCGCCGTTCGCCGTCGCCCCGGCCGGTTCGAGCGTGCCGATGGCGGCAGCCTGTTCCTGGACGAGATCGCCAACGCGCCGTCGAGCGTCCAGGAGAAGATCCTGCGCGTGGTCGAGTACGGCCAGTTCGAGCGGCTGGGCAGTTCCGTCACCTTGCGCTGTGATGTTCGCATCATCGCTGCCAGCAACGAGGATCTGCGGGCGGCGGCCGAGGCGGGCCGCTTTCGCCACGATCTGCTCGATCGGCTCGCCTTTGCGGTGCTGACGCTGCCGCCGTTGCGCGCGCGCCGCGACGATATCCTGACACTTGCCGATCACTTCGGCCGTTCGATTGCCGTCGAACTCGGCTGGCGGCGCTTCCCCGGTTTTGCACCCGGCGCCGCGCGGGCGCTCCTCGATCATGACTGGCCCGGCAACGTGCGCGAGCTCAAGAACGTCGCCGAGCGGGCGGTCTGCCGGGCGCCGCGGTCGGAGCAGCTGATCGAGGCGATCGAACTCGACCCGTTTGCGTCGCCCTACCGGCCGCAGCCGCGACAAGACGAACGACCGCGAGCGTCCTCCGCACCGGTTACCGGCGCTCTGCCCACGGCCGGCTTCACGGCAGCCGTCGCGGGCTTCGAGCGTGAACTGCTGATGCGAGCCCTGGCGGCAGCGGCGAACAATCAGCGGGTTGCCGCGCACGCTCTCGGACTGCCCTACCACCAATTCCGCCAGCGCCTGAGCAAGCACGGGCTGATCGGCGGTCGTACAACGCGCCAGCAAGCCACTGCCGGCGCAGGCGCGGGCTTGCACGGCCTCACGGAACCTGGAAGGATCTCCGGCGTCAGTCCTGGTTGACGGAGATGAGAGCATGAACGCGCCCGGAACACCGCCCGTGGTCGGTATCATCGGCGGCAGCGGCCTCTATGAGATCGATGGCCTCACCGGCGCCGCCTGGCAGCCGGTCGCGACGCCCTGGGGGGCGCCGTCGGATGAGATCCTCATGGGCTATGTGGACGATCAGAAGTGCTGCTTCCTGCCCCGCCACGGCCGCGGCCACCCGTTGTCCCCTTCGGATCTTAACAGCCGCGCCAACATCGATGCTTTCAAGCGCTTAGGCGTCACCGAGGTCATTTCGCTCTCGGCCTGCGGCTCGTTGACCGAGACGCTGCCACCCGGCACCTTCGTCATCGTCGATCAGTTCATCGACCGCACCCAAGGCCGCGCGCGCAGTTTCTTCGGCCCCGGCATGGTGGCGCATGTGGGCCTGGGCCACCCCGTCTGCCGCCGCCTAGGCGATGCGATCGAGGAAGCTGCCAACGACATCGGCGTTCCCGTCGTCCGCGGCGGGACCTACGTCGTTATCGAGGGGCCGCAGTTCTCGACCCTTGCCGAGTCCAACCTCTATCGGTCGTGGGGGTGTGACGTCATCGGCATGACCAACATGCCGGAGGCACGGCTCGCGCGGGAGGCGGAGCTCTGTTACGCCACCGTGGCCATGGTCACCGATTACGACTGCTGGCATCCCGATCACGACCACGTTTCAGTCGAGGCGATCATTCGCGTTCTCAAGGACAACGCGGAGAAGGCGCGGGAGCTGGTCAAGGGGCTGGTCCCTCTCCTCAAACTGCGCGCGGGGTCGTGTCCGGAGGGCTGCCATACGGCGCTGGGTCAGGCGCTGATCACCGCACCGTTCGCCCGCGATCCGGCGCTGGTGGCGAAGCTCGATGCGGTTGCCGGCCGGGTGCTGCCGCGGGAGCCGTGAGGGGGCGCAGGTCGTGAGGGTCGGCGGCCGGCAGTACCGGACGATCTGGCGCGCGGCCGATGGCCGTGCGGTCGAGATCATCGATCAGACGCTGCTGCCGCACGCATTCGCCATCGTGCGGCTTGAAACGCTCGCCGCGGCTGCCGAGGCAATCCGGGCGATGCGCGTGCGCGGGGTACCGCTCATCGGCGCCGCCGCCGCCTGCGGGCTCTGCCTCGCCGCCGCCGACGATGCCAGCGATGCCGCGCTCGCCGAAGCATCCCGGGTCCTTATCGCCACCCGGCCGACCGCGGTCAACCTGCGCTGGGCGCTCGATACGATGATGGCCACCTTGGCGCCGATCCCCGTTCCCGAGCGGGCTGCGGCGGCTTGGCATCGGGCGGCTTCGATCTGCGAGGAGGATGTCGCCACCAATGCTGCCATCGGCCGGCATGGGCTGGCGGTGCTCCGCGATGCCTGGACCGCCAAGGGCGGGCAGGGGCCTTTGAACGTGCTGACCCACTGCAACGCCGGGTGGCTTGCTACGGTCGACTGGGGCACGGCGCTTTCGCCGGTTTACCACGCGCACGATGCCGGCATGCCGGTCCATGTCTGGGTCGATGAGACACGCCCGCGCAACCAGGGCGCCGGCCTCACCGCCTGGGAGCTGGGCCAGCACGGGGTGCCGCATACGGTGATCGTCGACAACGCCGGCGGTCATCTGATGCAGCGCGGGCTGGTCGACCTCTGCATCGTCGGCACCGACCGGACGACGCGCACCGGCGATGTCTGCAACAAGATCGGCACGTATCTCAAGGCCCTGGCGGCGCGCGACTGCGGCGTGCCGTTCTTTGTGGCGGCGCCTGGACCTTCCATCGATTTCACGCTCCGCGACGGGCTCAGGGAGATTCCGATCGAGGAGCGCGATGCCGGGGAAGTGACGACGATCAGCGGCCGCGCCGCCGACGGCTCGATCGCTTCCGTCATGCTGACACCGCCCGGCTCGCCCGCGCGTAACGATGCCTTCGACGTGACGCCGGCGCGCCTTGTCAGCGGGCTGATCACCGAGCGCGGCGTCTGTCCTGCCTCGGAGGCAGGCCTGAGCAGCCTCTATCCGGACCGCTGAGCCGGCTCACCGCCCGCAGGCGGCGATCAGGATGGCACGAAGTTGCAGGCGATATTAATGGACAATCATAGGAGGCTTACAGAAAACTAAAATCGTCTTTTACGTGTGATTCTCCGCACAGCTCCAAAGCGCGCCTTTTTTTAGAATAAATTGTATTGAAGGCACGCTAAGGTAGCAAGCGAGGAGATCGACGGACGGTTGGATTGGCAAAGGGGTCCTTTCGCATAGCCCCCTGAAGACGTCATCCCGCTGCCGCCGTCGACGGAAGATCCTTAACAAAGAGCCGATCGAACGCGCACGCAACGATCGCTCTCCCCGCTTCGCAGACCGGATGCGTGACACCTGTGTCATCGAAGCGGAGGATAAAATGAAGTCGTTGCTGCTCGCGGGCTCGGTCGGTTTGGCTTTCACGCTCGCTTCTGTCGCTGGCCTGCGGGCCGAGGACGCTGCCCTGCCTGAGGCCGATGCCACCGCCATGATCGAAAGCGCGTTCGAGGCTGATCCCGCCGTCATCCTCGCTGCCAATTCGTCCGTGACCGACTCCACCGAGGCGGCGCCGGTTGCGGAAGTGTTTCACGATTTTGGCGGCGTCCAACTCCTCGGTAATGACCGGCACTACATCGAGATCGGTGTCGGCATCTACGATCTGCTGACCGAGGAAGCAGGATCCGAGCGCTCCCTGGGCGGCAGCGTCGAGCTCCGCATCGGCGACAAGCTCGGCTTCATCGGTCCGGCTGTCGGTGCGATCTTCAACGCCGATGGCGGCGTGTACGGCTACGGCGGCATCTACATGGATATCAAGTTCGGCGATTTCGTGCTGACGCCGCAGGCAGCCATGGGCGCCTACCATCAGGGTGACTCGTCGGATCTCGGCGGCGTCTTCCAGTTTCGCGTCGGGGCCGGCCTGACCTACATGTTCGACAACGGCATCCGCGTCGGCATCAGCTTCGCCCACATCTCGAATGCCAACATCTACGAGGACAACGGCGGCGTCGAAGAACTCTATCTGATCGCCGCCTTCCCCTTCTCTTTGTGATCGCTTCCTCCGCCAGCGACGACCGGGACGGTCGGGTCGACATGCGACGGCCCAACCGTTCCGGAGCGGAGGCTCTCCTTACTTGTTCGCGCCGGAGCCGCCGAGCCAACGGTACAAGAGACCGCCGGCGGCACCACCGATCAGCGGCGCAACCCAGAACAGCCACAGCTGCGCCAATGCCCAGCCGCCGACGAACAGCGCCGGGCCGGTGCTTCGGGCCGGATTGACCGACGTGTTGGTCACCGGGATGCTGATGAGGTGGATCAGCGTCAGCGCCAAGCCAATCGCGATCGGAGCGAAGCCCGCCGGCGCGCGGCCATCGGTCGCCCCCAGAATGATGACGAGGAAGAACAAGGTCAGTACGACCTCGGCCACCAGCGCCGCGTGCAGGGAGTACTTGCCCGGCGAATGCTCGGCGAAGCCGTTCGACGCAAAACCACCGGCCAGATCGAAACCGGGCGCACCGCTGGCGATGACATATAGAACGGCAGCCGCGGCAACCGCGCCCAGCACGTGCGCAATCCAGTAGGGCACGATCTCGCTGGCGGGGAAGCGGCCGCCGACCCACAGGCCCAGCGTTACCGCCGGGTTGAAATGGCCGCCCGAAATGTGGCCGACGGCGAAGGCCATCGTCAGCACGGTGAGACCGAACGCGAAGGAGACGCCGACGAAGCCGATCCCAAGATCAGGAAACGCGGCTGCGAGCACGGCACTGCCGCAGCCGCCGAATACGAGCCAGAAGGTACCGAGAAACTCGGCCAAGAAACGATTGCTCAAAGGCATTTCGAAATATCCTCCGTATCCATGGCTGATGGGGGGCGTCGGGCCGAATTTTCAAAGCGCGTAGCAGCTGGAGCAGTAATCCATCAGGATCGACGGCGCAACACCGGCCGCACCTCCCAACGAGCGTTGTAGGGCGCAATCAGAGCAAATTGATGGCGCGCGTTAAAGCAAATGCGCGCGGCCGGCAGGAACCCCCGAACGGGGCCGTGCCGGATTGGCTTTGGGGGCCAGCAGGAACTCCCGATATAAACATCAGGGAGGGATGGGGTCATCCCTCTCCACGGGAACTGCGGGAAAGGGCGTGCCGATGGAAAGCCGGTGGTCGGACCGGGATGCGGAAGCGGCGATCGAGCGTTACACCAAGCAGGGTGCGCCTTTGGACTTGGCGCTGCGCGTCTACTCAAGCCGGCTTCTGGGCGCGGAGCCCAAGCTGGTCATCCACGGCGGCGGCAACACCTCGGTCAAGACAGTCATCCACGACCTCGTCGGCGAGGAGGCTGAGGTCCTGTGCGTCAAGGGCTCCGGCTGGGACATGGCTTCGATCGAGCCCGCCGGCTTGCCGGCGGTGCGCCTCAAGCCGTTGCAGCAACTCGTCAACGTCGAGACCCTAAGCGACGAGGAGATGGTGCGCATCCAGCGCGCGAACCTGCTCGATCCGGGCGCGCCCAACCCCTCGATCGAGACGCTGCTGCATGCATTCTTGCCGCACAAGTATATCGACCACACGCATGCAAATGCCGTTCTCGCGCTTTCCGACCAGCCGAACGGCCAGGCGCTCTGCCGCGAGGTCTATGGCGAGAGCATGGCGCTCGTCCCCTACGTCATGCCCGGTTTCGCGCTCGCGAAGAAGGCGGCCGCGGTGTTCGCCGAGAACCCGAGCGTCGAAGGAATGATCCTGCTCAAGCACGGCATTTTCACCTTCGGCGCCACCGCGCGCGAGGCCTACGAGCGGATGATCGACAAGGTGACGATGGCGGAAGGGCGTATCGCGGCGGCAGCACGGGTCTCGGTAGCGGGTGTGCACTTGCCAAAAGCCGTTGGCCGGACGCGGCCCAAGTCCTTCCACCCGATCCGGCTGCCCGAGCGGAGCGCGCCGGTGAGCCAGGTTGCACCGGTCTTGCGCGGGCTCGCCGCGCTTGAGCAGCCGGACGGGACCTGCCGCCGCCTCATCCTCGAGTTCCGCTCCTCGCCGGCAATCCTCGACTTCGTTGCCGGCACTGAACTCGACCGCTACGGCCAGGAGGGAACGGCAACACCGGATCACGTCATCCGCATCAAGCCCAAGCCGCTGCTGACGCCGCCGGCCGATACGGCCGCCTTCGATGACTTCGTGACCGGCGCAAAGGAAGCCATGCGGGCGTATCGCAACGACTACCAAGCCTACTTCGAGCGCAATAACGAACGCCACGCCGGCACGAAGAAGAAACTCGATCCGGCGCCGCGTGTCATCATGGTGCCGGGCCTTGGCCTGTTCGGTCTCGGCGCCACGCGCACGGAAGCGCGCATCGTGGCCGATCTCGCCGAGACCAACATCCACGTTATCACCGCCGCCGAGACGCTCGGTCGCTACCAGGTGATCGATGAAGCCGACCTGTTCGACATCGAGTACTGGTCGCTGGAGCAAGCGAAGCTCGGCACGGCCAAGGAACGGCCGCTCGCGCGCCACGTCGTCGTCGTTACCGGCGGTGCTTCGGGGATCGGCGCAGCGACCGCCCAGGCGTTTCGTGCCGAAGGGGCGGAAGTGGCCATCATCGATGTCGACGAAGCGGCGGTGGAGGGGGGCGCGCGCAAGATCGGCGCGCTCGGGCTCGTTTACGACGTGACCCAGCCGGAGGCGATTCAAAACGCCTTCAACAAGATCGCGGCCTCTTTCGGCGGGATCGATATCGTCGTCTCCAATGCCGGCGCCGCTTGGCAGGGGCGGATCGGCGAGGTCGAAGAACAGGCCTTGAGAGAGAGTTTCGAGCTCAACTTCTGGGCGCATCACTTCGTCGCCCGCGCCGCCGTTCGCGTCATGCGGGCGCAAGGGATCGGCGGTTGCCTGCTGTTCAACGTCTCCAAGCAGGCGATCAACCCAGGGCCGGGCTTCGGCCCCTACGGCCTGCCGAAGGCGGCGACGCTGGCGCTGATGCGTCAGTACGCCGTCGATTACGGCCGGGACGGCATCCGCGCATGCGCGGTCAACGCCGATCGCGTGCGCAGCGGGCTCTTGACCGGCACCATGATCGCCGAGCGGGCGGAGGCGCGTGGCGTCAGCCCCGAGGAGTACATGCAAGGCAACCTGTTAGGCCGGGAGGTGACGGCAGACGACGTCGCCCAGGCGTTCGTCAGTCTCGCGCGCGCTGGCAGCACGACCGCCGCGATCCTGACCGTCGATGGCGGGAACATCGCCGCCGCGCTGCGCTGATGTGCATTGTCGATCGCCCGTGATCGCCGTTTGGAAAAGGCGGCACCGGTGATAGACTCAGTGGTCGAGCGGTTGGTACCGCTGACCGATTTCAAGAAAATAGGGCATTGGACCATGATCACAACGAAAAAGCCCGCCGCGGTGACAGCCGCGCTCTGCATTGCCGCGGGCCTCTCGGTCACGTTCGGGGGAAAGGCGTCGGCCGCCGAGGAAGTGAGCTACCGGCTCGACGTCCAGCCGATTCTGCAAAGCCGCTGCGTCTCCTGCCACCAGGGGGAGGGAGAGGGGTTGAAGGCCAGCGGGCTTGATCTGTCCTCGTACGACGGCTTGATGAAGGGCACCAAGCACGGGTCGATCATCGTGCCGGGCGAGCCCCTGGTGAGCAACCTCAACGTGCTGATCGAAGGGCGCGCCAGTGCCAGCCTGCGCATGCCGCATAACCAGCGGCCACTGTTGAAGGCGCAGCAGGACATCCTGCGCGATTGGGTCAAGCAAGGTGCAAAGAACAACTGAAGGGCGCTGCGCTGCTGTCGCCGGGGGGTGGCGCGGTCGCGTTGCCCGCGGCGGGCGGCTGATGACCGCGTTGACGGTCATCGCGCTCGTTCTCGGCCTGCAGAGTGGCTCCGCCGCGGCGCGGCGGGCGGATGTGTGTGCGGCAGCCGTCGATCAGGCGCTGCGCGAATTCGGGTTGTCGCTGGAGGCGATGCTGGAGCCGTCGTGGGACATCGATTACTGGAACGACAATGACACTCTGCCGCGAGAACTCCAGCAGATTGCGGGCTATCGGTTCTATGGCCGGCCGCCGCAGTGCGGCGAGGGACGCCTGACCATCGCGTTGACGGCGCAGTGCGGCGTGACCGATAACCGCAGCCGCAGCGGCTGCCGCATTCCGGGACTGCGCTACGGCTGGTTCTGAGGCGCGGTGCCCGGCCGCCTATTGCAGGGTCGTTTCCTCTTTCTCGACCATGAAACGGGCGGCCATGGCGCCGGCCCGCCACGCCTGCATCAGTTCCAGCGCGTAGGAGGAAAAGCGCTCATCTTCGATCAAATCGGCGATTCGGCTCATCTCGGCCAGATCGGCGATATGACGGTAGCCCATCTCGTAGGCTTTGTCGGGCGACATCGGCACCTCGAAGACATTGAACGGCCGACTTTACAGCCCCTTCGTAACGTTTCCGTTGACGCTTCTCGTTGATTTGCCCTCAGGGTGCGATCACCGACAGTTCCAGCAGGCAATACCCCCACGGCGGCAGATCGAGAGCGAGGCCGGCTTTCACGAGCGCATCGCCCGCGTCCTCGCTCCGCGCGGTCCCCATCAGGTCGCGCAGACGCACCTTCTGCCGCCGGAGATCCGGGAACGGCAGCTCGAGGCGGCAGGAGACTGGCTCCGGCGTGTAGTTGACGATCACAAGAACCCGGTTCCGCTGCTCACCTGACCAGACCGACGCGATGATGTCGCGACCACTGTCGCTGCTGTCTTCCTTATCGTCCAGCGGAGCCAGCGTCAGCAGGGTCCAGCTACCGCTGCGGACGACCGGCATACGAAGCACCTTCAAGAGCCGCTGGTAGAAGCTGCGGACTGCCGAATCGATCCCCTCGGCCGGCGCGCGGCACAGATGCATCGGGATATGGATCTTGCGCCCTTCCATCTGGCCCTGATGGAAAAAGCGCATGCCCGGCGACAGGTACGTCAGCACCGCTGCCGCTTCGTGGACGCTGGGCGGGAAGGCGGCAGCCGCGCGCGGCTCATCGTGGTTCTCAAGAAAGCGTACCTGCTTGCGCTGGAAGCTTTGATCGGCGCCGAGATGCTCCTTGACGCTCATGGCATTCTGGCCGCGCAGGCGATCATAGAGGCGCTTGTCGTAGGTATAGTCGAATCCCTGTTGCAGGAGCGTCCATTCGAGATCCCAATAGACCTCGGCGATGAAAACGAAATCCGGTTGGTCCAGCCGGATGCGGCGAATCGTGTCCGGCCAGAACGGCTCGATGTCGATGTTCCAGGTGCGCCGGTACACCTCGGGCAGCATCAGCATCGCCATGTCGCAGCGGACCCCGTCGCAGACGCCGGCGACGTTCACCAGTTCCTGCCGCATCGCCTCGTGCACCGCCGCTTCACCGTAGTTGAGCTGCGCGGTATCAGGCCAGCCTGGGAAGTAGGGATCGCGGCCGTGCGCGATCACGCGCGGGCCGTCACGGGTATCGACGCGGCAATAGTTGTGCGCCTCGCGCGCCAGGTCGGCGTCCGTGGCAGTGACGTAGAAGTGCGGACGGTCCTTGATCCACGGGTGATCAAGCGCCGTGTGATTGGGTATGAAGTCGAGGATCAGCCTGAGGTTGCGCGCCCGCAACCGTCGTCGCAGCCGCCCCAGGGCTGCCGTCCCGCCGAGCGTCGGCCCGACCGTATAGCCGGTGATCGCGAAGCAGGAGCCCGAGATGTCCTGGTCGGTGAGGTCTGGCAGGATATGCCGGAACTCGGCGCGCCAGTCGGTCCGCGCGCGGGAGATCTGCCGTCCGCGTTCACCCAGGCGCCAGACGCCGAGCAGCCAGACCCACTTGAAGCCGAGCGAGGCAATCCGGTCGAGTGCCGCATCGGCAATGTCATCAAGCGTCGCCGGGCGCCCCAGCTCGCCCGCAAGTTCGGTCAGCCAGACGCGCGTATTGACTTGGTAGAGAAGGGAACATTCCTGGAATCGCTCGCTCGCCATGGGCGTATCCGGTTGCCGACGTCGTGCCGTGCGGAAGTGCGGACATTAAGGCAGATCTTTTGCGGACGGTAGGGGGATTGGTGCCGGTGCCGGAAACCACCCGCGGCCGTTGCAGTCTTGCAAACGGGCCGCGGCGCTCAGGCTGAATGTGCGCAGAACAGCGCCCGGATGCGGGCCTGGATCGCTTCCGCCGCAGCGCGCGGGTCGGCGGCATCGCGGATCGGCCGGCCGACGACAATATAATCGGCGCCGTCGGCGAAGGCGTCTTCGACGTCGACGGTCCGTTTCTGGTCATCGGTCGGCCGGTTGAGCACCGGGCGGATACCAGGAACGACGATGAGCAGGCTCTCACCGAGCGTGCTGCGCAGTGCCCGTGCCTCGAGCCCTGACGAGATGACGCCGTCGCACCCCAGCGCCAGCGCCCGCTTGGCCCTCGAGAGCACCAGGGCGGCGACGTCGGTCTGAAATCCCAGCGCTTCGACATCGCCCTGGTCGAGGCTGGTCAGGACCGTGACGGCGAGCAAGCGGACGTTTCCCTTCGCCGCCACGGCTGCCGCAAGGATCGCATCGTTGCCGTGCACCGTGGCGAATGTGGCGCCGGTCCGCTCCAGCTGGCGGACCGCGGACGCGACTGTCTGCGGTACATCGAAGAACTTGAGATCCACGAACACGTGCGCGCCGCGGGCGCGCAGCCAGTCGATCAGCGCGAACGCTCCGCCAGTCATGAACAGCTCAAGGCCGACCTTGTAGAACCCCACCGCCGTGCCCAGCCGTTCGACCAGGGCGCGCGCTTCGTCGGGCGAAGGGACATCAAGCGCCACGATCAAGCGGTCCCCGGGCGGGATCGGCTTGCGCGAAAGGAGATCCAAGGCGCGCACCGTCATCGCCCCTCCGGGACCATCTGCATGGGTCGGATCGGCCGCACCGTCGTCGCTTGCGGGCCTTCGGCGCTTTCGGTCTCGGCAATGGCGAGCCGCACGGGTTGGCCGACGGTCAAGTCGTCGAAGGCCGCCTCGACGACGCTGTTCCTGTGGAAGTAGACCTCGCGTCCGTCAGTGGAGGTGACGAAACCGTAGCCCTTGTCGACAAACATGCGGCTGACCGTGCCCTGCAGCTGCGGCTCGTGCGTCTTGACATCGCCGCGGACGCGGGCGGTGCGGTCCCTGAGTTGCCGCTCGGCGGCATCGAAGGCATCGCGGATGGCGACATAGACGTCGGTGTGGGCGCCGGCCGTACCCGGCTCCCGGCTGACCACCACTTCATGGCCGGGGACGTGGAGGACGATCCGGATCCGATATTCGTTGCCCTTGTGATGATGGTGGTGCGGTGCTTCAACCGTGACGTGGCAGCCGGTGATATGCAGGGCGTGATGTTCGAGCCTCGCGACCCGCTCAGTGATTCGCTTCTCCACGAATTCCGAGGGATCCATGTTCTGAAAATCGATGTGCAGCGGGATCTGCATCGTCTGTCCCCTTGCGAGAGCGGTGTTCTTCGGCCGCTGGTCGACGGCCTTCGGCCTGTTGCGCGCTGCGTACTGAAGCACGCCTCAGGCGATCGTGTCCATGCCGAGATCGCTTCTGGGGACGGCCTCAGGCCGCGGCGACGGTATAGACCGCTTTGCAGAACTCGCAGGTGACGGCGATGTGGCCATTGTCCGCCATGGCCGCGATCTCGGCGCGGGGAAAAGTAGCGACGAGACGTTCGACTTTTTCTTGCGAACAGCGGCAGCCGGCCTGCAACGGCCGTTGCCGGAACAACCGGACGCCGTCTTCATGGAACAGCCGGAACAGGACCTCGGCGGGCGAGAGCACCGGCGACAGCAGTTCCTCCGCCCTGACGCTGCTCATCAGGACGACAGCCCGGCGCCAGTTCTCGTCCGCACTCGCATCGCCGTCGTCCGGGCCAGCGAGGCGTTGGATCATGAGTGCAGCGGCGCGGGCGCCTGTGGTCGCGTCGTCATCGGCGGCGTCCGGCTCCGGGGCAGCGACCAGCATGATCGCGGTCTGCACCTGTTCTGACTGGCGGAAATAGGCGTGTGCGCACTCGCTCAAGCTTGCCCCTTCGAGAGCCGTGACACCCTGGTAGCGCTCGGTCCGTGGTCCCTGGTCGACGGTAAACACCATCGTCCCGGCGCCCATCAACCGCGGGACGGACGCCGTGCCCGCGGGTCCGGTGTCGCCGAGCCGGGCAGTGTCGCACCGCGCGTAGCCGCGCATGTCGCCGGCGCTGGTGATGTCGACGACGACGAGGCTCAAAGGCCCATCGCCGCGCAGCTGCAAGGTAAACACGCCTTCGTACTTGAGCGCGCTGGCAAGGACCGCGCTGAGCGCCAGGGCCTCTGCCATCAGCGCCGTGACCGCGGGCGGGTAGTCGTGCCGGGCGAGAACGGCGCGGACAACCGGGCTGAGGCGGACGAGGCGCCCGCGCAAGCCCAGACCCTCGATCTGAAACGGCTGCACGAAATCGGAAGCAGGAGCCGAAAGGTGCATCAGGCGACCGACATGCGCCGTTCGGCAGCCTGCGCGCCGATGCACCAGGCAAGGATGCCCTTCTGTGCATGCAGCCGGTTTTCCGCCTCGTCCCAGACGACTGACTGCGGGCCGTCGATCACGCCGGCGGAAACCTCCTGATCGCGATGCGCGGGCAGGCAGTGCATGAACAATGCATCCCGTTTGGCCAGCGCCATCAGCGTCTCGTCGACCCGATAGGGTGCCAGCAATTGCTGCCGGCTTTCGCCTTCTGCCATCCCCATCGAGAACCAGGTGTCGGTGACCACCAGATCGGCGCCGGTGATCGCTTCGCGCGGCGAGGCGGTGAAGCCGACGCTGCCGCCTTCACGTTCGGCCCATGCGAGCAGAGGACCGGGGCGCAGATCCGCGGGGCAGGCGAGGCGCAGCCGGAAACCGAAGCGGACCGCGGCATGCACCCAGGAGCGGGCGACGTTGCTGGTATCGCCGCTCCAGGCCACCGTCCTGCCGGTGATGGAGCCGCGGTGCTCCTCGTAGGTCATGATATCGGCCATCAGCTGGCAGGGGTGCGAGTGGTCGGTCAGGCCGTTGATGACCGGGACGGCGGCGTTGTGCGCCAGCTCCATCAGCTTTGCATGATCGTTGGTACGGATCATGATCGCATCGACATAGCGAGACAGCGCGCGCGCGGTGTCGGCAAACGTCTCGCCGCGGCCGAGCTGAGTGCTCTCGTCGGTCAGGGTGACGACATGGCCGCCCAACTGCAGCATGCCGACCTCGAACGACACCCGAGTCCGCGTCGAGGGCTTCTCGAAGATCATCGCCAGCGTCCTGCCCTTGAGCAGGGGCTTGCGATGGTTGGGGTGGGCGCTGCGCTTGATGGATGCCGCCAGATCGAGGATGCCCCTCAATGTCCTTCCGTCGAGCAGGTCGATGTCGAGGAAGTGGCGGGGAGCAGTCATCGTCGCGTTCTCGCGTGTGCGCGTTTCATGCTGCCTTCTCAACGAGCTGCGCACAGGTGTGCTCGACAATCCCGGCCGCCTCCTCGATCTCGGCGACGCCGATGGACAACGGCGGCAGCAGGCGCACGACGTTATCCGCCGCCGGCACCGTTAACAGGCCGTTGGCGAACAGGCGTTCGACGACGCTGCGGTTGGCGGGGGCGCACTTCAGCCCGAGCATCAAACCGAGGCCGCGAACATCGGTGATGACGCCGGGGAACAAGCCGGGCAGGCGTGCCAGACGTTGATGCAGGAGCGCGCCCAGGCTGCGCACGCGGGCGAGAAAGCCCTCGTCATGGACGACGTCAAGGACCGCGTTGGCGACGGCGCACGCCAGCGGGTTGCCGCCGAAGGTGCTGCCGTGGCTGCCGGGGGTCAAGGCGGCTGCGACGCTCTCCGTCGCAAGGCAGGCGCCGATCGGGAAGCCGCCGCCCAATCCCTTGGCGAGCGCCATGACATCCGGTTTGACGTCCGCCCACTCGTGGGCGAACAGCCGGCCCGTGCGGCCGAAGCCGCACTGAACCTCGTCGAAGCAGAGAACGATCCCATGCCGGTCGGCGAGCGCGCGCAAGCCACGCAGGAACTCCGGCGTCGCCAGGTGGATGCCACCCTCGCCCTGGATCGGCTCGACCAGGATGCCGGCGGTTGCCTCGCCGCAGGCCGCCTCGACGGCTGCAAGGTCATTGAACGGAACGTGGTCGAAGCCGTCCATCACCGGTCCGAATCCGTCCCGGTGCTTGGCCGAGCTGCCCGCTGCGACCGCTGCCAGGGTTCGGCCGTGGAACGCCCCCTCGAAAACGACCATCCGATAGCGCTCGGGCCGGCCGATCGTGTGCTGGTGCCTGCGCGCCAGCTTGATCGTGCATTCGATCGCCTCGGCGCCCGAGTTGCAGAAGAAGGCGGCATCGGCGAAGGAGGCGTCGACAAGCCGCTGCGCGAGGCGCTCCTGCTCGCGGACCCGGTACAGGTTCGAACAGTGCCATAGCTTCTCCGCCTGCCGGCACAAGCTGTCGACGAGATGCGGGTGGCAATGGCCAAGCACGTTCACCGCCACGCCGGCTGCGAAATCGAGGAAACTGCGGCCGTCCTCACTGAAGAGACGCGCTCCCGTGCCGTGTGTGAACGTGACATCGAGGCGGTCATAGGTCGCCATCAGCGGCGGCGTCATTACTCCTCCGGGCATTGCGGGCGACCGACATCGGTTCCAGCCCTTGAAACGCAAGGGGTCGGTGCATGCACCGACCCTCGCGTAAAAAACCAAAATCTAAGTGCGCGCTCGCAGCCTTGTCAACGCTCCGCCGTGATCAACGGCACTTCAGGTCTTCAACTTGTAGCCGCTCGCGAACATCCAGTGGCACAGTACCCAGAGACAGGCATCAACCGCCGCCAACACGGCGAGGCCCAGCACCGGGTCGGCATCGGAGCGGCCGATACAGCCGTAGCGGAAGCCGTCGATCATGAAGAAGAACGGGTTGGCGTGCGCGAGCCATTGGGCGGTGGCCGGCAGCCGCTCGAGCGAATAGAACGTGCCGGAAAGGAACGACAGCGGCGTCACGATGAAGTTGGTAATCGCGGCGATGTGATCAAACTTCTCCGCCCAGATGCCGCCGGCGATGCCGAGCAGCGACAACATCAGTGACGCGGCGACGGCATGATAGATCAGAAAAAAGGCATTGTGCAGGCCCATCGGCACGAACAGCCGGATTGCCACCGAGACGGCGATGCCGACCGCGACCCCGCGGGTGACGCCGCCCAGCGCAATGCCGAGCGTCAGTTCGTGCGCGCTCAAGGGCGGCATCAGGGTGTCGACGATGTTGCCCTGGATCTTCGCAATAATGAGCGAGGATGACGTGTTGGCGAAGGCGTTCTGTGTGATGGCCATCATGATCAGGCCGGGTGCGAGAAACTCCATGAACGGCACGCCGGCGACGGCGTCCACCGACCGGCCGAGGGAGACGGCAAAGATGGCGAGAAACAGCAGGGTCGTGACGACGGGAGCCAGCACCGTTTGGTTGTACACCTTGGCGAACCGCCGCACTTCCCGGCAGTAAAGTGTCCAGACCCCCAACCATTTCTCATAAGGGATCGGCTCGTTCATCGACGTCCTCCTGGTGCATGCATCCACGCCCTCGCTGCTTCTTCGGCGCGCCCCCATTTGCGGGTCTTCAAGGCGCTGCCGGTGCCGGTTTAGGCGGCGCGCCCACAAAAATCTTTCGTGAAGATGAACGCAGCAATTGTTTTTGCCAGCGTAACTCGTATAATCAGCGAAAATAACGTCGTGGGTGCATTAGCATGAGCGATCAAGCAGGTGCAGCGTCCCGCGGGCCGGCGTGAAGTTGGATAGGAACACAGGAACGCGCAAGCGTCATATAATCAACGAAGAAACGTTGACAGATGTGAGTGGCAGCGGCGCCGGGAGGTGCGCGCTGCTTCTTTTTTGTGCGCGTGAGTGGGCGCGCTCGTAGCTTCGGCGCATTCGCACTTAACCAGCGGCTTCCTCAGGCGCCCAGTGAGGTCGGTAGTGAGGTCGAAGGAATCGCTGGGACATGACGGTGACCCTTTATCATAACCCGCGCTGCAGCAAGTCGCGCCGGGCCCTGGAATTGCTGCGGGCGCGGGGCGTCGAACCGGCGATCATCGAGTACTTGAAGACGCCGCCGTCGGCGGATGAGCTGCGCCGCATCCTGGCGCTCATGGGCATGACGCCGCGTCAACTGCTGCGAGCGAAAGAATCGGCGCAAGCCGGGCTCGACGATCCGGCCCTTGATGAGACGGCGCTCATCACGGCGATGGTCGCACATCCGGCCGTGATTGAGCGGCCGATTGCCGTCACCGCGACCGCGGCGCGGCTCGGGCGACCGCCGGAACGGGTGCTGGAAGTCCTGTAGCCCGCGGTCTTCACGGTGGCGGTTCTCCTTCGAGGGGCACACGCGTGCCGGCCGCGCCCGGTGCGCCGGCGTGCTGCCGCGGCGCTTCACGGCCCCTTAACCTTTTTGGGTCACCTTCGCCTCAGGTACGGACGGCGGGCGGCAGCATGTGCGCCGCAAGGGCCGTCGAGAGGCTTAGGGGAACGATGGTGGACCTGCAACGAATCGGCCGTGTCGTCTACGACCATGACTGGTCGCACGCCTCGGAATGGGCACGCGCCGTTGATCGGCTGGCCGACCTGACGGACGAGCAGATCGAGGGCCTGATCAGCGGCATGCGCGCGGCCGGCGGCGCCGTGCCAACCGATAACGACCGCTGACGCGAGCGTCGAATCGATCGTCCTCGGCCATGGCCGCAACCGCCAGCGCGCTGCTCCGGCACACTGCTCAAGCTGCCCGCACGCTTGCGGCGAACAAATCCTGCAGACACCGCCGGCGGCCGGCCCGCAGCCTTTGCGCCGGGGTTCAGGACCAATAAGCCGCAAACGTGAGGAACGTGATGGCGATCGCCAACAGCGTGGCGGCCGGGGCGATGACCGGGGCAACAATCTGATCGAAGGACACGTTCATTCTCCGCTGGTGCGAGAAAGGGATAGCGGCGTCTGCGCCTGGAGAGCCGGGCAATGCACCCAGGAATAGCCTGAGAGCGATTAACAAACGGTTAATCCGACGCCGCGGGTTGGGAGGTGCCGGCGATCGTGTTAGCCTCGGAGCCTCTAACGCGTGTCAGCGATGAGGCAGCCAATGGCAACGGATGTGGCGGTGCACTGCGACAGTTTCGAGGTCGCACTCCAGGCCGGCCCCGACATCGCCGAGATCACCGGCGCGATCAGCAGCATCGTCGCTGCCGCAGGGGTGCGCGAGGGCAGTGCTCAGGTTTGTGCCCTCGGCTCGACCGCCTCGATCACGACGATCGAGTACGAACCGGGCGCGGTTGAGGACTTGAAGCGGGCAATCGAGCGTCTCGCGCCACCGAACATGAGCTACGCGCACGAGATGACGTGGCACGACGGCAACGGCCACAGCCATGTCCAGGCGGCGTTGCTAGGCCCCTCGCAGGTGGTGCCGATCCGCAACGGCGCCCTGCGGCTCGGCACCTGGCAGCAGGTGGTCCTGATCAATCACGACATCCATCGCCGCAGGCGCACGGTCGAGGTCACCGTCATCGGCCGCACCTGAACCTTCAGCGCACGTCAATCACCGCACTGTCGCTGCGGCCGTCGGCATCGAGGACGGTGATGCGGACCTGTCCCGCGCGCTCCGGCAGCCATTCCGCATCGCGCGTGGCAGCGCCTGTCACGAGCGGCCGGCCGTCTACCAGCCAGCTCAAGGGCCGGCGTCCGCCCGCGGCGATGAGACCGAGCGGCATCCGCTCGCCATCGCGCGCGATCGTGCTGCGGGAAACGGGATAGACCAGCCGCAGCCGGTGCGGATCGTGCATGCGGATGCCGCCGGCTACGGCCGGTGCGCTGTCGAGCCGGCGCAGAAGCGCGGGCGGGCTGTCGCCTGGCCCGGCGGCCGTGACGGGCGAGGGTATCACCGGCAACAGATCGAACACCTTCTGCAGCACCGGGGCCGCCGCATCGCGGCCCAGGCGATCGGGGCTCGGCGTGCCGTCCGCCCGCCCGGCCCAAACGCCGACAATGAATTCGCGCGTGACCCCGAACGCCCAGGCATCGCGGAAGCCGTAGCTGGTGCCGGTCTTGAGCGCAATCGCGCCGCGGCCGCTGCGGGCGCCGGCGGGGACGACCCCCGGC
>JBATPX010000089.1:0-14839 GCA_049291695.1 Defluviicoccus sp.
CCGCAGGCCCGCGCAGCGGCCAAGCGCCGCCAGCACGTCGGCGATCACGGCGCGGCCGCCATGCACGTGCAGCTCGGCGACATCCTCACCGGTGAAACTGTGCGGAGCCGGAAACCAAAGCGCGATCCCGGTGTCGAGCCGCCCGCCATCCGCCGCCCGCAGATGCACCCGCCGGGCGCGCCGCGGCAGGAAACCGCTGCAACCGCTCAGGCCCTCAAGGGCCGCCAGTGCGCTCGGCCCCGAAATGCGAATCACCGCGATCCCGGCGCGCCCTGCCCCCGAAGCCAGCGCAAAGATGGTTGCCGCCGGCATCACGCCGCCGTCCTCTTCGGCGCGCCCGCCGCCCGTACCTCAAGCGGTTGATGGCGACGGTGCCTTTGCCATCGCTTCGGCATCACGGTCCGGCAGCAGCAGGCGTTCGACCACGTCGCCCTCGATCAGGTGCCGGGCCAGGATCTCCTCGACATCCTCGCGGCTCTCGTAGTGGTACCACACACCGCGCGGATAGATGACCATCGTCGGCCCGTGCTCGCAGCGGTCAAGGCAGCCGCTGGTGTTGATGCGGACGTCGTCCAGCCCCAGTTCCTTGACGCGCGCCTTCAGGTAATCCCGCAGGCGCGGGCTGCCGCGCTTGGCACACGAGCCGCGCGCGTGCCCGGCTGGGCGTTCGTTGGTGCAGCAGAAGACGTGACAGCGGTAGTAGGACCGCGCAGCGCGCTCCGACATCAATCGGCCGCGTCCTTGCGGTCGTCGGCCTCCGCCTTGGTCCGTCCGGTGAGGCGCGACCAAACGAACTTCTGCCACTCCTCGAAGCCCTGGATGCTAACCGGCAGCCACGTTTTCACCAGCGCCTCCGGCTCCATCGCCCCCAGCGCCTTCTTCATACGGACTTCGATCTCCTTCATCAGGGCGTTCTGCATTGGCTGAACGTCGGGAAGACCGAACAACGCGCGCGCCTCTTCCGGCGTGCAATCGATATCGACGTGGACTTTCATGCTCGAAGAGTCTCCGCGGGGGTTGGATCCTCTCTCGGCCGGCGCGAAATCGCGCTTGCCGCTGGAGCGCTCCAGCCCAAAGTTTAGAGGCTGCAGGCGACGAGCGCCTGCCCGCCCGAATCGGCGAGCAAAACGCACGGAGTCCGCCGCCATGTCAAGCAATCTTCTCGCCGCCGAGACCAGCCCTTACCTGCTTCAGCACAAAGACAACCCGGTTCACTGGCAGCCGTGGGGCGAAGCGGCGCTGAAAATGGCGCACGAGCACGATAAGCCGATCCTGCTTTCGGTCGGCTACGCGGCGTGCCACTGGTGCCATGTGATGGCGCACGAGAGCTTCGAGCGGGCCGAGACCGCGCGGCTGATGAACGATCTGTTCGTGAACATCAAAGTTGACCGCGAGGAGCGCCCCGACGTCGATTCCATTTACCAGACCGCGCTGGCGCTGCTTGGCGAGCAGGGCGGCTGGCCGCTGACGATGTTCCTCACCCCCGACGGACGGCCGTTCTGGGGCGGCACCTACTTCCCGCCGGAACCGCGCTACGGCCGACCCGCGTTCGCCGATATCCTGCGCCAGGTTGCCCACGTCTATCACACGGACAAGGATAAGGTCGGCAAGAACGTCGAGGCCTTGAGCGAGGCAATGGCGCGGATGGCCAAGCCGGAGCCGGGACAGGGCCTGTCACGCCCGCTGGTCGACGAGGTCGCCGCCGGTGCGCTGAGGATGGTTGATCCGCTGACCGGCGGCACGCCGGGAGCGCCCAAGTTCCCGCAGCCGGTGTTCTTCCGTTTCCTGTGGCGCAGCGCTATGCGGACCGGCGCACCGATGCTGAAGCTGGCGGTGACGCTGACCCTCGACGAGATGGCCCAAGGCGGCATTTACGATCATTTGGCCGGCGGCTTCGCGCGCTATTCGACCGATACGCACTGGCTGGTGCCCCACTTCGAGAAGATGCTGTACGACAACGCGCTTCTGGTCGACCTCCTGACGGAAGTGTGGCAGACCACCAAGAGTCCGCTGTACGCCCAGCGCGTGCGCGAGACGATCGCCTGGGTGCTTGCGGATTTGCGCGTCGAGCACCCGGACGACGGCACGGTTGCGTTTGCTTCCGCGTTTGATGCCGACAGCGAAGGCGTGGAAGGGAAATACTACGTCTGGTCGCGGGCCGAGATCGAAGCCGTGCTCGGCGACGCGGCAGACACCTTCTGCCACACCTATGATGTGCGCCGCGGCGGCAACTGGGAGGGGATGACCATCCTCAACCGCACGGCTTCTGCCCGCGCCGGCCTCCCCGTCGACGAAGCCGCCCTCGCCAGGGCGCGCGAACGGCTGCTCGCGGTGCGGCGAAAGCGCGTGCCGCCCGGCCGCGACGACAAGGTGCTTGCCGACTGGAACGGGATGATGATCACCGGCCTGACGCATGCCGCGGTCGCCTTCGATGAGCCGGCATGGCTCGCGGCGGCACAACAGGCGTTCGCCTTCGTCAGCCGCCATATGCTGCTCGACGGTCGGCTGCGCCACACCTGGTGCGCCGGCCAGGCGCGCCACCCGGCCGTCATCGAGGACTATGCCGCGTTGAGCACCGCTGCGCTCGCCCTCTACGAGGCGACCGGGACGGCCGAATACCTCGCGGCTGCGCGCACCTGGGTCGCCGTTGCTGACCGCCATTATTGGGATGCGGCCGGCGACGGTTATCACCAAACCGCCGATGATACGCTTGACGTCATCAACCGGCCCAAGCTCGTGGCCGATCATGCCGTCCCGTCCGGCAACGGCGCCATGGTCGACGTGCTGGCGCGCCTCTATCTGCTCACCGGTGAGGACGCCTACCGCGCCCGCGCGGAGCGCTTGGTGCGACTGTTCTCCTCGGACAAGATCCAATACCTGCTCTCGATCCCCGGCCTTTTGACCGGCTGGGAGACCCTGGAGCGGGCGCTGCAGGTGGTGGTGCTCGGGGTGAAGGACGATCCGGCCGCGATCGCACTGGCCCAAGCCGCTGCCGCCCAGCCGCTCGCCGCCGTGACTCGGCTGCCGCCGGGTGCAGAGTTGCCGCTTGGCCATCCGGCGCACGGCAAGACGACGCTGGACGGACAACCGACCGCGTACGTCTGCCAAGGCGGCACCTGCAGCTTGCCGCTCACCGATGCTTCCGCCTTGCACAACGCGCTTGTTACAGGATAGAGAACCAGACATGAGCCATGCCACTTGCTTGAGCCCGCTCGGTCCGCTGACAGTAACGGCCGATGACGGCGCAATCGTCGCCCTGAACTGGGGTGAAGCCGCGTGCGGCCTGTTGAATCCGCTCGTTCGGACGGCGGTCGATGAACTCGACGCCTACTTCGAAGGCGGCCTGCGGCACTTCAGCGTGGCGCTCAAGCCGGCCGGCACCGCGTTCCAGCGCCGCGTCTGGGCATTGATTGCCGCCATCCCCTTCGGCGAAACGCGGAGTTATGCGGTGCTCGCCGCCGAACTAGGGAGCGGACCGCGGGCGGTCGCGCGAGCGTGTGCCGCCAACCCGATCCCGGTCCTCATCCCATGCCACCGCGTGATCGGCGCCGACGGCAGCCTGACCGGCTACTCCGGCGGCTCCGGACTCGACACCAAGGCGTGGCTGTTGCGGCACGAAGGCGCCGCCGTGACGGTGCCTTCGCGCTCGACGCCGGCCCGGAAAGGACACGCCCATGCCGCACGCACTTGTTCTCTCTGAGACCGGCGGCCCCGAGAACCTGCGCTGGCAGGCGGTCACCGTTGGTGATCCCGGCCCTGGGCAGGTGAGGCTGCGCCACACCGCGATCGGGCTCAACTTCATCGACGTCTACCACCGCACCGGGCTGTACCCGCTGCCGGCACTGCCGGCGATCATCGGGCTGGAGGCCGCGGGCGTCGTCGAAGCGATCGGGCCGGGCGTGAGCGATCTCGCCGTTGGCACCCGCGTCGCCTACGCCAGCCCACCCGCCGGAGCGTATGCAGAGATGCGCCTGATGCCGGCGGATCGCCTGATCGCCCTGCCGGACACGATCGACGACGCGCACGCGGCGGCGATGATGCTGAAGGGGATGACGGCCGAATACCTGTTGCGCCGCACCTACGCGGTCAAGGCAGGCGATACGATCCTCGTCCACGCGGCGAGCGGCGGGGTCGGTTTGATCGTCTGCCAGTGGGCCAAGCACTTGGGCGCAAACGTCATCGGCACAGTCGGCTCACCGAATAAGGCCGAGCTTGCGCGCGCGCACGGCTGCGATCATCCCATCCTCTATACGAGCGAGAACTTCGTCGACCGGGTGCGGGCACTCACCGGCGGCGCCGGCGTCGCGGTCGTCTACGACTCGGTCGGCAAGGACACGTTCATGGGCTCGCTCGATTGCCTTCAGCCGATGGGGATGATGGTGAGCTTCGGCAATGCGTCCGGCGCCGTGCCGGCGTTCGAGCCGGGGCTGCTCTCGGCCAAGGGTTCGCTGTTCCTGACCCGGCCAACGCTGATGACCTACACGGCCAAGCGCGCCGATCTGGTCGCAAGCGCGCAGGCACTGTTCGAAGTGGTGATGGCTGGCGCGGTCCGCATCGAGGTCAATCAGCGTTACCCCTTGCGGGATGCGGCGCAAGCACACCGCGATCTGGAAGCGCGCAAGACGACCGGCTCGACGCTGCTGATGCCGTAACCGCGCTTGGCGGACTTGTTGCCGTCGGCAGTTCCCGCAACCTGCCCTTAAGTATTCATCGACTCGAAGAAATCGCTGTTTTTGCGGGTGCTGCGGAGCTTATCGAGAAGGAACTCCATCCCGTCGACGACACCCATCGGCATCAGCACCCGGCGCAGGACCCACATCTTGGCGAGTGTCGGCTTCTCGACCAGCAACTCCTCCTTGCGCGTGCCCGACTTGGTGATGTCGATCGCAGGCCAAGTCCGCTTGTCGGCGAGCTTGCGATCGAGCACGATCTCCGAGTTGCCGGTCCCCTTGAACTCCTCGAAGATGACCTCGTCCATGCGCGAGCCGGTGTCGATCAACGCGGTCGAAATGATCGTCAGCGAGCCGCCTTCCTCGATGTTGCGCGCGGCGCCGAAAAAGCGCTTCGGCCGCTGCAGCGCGTTGGCATCGACGCCGCCCGTCAGCACCTTGCCCGACGACGGCACGACGGTGTTGTAGGCGCGCGCGAGCCGGGTAATCGAATCGAGCAGGATCACGACGTCGCGCTTGTGCTCGACCAGCCGCTTCGCCTTCTCCAGCACCATCTCCGTGACCTGAACGTGCCTGGCCGCCGGCTCATCGAAGGTCGAGCTGATCACCTCGCCCTTGACCGAGCGCGCCATATCGGTGACCTCCTCCGGCCGCTCGTCGATCAAGAGGACGATCAGGTAGCACTCCGGGTGGTTCTGCGCGACCGCGTGCGCGATGTTCTGCAGCATCACCGTCTTGCCCGTGCGCGGCTGGGCCACGATCAGGGCCCGCTGCCCTTTGCCGATCGGGGCAATCAAATCGATGACGCGGCAGGTCAAGTCCTTGCCGCCGGAGCCCTCGACTTCCATCATCATCTTCTTTTCGGGGTAGAGCGGCGTCAGGTTGTCGAAGTTGATGCGGTGGCGGACCTCGGCGGGGTCGGCGAAATTGATGTGGGTGATGCGCAGCAGCGCGAAGTAGCGTTCGCCGTCCTTGGGCGCGCGGATCTCACCCTCAACCGTATCGCCGGTCCGGAGCCCGAAGCGGCGTACCTGGCTGGGCGAAACATAGATGTCGTCCGGACCGGGGAGGTAGTTCGCTTCCGGTGAGCGCAGGAAGCCGAAACCGTCCTGCAGCACCTCCAGCACTCCCTCGCCGAAGATCGATACGTCGTTTTCGGCCAGAGTCTTCAGGATCGCGAACATCATCTCCTGCTTGCGCAGGGAACTCGCGTTTTCGATCCGAAGTTCCTCCGCGTAGGCGAGCAACTCGGCGGGCGGCTTAGACTTCAGTTCCTTGAAATTCATTGGGGCCGTGCGACTCCAGAGGCGACAAAGAGACGGGAAGGGGTGGGAGCGTCGGGGGCCTTCGTCAAACGCAGGCTCGGCCGCACGGGCGAACCGCACCGCTTATATCGCGGCATCACGGTCGCGGCGGCGACTGGAAGGCTAAGGTGAGATGGGCTTGGGTATTCCTGTGAGTATTAACGGGATAATGGCCCAATTCCGGTCCGCTTGTCAAATGCCGAATTGCCAGCCGTTGAGGCCCCAGGCGCACAGTGACTCCGGCGCCGCCGCCCGCTCCGACCGCAAACCGCTGTAGCGCGGCTTCTGACGGGTCGAGGCGTGTTTCACTCAGCCCCGCTCAAGGCCAAGTGCCATCCGGTTGCGGCTTGCGATGTTTTCTCACAGGTCCCCGCCCGTGAACGGCGACCCGCGCTTGGGAAAGAGAGGAAACAGATCGAGCCCGAGCCTGAAACTCCGCCAAACCATTCTCTCCGCCATGACCCAGATCTCAAGGGTTTGGCCGTGGTGCCGTCTGCCCTCATCCCAGATCAAGCGCGCAACATCGCGCGTGCACGTCCACATTGGACCGAGAATCATCCGTTCCGCCTCAAGCCAGTGATCCAGCGCACGGCTCGCTTGGCACCCGGTTTCCTCCCAAAGCAAATAGGCTCGCTCTTCAATCCTCTTGTGAAGATGACCAAACACGGCGTCTTCCGCTTGCAGCCAATATTCGACCTGCTTCGACGGCTGATTCCCGGCCGCCAGCGCAATCTCGTAGGCCATGCTTTGAATTTTTTGTTGGATAGAGAAAACAAAACTAGCGTACTCTTCCGAATTATTCGAGAGAATATTTATTATCTCTTTCTGATCTTGTTCGGTCTGCTCCCAGCGCTTGCGCGCGTATTCGATCAGACTTCGAGCTAGATCCTTTGGCAGGTCTTTCTTTTCGTCTTCATTGTTTTCTGCATTTGTCATCTCCGATCCCCGCCTCCCGCTCAAAACGGTTTGCCGACGGCGAGGATGACGATGCCGATCATCAGCAGCGTCGGCACCTCGTTCATGACCCGGAAGAAGCGGTGAGTGTGCGGGCTGCGGTCCTCTTCAAATTCCCGCCGCCAGCGCGCCATCAATCCGTGCATGGCTCCCATGCCCAGCAGCAACAAGATCTTGATGTGCAGCCAGCCCATCGTGAGTGCCGCTTCGCCCAACAGCCAGATCAGCGCCAAGCCGGTCACGAAGGAGGCGATCATCGCCGGATTCATGATGTACTTGAGGAGCTTGCGCTCCATGACCTTGAACGTCGCGGAGGCTTCCGAGCCGGCCGCGACGCCGGCGTGGTAGACATAGATGCGCGGCAAATAGAGCAAGCCCGCCATCCACGAGATGACCGAGATGATGTGCACCGCCTTGAGCCACAGATAGCCGCTCATCCATCCTTCCCTTTCCCGCTGATGCCGATCTCAACGCTGCCGGCAGCCACACTGGCCGTCCTTGCAACGCCACGCGGCACCGGGGCTGACTGCGCCTGCTTGCCCTTCCGCCAGCGCGCGCGCCACCATCGCGGCAAGGCCTTCGATGAACGCGGGTGTGGTGCCGACCGTGGGCACGCGGACGAACGCCGGCACGCCGAGGCGCACGGCTTCCGCGCGCGCCTCAATGTCGAGTTCGACCAGCGTCTCCGAATGCTCGGAAACGAACGCGATCGGCACCAGCACCACAGCCACCCGTTCGCGCCCAGCCCGCGCCAGCTCGGCGTCGAGTGACGGACCGATCCATTCAAGCGGGCCGACCCGGCTCTGATAGCAGATCGACCAGTCCAGTCCCTCACGCGCCAGCCTGGCGACGGTCGCAGCCGCTGTCGCCTCCACCTGCGCCTGATAGGGATCGCCTCCGGCAATCACCCGCTTCGGCAACCCGTGCGCCGAAAACATCACGCGCACCGGCTGCCGTTCCGGCACCTCACCCAAGCACGCCGTGACGCCAGCCGCCAGCGCGTCGATCAAGCCGGGCGCATCGGGATAGCAGCAGATTGCCTGTGTTGGCACCGTCAGCCCAATCCGTGCCGCCGCCTCAGCCCAGGCGGTCAATGAAGAGGCAGTCGTCGTCGTCGAGAACTGCGGATAGAGCGGAAGCAGCACGATCTGATCCGGCTTGAAGGCGGCAAGCTCGCGCGCAGCCGCATCGCTCAGCGGATGCCAGTAGCGCATGGCGATGACGACCTTGACCGGGCCGTCGTGGCGCGCCGCAAGTGCCGTCTTGAGTGCCTCGGCCTGGTGTTGCGTCAGCTCCAGGATCGGCGACCGGCCGCCGATCTGGGCGTAGATGCCGCGCGCCACCTTGGCCCGGCGATAGGCAATGAACGCGGCCAGGAGTGGGCGCAGCAGGCCCGGCAGGCGCAGGATCGCCGAATCCGAGAACAGGTTGTAGAGGAATGGTCGGACCGCTTCCGGCCTGTCCGGTCCTCCGAGATTGAACAGGACGACGCCAACGCGCGTCATGACCGAGCCGATCGCTGCCAGCTGCGCACTTGTGCCGCAACCGCTGCCACGTGCTCGGGCGGCGTCTCCGGCAGCACGCCGTGGCCGAGATTGAAGATGAACCGCCCGGGCGCCAGCGCGGTGCAGATCCGCCCCACTGCCGCCGCCATCGCCTCGCCGCCGGTTGCCAGCAGCACGTTATCGAGGTTGCCCTGCACCGCCACGAGGGGCTGCATCACGTCTGCCGCCCACGAAGGCGGCACGCTCGCATCGAGGCTGACGGCATCGAGGCCGATCTCCATCGCGTAGGCCCGATAGCCCAAGCCGGCGCCGCGCGGAAAGCCGATCAGCGGCACGGCCGGCACAGACGCCTTCAGCGCGCGCACGATGGCCGCCGTCGGCTCGATCACCCAGCGGCGGAACGGTTCGGCCGCGAGCGTGCCGGCCCAGCTGTCGAACAGCTGGAGGACGTCGGCGCCGGCCTGCACCTGGCCCTGCAGTGAAACCACGATCGCCTCGCTCAAGCGCTCGATCAGGCGCGCGAACAGCGCCGGTTGCGCATAGCTGAAGGCGCGCGCCCGCTCCCCTTGGGTGCCACCGCGGCCCTCGATCATGTAGACCGCAAGCGTCCACGGGCTGCCCGCGAAGCCGATCAGGCTGACATCACCCGCGAGAGCCGCCAGAGCCGCCTTGAGGCCGCGCACGGAGGCAAACACCGGCTGCAGGCGGTCTGCCACCGCACCCACGGTGAGCGCCTCGATCTCGCCCGCGCGCGTGAGCGGCTCCAGCACCGGCCCTTCGCCCTCGACAAAGCGAACGCTGCGGCCCAGTGCATGCGGGATCACCAGGATGTCGCTGAAGACGATGGCGGCATCGAGCGGGAACCGCTTGAGCGGCTGCAGCGCGGCCTCGATGGTGAGCGCAGGCGTCGCGCAGAAGCGCAGGAAATCTGGTTCCGCGCGGCGCAGGCGCTGATATTCCGGCAGGTAGCGGCCGGCCTGGCGCATGAACCAGACAGGCGGGTGCGGCTGGCGAATCCCCTTGAGCTCGGCAACGAGCGGCTTGATGCCGGTGCCCTGCGTGTCCATCGCGTTGTCTGTGTCCCGTCAGCCTTGCTGCTTTTCTTCTATCACTTATAAGAATCTTATAAATAAGGTTGTAGTAGTGGTTGGGGGGTGGAGAAACGGGGATTATCGATCTGCGCACACATTGTCCCGCTGTTCGCACGTGCCCGAACGCGCCTGTGCGCAACGCGGTGGACGGATCGCCACCGCCACGGCGTAACGTCGCGCCCGGCTGCGGGATTCTGAAGCTCGCGCAGCCGCCGCATGGGCGGTGGAGAAGTCATGCCGCGGGTGCCGCATATGGCCGCCTTTCGCGTTATTCGGCGGCGGTCGATAACGACGCAACGGAGCCTGGGACGGCGGCGGGGATGAATCCGGCCGTAGCACCCGGGCTTGGCTTGTCCCCATGGCGGCGCGCACTTATCCGCTGCCGGTTTGGGATAAGTTCGGTACCGCCGCGAGCCCGAACCGGGAACCGCGGACGATGACTGCTCCGCCATTGATCCTCGCGTCCGCGAGTTCGACCCGCAAGGAGATGCTGGCGCGTGCCGGGCTCAGTTTCACGGTCGATGCTGCCGATGTTGACGAACAGGCGATCAAGGCGGCCTGCCGCGCTCGTGGCGAGACCAGCCGCGCCGCCGCCCTGGCGCTGGCTGCTGCCAAAGCGCTCAACGTGTCGCAACGCTGTCCTGACGCGCTCGTCATCGGGGCAGACCAGATGCTGGACTGCGGCGGGCGCTGGTTCGACAAGCCGGTCGACCAGGCCGACGCCAGGGCTGCGCTTACTGCGCTCGCCGGCAGGACGCATACGCTGATCAGTGCCGCGGCCTGCGCCCGCGGCGGCCGCCTGACGTGGAGTGAAGCGGCAGCGGCGCAGCTTACCATGCGCATGTTCTCGCAAGGCTTCCTCGACACCTACCTGACGGCGATGGGGGACAGCGTGCGGCAGACGGTCGGCGCCTATCGGCTGGAAGGGCTGGGCGTGCAGCTGTTCAGCCGCATCGAAGGGGACTATTTTACCATCCTTGGCCTGCCGCTGTTGACATTGCTGGCCTATCTGCGGCAGGCGCATGTGTTGATGCGATGATGGGGGAAGTGAAAGCGGTACGCCGGTGCGGCAACAGGGCATTGTGAGCGGGCGAGGACGAATTGCCGGTGTCATCGGCTGGCCGGTTGCGCATTCGCTATCGCCCAGTTTGCACGGCTTCTGGCTCCGCCATTACGGCATTGATGGTGCCTACGTGCCGCTGCCGGTCGCCCCTGAAGATTTGGAGGCTGCGGTCAAGGCCTTACCGAAGCTGGGGTTCGTCGGTGCCAACGTGACCATCCCGCACAAGGAAACGGTGATGGCGTGCATCGACCACGTCGCACCGCTGGCGCAGAAGGTGGGTGCAGTCAACACGCTGATCATTGGACCCGACGGCAGGATCAGCGGCCTTTCGACCGATGGTTTCGGCTTTCTGGCCAGCCTCGCCGCCAATCAGCCGGGCTGGCACGCTGCGTCGGGGACGGCCGTGGTGATCGGGGCCGGTGGTGCAGCGCGCGCCATCGTGCAGGCGCTGATCGAGGCTGGGGTGCCGGAGATCCGGCTCGTCAACCGCACTGCGGCGCGTGCGCGTGCGCTGGCCGACCACTTAGGCGGGCCAATCACGCTGATCGATTGGAGCGAGCGCGCGGCGGCGCTCGAGAACGCGAGCCTGCTCGTTAACGCCACCAGCCTCGGCATGCGCGGCGAGCCGGCACTCAGCCTGGCCTTGGATGCCCTGCCGCGCGAGGCGGTCGTCGCCGACATCGTGTATGTGCCGCTGTTGACCGAGCTGCTGGCCACCGCCGCTGTCCGCGGCAACCGCGTCGTCGACGGGCTCGGCATGCTGTTGCATCAGGCCCGGCCGGCGTTTACCGCCTGGTTCGGCATCGAGCCGGAGGTGACGCCGGAGCTCAAGCTCAGCGTCCTGCAGGCGGCGCAGGACTGATTGCGGCAGTGATTGTCCTCGGCCTGACCGGCTCGATCGCCATGGGCAAGTCGACGGCCTCGGCCCTGTTCCGGCGCGAGGGGATACTCGTCTTTTGTGCCGATCAGGCGGTGCACCGGCTGTTGGGTCCGGGCGGCGCCGCTGTCGCAGCCATCGAAGCCGCCTTTCCTGGTGTCGTCAAGGATGGCGCCGTCGATCGCGCCTGTTTGGCGGCACACGTCTTTGCCGATCCGAAGGCGCTCAAGCGGCTGGAAGCGATCGTCCATCCGCTCGTCATCGGCGCGCAGACTCGCTTTCTGAAGGGCGCTGCCCGCCGCGGCAGTGCGCTTGCGGTTCTCGACATTCCGCTGTTGTTCGAGGCAGGACTCGACCGGTTGTGCGACCGCGTTGCCGTGGTTTCCGCGCCGGCCGGCGTCCAGTACCAGCGTCTCGTCCGCCGCCGCACGCTTGATGAGTCGCGAATCAGGGCAACGCTCGAGCGCCAAATGCCGGACGCGCTCAAACGCCGGCGCGCCGATTTCATCATCCCGAGCGGTCAGGGCCGGGCACTGACCCGGCGAGTGATCGTCGACATCATCCGGACACTGAAGGACAAAAGCCGGAGCGCGCGCGTGCAAAAGTGGCGGTCGCGGCAACCGGTGCGCCAACGGTTGACGGACGGGCCGCGCTTGCGGTAGCCGGAACTCCATGCGCGAAGTCGTCCTTGATACCGAAACGACCGGCCTTGATCCCCGGAACGGCGATCGCATCGTCGAGATCGGCTGCCTCGAACTGCTCAACCACGTTCCAACCGGCCGCCATTACCATACCTACCTCAATCCGGATCGCTCGATGCCGGCTGAAGCGTTTGCCGTGCACGGCCTTTCCGATGCGCATCTGAAGGACCAGCCGCGCTTTGCCGCCGTCGTCGATGCATTCCTCACCTTCCTCGGCGAATCGCCGCTGGTGATCCACAACGCTGCGTTCGACTTGGGCTTCATCAACGCCGAGCTTGGCCGCCTCGGCGTGCCGCCGGTGCCGGCAGAGCGCGCGATTGATACCGTTCTTCTCGCCCGCAAGGCCTATCCCGGCATGCCGGCCAACCTCGACGCGCTGTGCCGGCGCTTTCAGATCGATACCAGCACGCGCACGCTGCACGGCGCACTCACGGACGCAAGACTCCTTGCCGAGGTCTATTTGCAGCTGAAGGGCGGCCGCCAGCCGGGATTGGCATTGGTATCAAACCGCGGCGCCAAGGGCGTTACCGGCCCGGGGCCGACGCGCACGCCACGGCTGCTGGCACCGACGGCAGCAGAAGAGGCCGCGCACGGTGCGCTGGTCGGACGCCTCAAAAACCCGCTGTGGGGGCGCTTGCGCTAAGCGATCGGCACGACGCGCGTGCCCGAACGGCGCCGGCCGTGGGCGGGCTGCTCAGGCGAGTTTGATCTCCCCTTCGGCATCGGCAAACGACTTCTCGGTCGCGCTTTCTTGTTGCTGGCGCTGGTAGAGCTGGACGAAGTCGAGCGGCGCCAGCATCAGCGGCAGGAAACCGCCCTCGAGCGTGGCATCGGCGACAATCTTGCGCGCGTAGGGGAACAGGAGTCGCGGGCACTCGATCATCAGCACCGGCCGCCTGTGCTCGGCTGGCACGTTGAGGGCGAACAGGCCGGCGTAGGACAGTTCAACGACGAAGGCGACGCTGTCGGCGACCTTGCAGTCGGCGCGCAGGTGCAAGATGACCTCGTAGCTGTTCTCGGCAAGCGTGTTTGCGTGCACGTCGACGCGGATCTGGATGTCGGGCTTGTTCTTCTGCAGCAGCGTGAAGATCGCGGGCGCACCGGGAGCTTCGAACGACAAATCCTTGAGGTACTGTGCCTGAATGAGAATCGGCGGCTGCGCGCGTTCCTGCGCCTGTCCGTTGCCGCCCGCCTTCGCGGCCGCGCCGTCGCTGCCGGGCTCGCGCGTGTCGCTCATGCCATTCTCCTTGAAGGAACGGTTGAAAGGGAAGCTCACCTGCGACCGTCCTGCTAGCATGCTTCCCTGCAGCGGACAACGCCGGGCTTGGCCCTGCCTGCTGCGCCTCGCAATCGCCGGTCGCATGCCACAGGCGGAGAATGGGCTGCAGACAGGCGACGAAGCACCCATATCCTTAGAGGGTAGGCGCAAGAGCCGGGTTCAGTCGCTTTTCGCGCTAACGCTTGACTGGACGTTGCGCGGACGAGCCGGTAACGTGGCAGTGTCGCCGTCGATGAGGCCAACAGTGCGAGAGCTCGGATCCACGCGAGACGATGGGTGATAGCATTCCGTATCTCGACATCCTGCTGTTTGCAGTGATCGCCGCGTTCCTCGTTTTTCGCTTGCGCAGCGTACTCGGCAAGCGGACCGGCCACCAGGGCCCCGGGCCGGGAGAGCCGCGCCGGGATCCGTTCTCGCGCGAGCCTCCCGTGGAAGCCGGCAGCGATCGTGTCGTGCCGCTGCCGAAGCCGAAGACCGAGCCGGCCTTGCCCGGTATCGGCGACGATGCGGCGGCCGAACCGGCGACGATCGGCGAAGGCATCGGTGGGCCGGCCGCGGCTGGCTTGACGCAGATTCGGATCGCCGATCCCAATTTCGCGGCGGACGAGTTCCTGTCCGGCGCCAGGATCGCGTTCGAGCTGATCGTGGGCGCGTTCGCGGCCGGCGATGCCGACACGCTGAAACCGCTGTTGAGCGAGGAAGTGTTCAACAATTTCGCCGACTCGATCCGCCGCCGCCAGGAGACAGGCCAAAAGCTCGAAAATCAGCTGGTGGCGATCCGTTCGGCAGAGATTGACGAGGCCTACATGGCGGGCCGGACCGCGCACGTCACCGTGAAGTTCGTGACCGATCAGATCAGTGTCGTGCGCGATGCCGAGGGTGCCGTTGTCGAAGGCAGCCCGACTGACGTGAACGAAGTGACCGACTACTGGACGTTCGCCCGCGATACCCGCGCCGGCGATCCCAACTGGGCGTTGGTCGCCACCAACAGCCCGGAGTAGGGGCGCCGATCGCCTTGGAAGAGCCGTGCCGGCAATGTCAGCGCATGCGCCGATGGCTGATCCCGATCGGTCTCGGCCTGGCCGCGATCCTGATTGCGTTGGTGGTCGCCTGTTCGTCCGCGCCAGTGCCACCACCGGCCGAGGGCGCGGCCGTGCCGCCTGCGCGCCCACCGGCAGCGGACGCTGGTCCGCAGGCCTCAACGCCACCCGCGCTGCTGCTGCGGCCACTGGCGTTCTCGCAGCTCGGCGGCTGGGCCGGCGACCGGCATGACGAGGCGCTCGCTGCCTTCGTCCGCTCGTGCGCGAAGGCTCCGCCAGTGCGACCGAACGAAGCAGGGCTGCGGCGGCCAGTCGAGCTCGCTGCCCCGGCTTACGACTGGTCGCAGGCGTGCGC
>JBATPX010000090.1:0-19136 GCA_049291695.1 Defluviicoccus sp.
GGGAACGGCCGCGCCTCGGCGCCGGCGCAGGTCAGCCGCTCCGCCGTCTCGCGTCGGGCGGCCGCGATCGCGATCCCGTGTCCCGCCATCGTCTTCTCCAGTGCGGCGAGCCAGGATGTCTCCCGCGTGCCCTCGCGCAACAGCCGGGATCGTTCCTGCATCGCCCGCTCATACGCGCTCAAACGGCCGGCGTGAGCCGGGTCGGAGCCGAACACGAGGCGGTCAAGGAAGCGCCGACGCGCCCCCGCACCGTCCATGAACAAACGGTCCATGTCGGGTGTCAGCCACAGGACACTCACCACGTTCGACAGCGCCGCTTGGCTGCGCGCCCGCTCGCCGTTGATCCGCACTTCGCGCCGGTCATGACCCGCTCCCCCATCCGCGCAGCCGGTGCCGACATCGATCGGACCGTCCGCCGTGCGCAGCCGCGTTGCCACCACCCACGCCGGCGCCGGCTCACCATCCGCTGGCCGCCACGCCAAGTCATCCATCCGCGCGCGGCGCAGGCCGCGGCCGGGCGAGAGCAAAGACAGCGCCTCGAGAATACTCGTCTTACCGGCGCCGTTGCACCCGGTCAGCACGACTGGCGCCGGTTCCGTTTCGAGCCGCAGGCCGTGGTGGCAGCGGAACGTGCCGAGTCTCAGGCGGGCCACCGACGGCACGCCGGCAGCCGTCTCACGATCGCCACCGTCCGCCGCGCGATCACACAACCCTGCGATGTCGTGCAAGGGCAACCTTGTCCATCGATCAAACGCGCATCGGCATCAGGACGTACAGCGCACTGGCATCGCCGAGTTCCTGGATGATCGTCGGCGCACCGGAATCGGCCATCAGGAGACGCGCGCTCTCGCCGCGGATCTGCTGCGCAATATCGAGGAGATAGCGGGAATTGAAGCCGATCTCCATCCCTTCGCCGTCGTATTGGACTTCCAGTTCCTCGGTGGCGCTGCCGTGGTCCGCACTGGTCGCCGTGAGGACAAGGACACCGTCCGCGATCTTCAGCTTTACCGCGCGGGTCCGGTCGCTCGATATGGCGGACACACGATCGACGGCGGCGGCAAACGACTTGCAATCGACATCCAGCTGTTTGTCGTTGTGCAGGGGGATCACCCGTCCGTAGTCGGGGAACGTGCCGTCGATCAGCTTTGACGTCAAAACCGCCCGGCCGGCGGAAAACCGCACTTTGCTGTCGGAAAGCGCGATCTCGACCTCGGAGTCGGCATCCTCCAAGATTGCGCGCACCTCCGCCACCGTCTTGCGCGGCACGATGATGCCCGGCATGCCGGCGGCACCGGTCGGCTGCGGAACATCGACGCTGGCCAGCCGGTGGCCGTCGGTGGCGACCGCGCGCAGAACGTCGACGCCATCACGCGCGCACGCGTGGAGGTAGATGCCGTTCAGATAGTAG
This sequence comes from Defluviicoccus sp., assembly GCA_049291695.1. Taxonomy (GTDB): domain Bacteria; phylum Pseudomonadota; class Alphaproteobacteria; order Rhodospirillales; family Defluviicoccaceae; genus Defluviicoccus. The sequence goes on from JBATPX010000090.1 coordinate 1,409, forward strand.
CGCGTCTCCTCGGTCGAGATGGCGAACCGGGTCCGATCGATCAGGCCGCGCAACGCGTCGGCCTGAAGGCAGAAAGTGTATGGCAGCTCGCCGCCGGACATCAGTGGAAAGTCCTCGACCGGCAGGCAGGCCAGCGTGAACCGCGAGCGATCGCAGCGCAGCGCCAGCCGCTCGCCGCCGTCAACGCTTTCAAGCTCGACAGCTGCCCCGTCGGGAAGTCTGCGGACGATGTCGTGCAGGGTATGGGCGGGCGCCGTTACGGCGCCTTCCCCCTGCACCTCGGCGGTGACACCGTCCACGACCTCCAGGTCCATGTCGGTGGCCTTCAAGCGCAACTCGGCGGAATCGGCCTCGAGCTTGACGTTCGAGAGGATCGGAATCGTCGTCCGACGCTCGACCACGCTCTGCACGTGACCGAGGGCTTTTAAGAGTGCTGCGCGGTCAATGGTAAGTTTCATCGTCTTGGAATTCCGAGGCAATCCCATCCCGCGGCGATTAAGGAGAAGCCCTAACGCAGGATGTCTTGAGGCTACTGCGATCCCGCGCCGCCGCGATGACGGTGATCAGATCTTCTCATTATGCATTCATTATAGCAGAGCGCACGCGCACCTGCAGCGTGTTCGTGCCTCGTCCGGACGAATTGAGCCGCCTGGCGTTACCCTTGCAGGATCCGGCGCAGGAGTTCCAGGTCCTCGGCGAATGCGGCGTCCTGGGTCTTGATCTCCTCCACCTTGCGCACGGCATGCATGACCGTCGTGTGGTCGCGACCGCCGAACTTGCGGCCGATTTCCGGCAGCGAGCGGGACGTGAGCTGCTTCGCGAGGTACATCGCGATCTGACGCGGCCGCGCCACCGCGCGCGCCCGGCGCGCCGAGTGCATGTCGGCGATGCGCACGTTGTAGTGCGAGGCCACCTGCTTTTGGATCTCGTCGATGGTGACACGGCGGTCGTTCGCCCGCAGGAGGTCGTGCAGGACCTCCTGGGTCGTCTCGAGGGTGACGTCGCGACCCATCAGCTGCGCATGCGCGACCACGCGGTTCAACGCCCCTTCGAGCTCGCGCACGTTCGATGTGATCCGATGCGCGAGGAACTCCTTGACCTTGCGCGGGACGACGGCGCCGAACTGCTCCGCCTTCGACTCAAGTATGCCGAGGCGCAGCTCGTACGTGGTGGCATGAATGTCGGCGACCAGTCCGCAGCTCAGGCGTGACTTAAGCCGTTCCTGCATGCCCTCGAGGTCGCTCGGCGACTTGTCGGCCGACAAAACGATTTGCCGGCCCAGATCGACCAGCGTGTTGAAGGTATGAAAGAATTCTTCCTGTGTTGAATCCTTGCCGGCGATGAACTGGACGTCATCGATCATCAAGACGTCAACCGAACGGAACTGTTCCTTGAAATCGACCGTGCTCTGCTCGCGCAAGGCACGGATAAAGCGGTACATGAACTTTTCCGCCGACAGGTAGATCACCGAGCGGCCCGGCTGGCGCGTGTGAATGTGCCAGGCGACCGCGTGCATCAGGTGCGTCTTGCCGAGACCGACGCCGCCGTAAAGGAACAACGGGTTGAAGGGGACGTTCGTCGCCTCCGCAACCCGGTGCGCGGCGGCATAGGCGAACTCGTTCGGTTTGCCGACGACAAAGCGATCGAATGTGTAGCGGGGATCGAGTGGAGCGGCGATATCGAACACGCCCGGCTCACGTCCACCGTTGGCGCGTCCCGCAGGATCCACCGTGCGCGCAGACTGGGCGCGGAACGGGACGGTTTGGGCAATCGCGGCGTCGGCCGCGGCCGACCCGCGCTCGTCAGACTTGCGCCGGCAGGGCGCCGGCGCGGCCGGCGAGACAGGCTGCCCGACAACGCGCGACGGCTGAACGACAATCTCGATGCTCTTCACGGCCGGGTTCTGGTCCAGCCACAGGTTGCGCAAACGGTCGGCGTAATGGGCGATCACCCAGTCGCGCATGAACCGCGTCGGCACGGCCATCGTCACCGTTCCGTCGTCCGTCTCGCGGACCGCCATGGGCTTCAGCCAGCTGAGATAGGCGGCCTCGCCGATCTCGGAGCGAAGCAGCTTGCTGACCTTCGCCCACTGTGTCTCAAGATCCGAAGACCAAGTGTTATTATCACTCGAATGAACTGTTTCACTATGACTCATGTTCCCGTCGCCTCATCGACAAAATACGGTTCAGTGCAACGGGGATGCCTTGTCTTTTTGCAAAGACCGAGGTTTCGGTCGCAAAGGCTTGCGATCGCGGCAAACGGTAATGTCGACGACCCCAGCCGTAAGACCCGAAGGCGAAGTTAACAAGCCACCATTCGGGCCGTCCCCGAGCCTCGCTCCCTGCTGTTCAAGTGCCTTGCCGCAGCGTCGAGTCGGTTAATCGCACATCCGGCCCGATCAGCAGGCCAATGGTGACGCAAGGCACTCCAAATACAAGAACATCCCGATACCACATCTTACAGCCCGGCGGGGAAAACCCGCCTTGTTTTATAATTTCACCCCCGCGAGGGTGTTATTCTCGTTTTATTGGCAGAAAAGGCGCATAAGAGCCACGCGGAGCGTAGATCTGCCCTCCTAGCCTTGTTCATTACTTGTCCAGCGAGCATTTAGAGGGCAAGGATACGGATCAGGCCGCTGCCACGCAATGAGGCCGAATAGCGAACGACAAAAAAAAATCGCTTGACAGGCTAATTGTGACGCCCGCCAAGCGACCACTCTTGCGTGTAGCAACCAGAAAAAGGCTCGGCTTTATTGTTTATTCTTGCCCTTCAATCTGTCTGGTCAGGCCTGCAGACTCTTTATTCGCGCAGACAGACGCGAAAGCCGACGTGAAACCGTGTTCCGGTGGACGAAACCCCTGGCCGATCCGCGCATGAGTTCCGGCTGCAGGGACCGAAAAGCCTCCGTCGCCTCCGCCTTGTTGCCACCGTCGATCGCCGTTTCGACCTTTTTCAGCGAAGTTCGGATTCGCGACGTGCGTGCACGGTTGATGCGCGTCCGCTTTTTCGTCTGCCTGATGCGCTTTTTGGCAGAAGGGTGATGGGCCATCGCTCAAACGCTCCGTGATTTCCAGGGCTTTAAGGACAAAGCCATCGCCTTCCTTAACCTGCGGTGATGCGGGCCGTCAACCAGGCGCATGTCCGCCGCCGCCGCAAACGGCGGGCACAGCCGTGATGGCGTGCCCCGGCACTACCCGATCAGACCCTCTCGTTTGTGCCGAAAGCGTACCCGTTGCACGGTGATCTGCGCCGGCGGCGGTGTTCGGGCAAACGGTGTTCGGACAACAGGCGCTCGATGAAAAACGCTGCTGCCCTAGCGGTTCTGGAAGGCCGGCTTGCGCTTGTCGGCGAAGGCGTTCATGCCTTCCTTCTGGTCGGCGGTGGCGAAGATGGAATGGAACAGCCGCCGTTCGAAGCGCATCCCCTCGGCGAGCGGCAGTTCAAACGAACGGTTTACGGCCTCCTTGATCATCAGCACCATCGGCCGCGACATCTTGCCGATCGTCTCAGCCATCGCCGTCGCCTGTTGGACGAGTTCGGCCGCCGGCACGACGCGGCAGACAAGCCCGGCGCGCTCCGCCTCGTCCGCCTTCATCCGCCGGCCGGTCAGGCACATGTCCATCGCCTTCGCCTTGCCGACCGCGCGCGTGAGGCGCTGCGTGCCGCCGAGGCCGGGAATGGCCGCAATCATGATCTCGGGCTGGCCGAATTCGGCCGTATCGGAGGCGATGATCATGTCACACATCATTGCGAGCTCGCAGCCGCCGCCCAGCGCGAGACCGGAAACAGCCGCGATCACCGGCTTGCGGCACAGCGAGGCCTTTTCCCACTTAACGGTGAGAAAGTCCTCCAGGTAGCAATCCATGAAGGATTTGTCTTTCATTTCCTTGATATCGGCGCCAGCAGCGAAAGCGCGCTCGCTCCCGGTGATGACGATGGCACCAACGGCGTCGTCGCCGTCGAACGCATCGAGTGCTTCGCCAAGCTCCTTCATCAACTGCTGATTCAGTGCGTTCAGCGCCTTGGGTCGATTGAGCGTGATCAGCCCGGCCGTGCCGCTGGTCGAAACGGTAATGCATTCGTACGTCATACTTCCCTCCGGTCCCTCGTTCAGATGTCTTGCAGTGGCGGGCCGATAGGCACCGCGCTTGTCGGCAGCGATTATGGCAAGGGGCTGCGCCCGCGTACAGCGGCTGGGTGCCGCACCGCAGCGTAAACTTGCCAGCTCAGCGCTGCCGGCGCGGGCAGTAGTAGGTTGCGCGGCCGCCCTGGACGATGCGCCGGATGCCGCCGGTCGCGCCCGCATCGCAGGTGCAGCCCGGACACGGCAGCCCGGCCCGGTCATAAACGGCGAACCTGTGCTGAAAGCAGCCCAATTCGCCCGATGGCTGGACGTGATCCTTGAGCGAGGAGCCGCCGGCCGCGATCGCCTCTGCAAACACGGCACCGATTGCCGCCGTCAGCCGCGCCAGCCGACGCGCAGGCACGCTGCCCGCCACCCGCTCCGGCGACAGCCCGGCCCGGAACAGGCTCTCCGACGCATAAATGTTGCCCATGCCGGCTACCACCGCCTGATCCATCAGCGCGATCTTGAGCGCAGACCGGCGGCCGGCAAGCCGAGAGCGCAGGTAGGCCGCGGTGAAGCCGGCGCTCAAAGGATCGGCACCGAGACCCGCAAGCCGCGGATGCCGATCGATCGCATCCGCCGGTGCGAGGTCCATGAAACCGAACCGGCGCGGATCGTGGAAGGCGATTTGGGTCCCGGCATCGGTGCCGATGACCAGATGGTCATGCGTCAGGCGGCCGGCGTCCGCCCCGAAGCGGAAGCTGCCCGACATGCCGAGATGGACCAGCCACACCCAGCCGCCCGTCAAGCCGATGAGCAGATACTTGCCGCGCCGGTCGATGCCGACGACGCCGCAGCCCTCGAGGCGGCGGGCGAAATCGCCCGGCAACGGAAACCGCAGGTCGGCCCGGCGGACAACAACGCGGCGCAACGACCGGCCGACGAGGGTGGGAATCAAACCGCGGCGGACAGTCTCGACTTCGGGCAGTTCCGGCATCGCCACAAGGTAGCGCCTCCGCGCGGCTTCCGCTATGGTCCGCTGCCATGTCCGCGACCGAAAGCCCCACCCCCCCGCAGCAACCGGCCGCGCCCTCGGAGGAAACCACCCATTTCGGGTTTCGCACCGTTGGCGTAACCGAGAAGCCCTCGCTCGTGCGCGACGTCTTCGATAGCGTCGCCTCCCGCTACGATCTCATGAACGACCTGATGAGCGGCGGCATTCACCGCTTCTGGAAGGCGGCGATGATCGACTGGCTCAACCCGCGTCCCGACATGACGCTCCTCGACGTCGGCGGCGGCACCGGCGACATCGCCTTCCGCTTCCGGGAGCGCGGCGGCGGCCCGGTTATCGTGTGCGACATCAATGCGCCGATGCTGGCGCACGGTCGTGACCGCGCCATCGATCGCGGCTTCGTGCGCGAGATCGCCTGGATCTGCGGCGATGCGGAACGGCTGCCGATCGCCGATGGCACGGTCGACGCCTACGCGACCGCGTTCTGCCTGCGCAATGTCACGCATATCGATCGCGCGCTTGCAGAGGCGCGCCGGGTGCTGAAACCGGGCGGGCGGTTTCTCAGCCTCGAGTTCAGCCGTGTCGCCCTGCCGGTCCTCGACCGCCTCTATGACGCCTACTCGTTCAGCGTGCTGCCGCTGTTGGGCCGCTTCGTTGCCGGCAACGCCGATGCTTATCGCTACTTGGCGGAGAGCATCCGCCGGTTCCCGTCGCAGGAGCGGTTCGCTGGCATGATCAAGGATGCCGGCCTCGATCTGGTGAAATATCGCAACCTCTCCGGTGGCATCGTCGCAATGCATTCGGCGTGGCGGACGTGAGCGGCCGCGTGATCGCCTTACCGCCGCCGCGCCCATGATCCGCACGCTGCGCAACATGGGACGGCTGGTTGTGCTGGCGCGCACGCTGGCACGACACGACGCCCTATTCGTGTTCGAGGTCTTAGGGTTTGCCCAGCCGCTCGCTGCCGCCGCGCGGCTTGTGTTCTGGAGCCGGGCACCGGGCAGGCCGGGGCAGCGGCTGGCACGCGCGCTCAACGAGGCCGGCCCCTCTTTCATCAAGCTGGGCCAGGCACTCTCGACCCGGGCCGATCTGTTGGGCGAGGCGCTGGCCGCCGACCTCTCCGAGTTGCAGGACAGCCTACCGCCCTTTCCCGGCACCACAGCGCGGCAGATCATCGAAGACGAACTGGGTCAGCCGGTGGATCGTCTGTTTCGCTCCTTCGATGATACCCCGGTCGCCGCCGCATCGATCGCGCAAGTGCACTTCGCCGTCGACAGCGACGGGCGCGAGGTTGCCGTCAAGGTCTTACGGCCGGGGATCGAGCAGGCGCTGAGACGCGACCTCGACCTGTTCTACTGGGCCGCCGGCCTGATCGAGGCGGCGGTGCCGGCATGGCGCCGCCTGCGACCACTCGAATCCATCGCCACCTTCGCCGCCACGGTCGAGATGGAGATGGACTTGCGGTTCGAGGCGGCGGCCGCCTGCGAGCTGGCTGAGAACTTCGCCGGTGACGCAAGCTTCAAGGTGCCGGCGATCGACTGGCGCCGCACCGCCCGTCGGGTGTTGACCAGCGAACGGATCGCGGGCATCAAAATCGATGAGCGCGACGCCTTGATCGGCGCCGGGCACGATCCCGAAGCGCTCTTGACCCGCGCGGCGACGATGTTCTTTTTCCAAGTCTTCCGCGACGGCTTTTTCCATGCCGACCTGCACCCCGGCAACCTGTTTGTCCGCTCCGACGGGTCGATCGCTGCTGTCGACTTCGGCATCATGGGCCGGCTCGACCGCAAGGCGCGCCGGCATTTGGGCGAGCTGCTGCTGTCCTTCCTCACCCGCGATTATCAGCGCGCGGCCGAGGTTCACCTCGAGGCCGGCTGGATCCCGCAGGATCTCCCCGTCGCAACCTTTGCCCAAGCCTGCCGCTCGATCGCCGAGCCGATCATGGACAAGCCGCAGAACGAGATCTCGATGGCGCGATTGCTCGGCCATCTGTTCCAGGTCACTGAGCAGTTCGCCATGACCACGCAGCCGGAGTTGCTGCTGCTGCAGAAGACGATGCTCCTGGCGGAAGGAACGGGGCGCAAGCTGTGCCCGGAAGCGAACATGTGGTACCTGGCGCGGCCCTTGATCCAGGACTGGGTGGCGGCGAGCTTCGGGCCGGAACAACAGCTCCGCCAAGCGGTCGATGACGTTCGCGCTGGCATGGCGCGCCTGCCCGACGTGGTTCGACAGGCGGAACGCGGGCTGAGCGCCCTTGCCGAGGGGACGCTGCGGCTTCATCCGCAGTCGCTGGCCCGGCTCGGCGGCAGCCCGCGTTGGCAGCCGCCGGTGTGGCTTGCCTGGGCAATTCTCACGGTTGCCGTCCTCGCCCTGTTGTTCGACTGAGGCAGGTGCGCCCGCACGCACGGCGCCGCCGTCTGCCGCCACGCCGATGCGTCCTTTTCTGTTCTTGCCTCCTGGCGGGATCGTTCTACAATCAACAACACAGGAAAAAAGTGAAAACTGGCTGCGTATGTCGCCGCTCGTGGGAAAAAGAATTCTGCTGGTCATCTCCGGTGGTATTGCCGCGTACAAGTGCCTGGAGCTGATCAGGTCCTTGCGCGCGGCGGGCGCTTCCGTGCGGGCCGTGCTAACGCCGGCGGCAACACACTTTGTTACCCCGCTGTCGGTCGCAGCGATCACCGAGGACAAGGTGTTCACCGATCTGTTCTCGTTGACCGACGAGAGCGAGATGGGTCACATCCGCCTTTCGCGCGAGGCCGATCTCGTCGTCGTCGCGCCGGCGACCGCGGACCTGTTGGCGCGGATGGCGGCCGGCATGGCCAACGATCTCGCGCTCACCGCGCTCCTTGCCACGGATAAGCCGATCCTCTGCGCACCGGCGATGAACGTCCGCATGTGGGAGCATGCCGCGACACAAGCGAACGTCGCGATGCTGGCCGGCCGCGGCGTCTGCTTCGTCGGGCCGGACGTGGGCGATATGGCGTGTGGCGAATATGGGCTCGGCCGGATGGCAGAGCCGGAGGAGATCCTCGCCGCGATTGTCCAGCATTTCACCGACGGCCAGCGCCTCGCCAACCGGTCGGTGCTGGTCACCAGCGGGCCGACGCGCGAACCGCTCGACCCCGTCCGTTACTTGAGCAATCGCTCGTCGGGCCGGCAGGGGCATGCCATTGCTGCGGCTCTGGCGCGCTTCGGGGCGCGCACGCACTTGATCTCCGGCCCGACCACACTGCCTGATCCGCCGGCGGTCCGTGTTGTCCGCGTGGAGACGGCTGAGCAAATGCTGGCGGCCTGCGAACAGGCGCTCCCCGTTGATGTCGCCGTGTGCGCGGCGGCCGTGAGCGACTGGCGGGCGGAGCAACCTGCGGCCGAGAAGATCAAGAAGCAAGCGGGCGCCTCGCCGGCGCCGCTGCGCCTCGTCGAAAACCCGGACATCCTCGCGACCTTGAGCCGCGCCGTCGCCCACCGGCCGGCGCTGGTCATCGGTTTTGCCGCGGAAACCAGCCGCCTTCTCGACAACGCCCAAGAAAAGCGTCGCCGCAAGGGCTGCGATTGGATCCTCGCCAACGATGTTTCCGCCGCGACCGGCACCTTTGGCGGCGAGACCAACGAGGTTCACCTGATCAGCGCCGGCGGCACCGAACCCTGGCCGCGCATGAGCAAGGAAGCGGTCGCCGAACGGCTCGCGCGCAAAATCGCCGAAGCTCTGGAGGCCCGACCGTGAGAAAGCTGCTCGGCCCCGCGGTCGTCCTTGTCAAGCAGCTGCCGCACGGGGCCGGACTGCCGCTGCCTTCGTACGCCACCGCGGGCAGCGCCGGCCTCGATCTTGCCGCGGCTGTTGAGGCGCCGTTCGAGCTCGCCCCGGGTGCGCGCGCGTTGGTGCCGACCGGCATCGCGATCGCCGTGCCGCCGGGGTACGAGGGTCAGCTGCGACCGCGGTCCGGACTCGCCATCCAGCACGGCGTCACCGTTCTCAACAGTCCCGGCACCATCGACAGCGACTATCGCGGCGAGGTGGCGGTCATCTTGATCAACCTCGGCCAAGTCCCCTTCCGTGTGGTGCGCGGAATGAGGATCGCCCAGCTCGTGATCGCGCCGGTGACGATAGCAAGGCTCTATGCGGTTGCCGAGCTGCCCGGCAGCGGCCGTGGCGAGGGCGGTTTCGGCTCGACCGGGACCGGCGCCACCGCCGCCGAAGACACACCGTGACGCCATGCTGCGGATGTCGCGCAAGGTCCTGTTTGCGATCGAGGCGGTGCTCGACATCGCCTACCATGCCGGCTCGGAGCCGGTGCAGAGCCGCGAAATTACCCGCCGGCAGGGCATCCCCCGGCGTTATCTCGAACAGGCCCTGCAGAGCCTGGTGCGCGACGGCATTCTGGTCGGCGTGCGCGGCCCGCGCGGCGGCTACCGGCTCGCGCGCGAACGCCGGCGCATCACGGTGGGCGAGATCGTGCGCGTCGTTCGCCGGGTCGAGAACGAGGACGATCCGCTTCAGGACGGCCCGACGTCGCCGCTCGGCTGCGAGGTGGTGCGGCCCTTGTGGCTCGAGCTGCAGGGCGAGGTGATGCGGCAACTGGATCGGATCACGCTTGACGATCTGTGCGGGAGGGCCAACGCGGTCGGGATCGTTAGCGAAGGCAGGCAGGCGATCGACTTCGTCATCTAGGCAGGGCGTCGTCAGCGAGACAGGGCGGCTGCTCCTGGCGGCACCTTCATCTGGGGGCTGCAGGCAACGGTAACGGAAAGGGACCGGTGAGACATGGACGAGACAACGCAGCAGGCGCTGGCAGCGGGCACCGTCGGCCACGGCCGGATCTTCGACAGCATTCTCGACACGATCGGCAATACGCCGCTGGTACGGCTGAAAAAGCTCGCGACCGATGCCGGCTGCGTGGCGCAGTTGACGGCCAAGTGCGAGTTCTTCAATCCCTTGAGTTCGGTCAAGGACCGCATCGGGCTCTCGATGATCCGCGATGCCGAGGCAGCCGGCCGGATCAAGCCGGGCACCGTCCTGGTCGAGCCCACTTCCGGCAACACCGGCATCGCGCTCGCCTTCGTCTGTGCGGCGCGCGGCTATCGGCTGATCCTTACCATGCCGGAGAGCATGTCGATCGAACGGCGCAAGATGCTGGCGCTCCTGGGCGCCGAGATCGTGCTGACGCCGGCGGCCAAGGGCATGTCCGGCGCAATCGCCCGCGCCGAGGAGATCGTCAAGTCGACGCCGGGTGCGATGATGCCGCAGCAGTTCGCCAATCCGGCCAATCCGGAGATCCATCGCCGCACCACGGCGGAGGAAATCTGGCGCGATACGGCCGGCCAGGTTGACGTCATGATTTCCGGCGTCGGCACCGGCGGGACGTTGACGGGCTGCGCCGAGGTGCTCAAGGCGCGCCGGCCCGGATTCCGCATGGTGGCGGTGGAACCGGAAGACAGCCCCGTGCTGTCGGGCGGCGTGCCGGGCCCACACAAGATCCAAGGCATCGGCGCCGGTTTCATTCCTGCCATTCTCAATACGTCAATGATCGACGAAATCATCAAGGTCGGCAACGAAACAGCCTTCGCAATGGCCCGCCGGGTGGCGAAGCTCGAAGGGCTGCCGGTCGGCATCTCCTCAGGCGCAGCGCTCTCGGCCGCGGTCGAGATCGGCCGCCGACCGGAGATGGCGGGCAAGCTGATCGTCGTCCTCCTGGCATCGTGCGCGGAGCGCTATCTCTCGACCGCCCTGTTCGATGGCATCAGCGTCGAGTAGAGGTGCCGGCGGACCGGGGCGGAGACCAGGCCGCGCATGGGCTTGAATGAAGGGCAGATCCAGCGCTACGCGCGCCACATCCTCCTCGATGAGATCGGCGGCCGTGGCCAGGCCAGCTTGCTCGCATCGCGGGTGCTGGTCGTCGGCGCCGGCGGCCTCGGCTCGCCGCTGCTTCTCTATCTCGCCGCTGCCGGTGTCGGTACCATCGGCATCGTCGATCACGACCGGGTCGAGGTGAGCAATCTGCAGCGGCAGATCGTCCATCCGACGGCGCGGATCGGCCAAGCCAAGGTCGCAAGCGCACACGCGACGCTCACCGCCATCAATCCGGAGATCCGCGTCATCGAACATCAGGTCAGGCTGGATGCCGCGAATGCTGACCGCCTGATCGCCGGGTACGACATCGTTGCCGACGGTTCGGACAACTTCCCGACCCGCTTCGTTGTCAACGATGCCTGCTTCTTCGGCCGCAAACCGCTCGTCTCGGGCGCCATCTTGCGATTCGACGGCCAGGTGGCGACCTTCAAGCCCTATGCCGGCGATCCGGATGGGGGCCACCTGCCCTGTTACCGCTGTCTCTACGGCGGTCCGCCGCCCGCGGGAGAGGTGCCGTCGTGCGCCGAGGCCGGCGTGCTGGGCGCGTTCTGCGGCGTCGTCGGCTCGCTGCAGGCAACGGAAGTCATCAAGGAACTGCTGGGCATCGGCGACAGCCTCGCCGGTTGGCTCCTGATCCTCGATGCCCTCGGCAGCCGGTTTCGCAAAGTGCGGGTGAAGGCCGATCCCGGCTGTCCGCTGTGCGGCGAGGCGCCAACGATTCGCAGGCTTGAGGCCGAAGCCGGTGCGGCGCCGGAAGCGGCCGATGCGGCGATCGGCCATGGTTGAAGCAGTCCAGCCGGGGCTGTCGCTGATCGTCTTCTCAGGTCAGTATAAGCGGGCTCACTACGCCCTCGTGCTCGCATCCGCAGCCGCTGCGATCGGCCGGCCGGTGAGCTTGTTCTTCACCGGCGAGGCGCTCACTGCCGTGCGCGCACCCACCGCGCCCACCGCGCCCGGCTGGCATGCGCTCGCCGGCACTGGAGAGCAGTCGGCAGCCGTTCTCGACGCCCGCCTTGCGTCACTCGGCGTGGCCACCTTTGAAGAGCTGCTCACCGCGTGCGGCGAGATGGGCGTGCGCTTTCTCGTCTGCGAAATGGCATTGCGCGCTGCCGGGCTGACGATCGCCGACTTGAGGGCCGACCTGGCGCTCGAATGCGCGGGCGTGGTGACGCTCTTCGTCGAGGCCGGCAGCGACCGAACGCTGATGTTTGTCTGATTGCCTGTTTCTCTGATCGCCCGTTCGTGCGCGGTGTATGGTATCGGGCCGCTGCGGGAAGGCTCGGAAGGGAGGAGGGCTGAGCCTTCCCGCGTTGGGGACCGGGGAGGAAATGACGAACACACGAATGGCGTTCGCAAGCGGGGGCTATATAGGAATCTGTTCATACCGTCAACTCTTTTTCCTACGACCCTGCGCTTTCTTGACTCGACGGCGGCTTCGGTTTGAGGGTAGCTGTTGCCCGCCACAGTGAGGCGCAGGAGGAGATTGCGACGTGTCGAACGTTCAGAGCACGACGGGGGCCGACAAGCTCATCGCCTATCTCGACCGGATGGAGAAGCTCCTCGACGAGATTGACGGGCTCAAGGACGACTTGAAGGACATGAAGGCGCAGGCCCGGGACGAGGGGTTTAACGTCGCCGCCATGCTGCGCCTGGTCGCCATCCGGCGCAGCAAGCAGCGCGCGGACCGCGAGAGCGAATTCATGAACGATCTTGTCCTCTACGCGCATGCGACCGGCACGCCACTTGATTTCGCGTTCGCCGAGGAGGACTGGTCGCCGCCCGCGAGCCCGCAACGCGCGCCGGCAGCGGACAGTGCAGCGCCCAACGAAGCGCCCGAACCGGAGCCGAGCCGCGACTGAAGCGGCTCCAGCCGGCCTTGCCGGCCGCATGGCCATGCCGTAGGTTTCATTGCCGCGCGGCGAGTGACAGCCCGCTCGCTTCGATCCAATGGGAACGCCTGGAGAGATAGGGGAGAGCACCGAGACGATGATCCTGATCCGCACCATCGTGGCCATTGCTGCCCTGTTCGGTCTTGCGGGCGTCAACCCGCTCGCCGCGGCGCCGATCAAGATCGGCATGATCACAACGCTCTCCGGCGCCGGTGCCGGCTTGGGCACCGAGATTCGCGACGGCTTCAAGCTTGCGATCGATTTGCGCGGCGGCACCCTGGGCGGCGTTCCAGTCGAACTGATCATTGTCGACGACAATCAGGATGTCGAGAACGCGAAGGAAATTGCCAACCGGATGCTGAAGAAGGACGATGTCGACGTCGTGACCGGCATCATTTGGTCGAACCTGGCGCTTGCCGTCGTTCCCACCGTCACCCGTGCCGGCAAGTTCTACATCAGCCCGAATGCCGGGCCGTCGGCACTGGCCGGCAAGAACTGCCAGCCGAATTTCTTCAATGTCGCCTGGCAGAACGACAATCTGCACGAAGGGATGGGGCAGTACGTCACCGACAAGGGCTTCAAAAAGGTTTACATGCTTGCACCCAACTATCCGGGCGGCAAGGATGCGCTCACCGGCTTCAAGCGGTTCTACAAGGGCGAGAGTGCGGGCGAGGTGTACACGACCCTGGGTCAAGTTGACTATGCCGCCGAGATCGCCAATTTGCGCGCCGCGAAGCCGGACGCCGCCTACTTTTTCCTGCCCGGCGGCATGGGCGTGAACTTCGTCAAGCAGTATGCGCAGGCCGGTCTGATGAAGGAGATCCCCCTGTTCGGGACCGCCTTCTCCTTCGACGAGGACATCTTGCGCGCCGTGGGCGAGGCCGCTGTCGGCGTCGTCAACACCGGCCATTGGGCCTGGGATCTCGACAATTCGGCCAACAAACTGTTCGTCGAGGCGTACCGCAAGGCACACGGCCGCACGCCGTCGCTCTATGCCAGCCAGGGCTACGACGCGGCGCTGCTGCTGGACAGCGCAATCGCCGCCGTCAAGGGTGATCTCGCCGACAGCGATGCCTTTCGTGCCGCGCTCGAGCGGGCGGACTTCGAGTCGGTTCGTGGCGCCTTCCGCTTCAACCACAACCACTTTCCGATCCAGAACATCTACGCCCGCGAGGTCGTCAAGATCGGTGACGTGGTCACCAACCGCTTGATCGGCACCGTTTTCACCGACCACCAGGACGCCTACGCCCTCGAGTGCAAGATGTAAGACCGGCCCCGCGGCCGGCTTTCGCGGCACGCCCGGACCAGGCCAAGCCGATGACCGCACAGCTTTTCCTGGAGCAGACCCTGAACGGCCTGCAACAGGGCGTGATGTTGTTTCTGCTGGCCGCCGGCCTGACGCTCGTGTTCGGCGTCATGCACCTCATCAACCTCGCACACGGCACGCTCTACATGGTCGGCGCGTACGTCGCCGCGACGGCAACGCAGGCCTCGGGCAACTTTTTGCTCGGAGTTCTCGCCGCAGTCGTCGGAGCCGGCATCACCGGGGCAGCGATCGAGATCGTCGCGTTGCGCCGGCTGTACGATCGCGGCCATCTCGATCAGGTGCTGGCAACCTTCGGCGTCATCTTGTTCTTTAACGAGCTGGTGAAGATCCTATGGGGACCGCAGGCATTGTTCCTGTCGCCGCCGGCAATCCTGTCGGGAACGGTTGAGGTCATCCCCGGCGTTCCCTACCCCGCCTACCGGCTGCTGATCATCGGCGTCGGCCTCGCGGTCGCACTCGCCGTGCGCCAGCTCATCGTCGGCACCCGGATCGGCATGCTGATCCGGGCCGGCGCGACCGACCGCGAGATGGTTGGCGCGTTGGGGGTGGCCGTCAATCAGCTGTTCACCCGCGTGTTTGCCATCGGCGCGATGCTGGCCGGCCTCGCCGGCGCCATGGCCGGCCCCTTGCTCGCGATCGAGGTCGGGATGGGGGAGCATATCCTGATCCTCACCTTCGTCGTCATCATCATCGGCGGCATCGGTTCCGTGCGCGGCGCGCTGGTGGGCGCGCTCCTCGTCGGCCTCGTCGATACCTACGGCCGCGCCTTCCTGCCGGTCGCGCTGCGCGGGGTGCTGTCGCCGACCGCAGCCGACGGCATCGGCGGCTCGCTGTCCAGCATAGCCATCTACGTTCTCATGGCGGCCGTCCTCATCTGGCGGCCGCGCGGCTTGTTCCAGGCCTACGGCGGATGAGCGGGCCTCTTCGCCGCCAGCAGGTCGTGAACCTCACCGGCCTCTTCGTGCTGCTGGCGTTGCCGCCCCTGGCTTTCGCGGTGGATGAGCCGTTCCTGATCAGCGTCGCGACGCGGATCGTCATCGCCGCGCTTGCCGCGCTCAGCCTCGACCTCATTCTCGGCTTCGGCGGCATGGTCAGCTTGGGCCACGCCGCCTTCCTCGGCATCGGCGCCTACGTGGTCGGCATCCTGGCGCACCATGACGTCGAGAACACGCTCATCCCCTTCCTGCCCGGCGCCTGGCACGGCAGCATGGCGGCGCTGGTGCAATGGCCGCTGGCGGTGCTCGCATCGGCGCTGTTCGCGCTTCTAACGGGCGCTTTGTGCCTGCGCACGTCCGGCGTCTACTTCATCATGGTGACGCTGGCGTTCGCCCAGATGCTCTATCACTTCTTCGTCTCGCTGCCGGCCTATGGCGGCCACGACGGCATCAACCTGTGGCAACGCAGCACGGTCCCGCTCGCGGATCTGAGCGAGGACTGGGTCTTCTATTACGTGTGCCTGTTCATTCTGCTGGGGGTGTTTGCCGGCTTGAGCCGCGTCGTCAACAGCCGCTTCGGTATGGTCTTGCGAGGGTGCAAGCAGAACGAGGCGCGGCTGGCGGCACTCGGCATCGCCACCAAGCGCTACAAGCTCACCGCCTACACGCTGGCCGGCGCGATCGCTGGCCTTGCCGGTGCGCTGACGGCCAACCAGACCGAGTTCGTCGGCCCCAGCCTGATGCACTGGAGCCGCTCTGGCGAGATCCTGGTCATCCTCATCCTGGGCGGCATCGGCACGCTTTACGGTGCCATCGCCGGTGCGGTCGCCTTCCTCGCCCTCGAAGAGATCCTGACGAGTCTCACCGAGCACTGGATGCTCTTCCTCGGGCCGATCCTCGTGTTCGTCGTTCTGTTCGCGCGCCGCGGCCTCTACGGGTGGCTGATCGGGCCTGAGGCCGGTGATGGCTGAGCCGATCCTCGAAGTCAGCGGGCTGACGAAATTCTTCGGCGCCGTCGCCGCCAGCGATGCGCTCACGTTTGCGGTAGAACGCGGCAGCATCCATGGCCTGATCGGGCCGAACGGGGCCGGTAAGTCGACGACGATCGCCCAGCTCTCGGGCGAGTTGCGGCCCGATGCCGGCCGCATCCGTTTCGCCGGCGCGGACATCACGGCTTGGCCGGTGCATCGCCGAGCGCAGGCGGGCCTGCAGCGCTCCTATCAGATCACCAGCCTGTTCCCCGACTTCACCGCCGTTGAAAACGTCGCACTCGCGGTGCAGGCGCGCCAGGGCCACTCGTTTCGCTTCGTGACGCCGGCGTATCGGATCCCCTCGCTGAGGGAGCCGGCGCTCGCGGTGCTGAAGCGCCTGGGCTTGGCAGCGAAGGCGGATCTGCCGGCAGGTCGGCTCGGTCACGGCGAACAACGCCAGCTCGAGCTTGCCATGGTGCTGGCGACCCGGCCGACGATGCTTCTGCTGGACGAGCCGACCGCCGGCATGAGCCTGATCGAAAGCCGGCGCATGATGGGCATCTTGCGGCCGCTCAAAGGCAAGGTGACGATTCTGCTGGTCGAGCACGACATGGAGGTCGTGTTCGCGCTCGCTGACGCTATTACCGTGCTGGTCAAGGGCAAGGCGGTCGTCTCTGGCCCGCCTGCCGTGGTCCGCGTCAACGCGGATGTTCGCCGCGCCTACCTCGGGAACTACTGATGCCGATGCTGGAGTTGCACCAGGTCGAGACCTTTTACGGCCAGAGCCAGGCGTTGTTTGGCGTCGAGCTCACCATCGAGGCCGGCGAGGTGGTCACGCTCATGGGCCGCAACGGTATGGGCAAGACCACGACCGTGCGCACCATCATGGGCCTGCAGGCGCCGCGCCACGGCACCGTGCTCTTTCGCGGTCGCGACGTCACCGGCTGGTACAGCCACCGCATCGCCCGGCTCGGCATCGGGTACGTGCCGGAAGGCCGCCACGTGTTCGCCAATCTCACGGTGCGCGAGAACCTTCTCGCCACCGCGGCGAACCACGCCGGCACACATGAGCCGTGGACCGTCGACCGCGTCATGCGCCTGTTCCCGCGGCTGGCTGAGCGTCATCAGCAGTACGCGCGCACGCTCTCCGGCGGCGAGCAGCAGATGCTGGCGATCGGCCGTGCGCTGATGACCAATCCCGTCTTCATGATCCTCGACGAGGCGACCGAGGGCCTGGCGCCGCTGGTCCGTGAAGAGATCTGGACCGTGCTGGAAACCAACCTGCGCGGGGCCGGTCAAGCCATTCTGGTGATCGACAAACACCCGCAGGCGATGGCGCGTATCGCCGACCGCCACTACGTGATGGAAAAGGGCCGCATCGTCTGGTCGGGCAATTCCGCCGCCGTTCTTGCCGACCAGGCGATGCAGGAACGCTTTCTCGGCGTCTGATCTCTCAGGCGGCCGCGGTCGCCGCCGCGTGCGCGTCCTGTTCCATATCCAGCACGACGGCGATCGCGTTGACCACCGCGGCAATCCTTACCGCCGCCTGCACCGCTTCCGGGCCGATGCCGTGACCGCGCAGGATGCGCTCGTGCGAGTCCATGCACATGCCGCAGCCGTTGATCGCCGACACCGCCGTCGACCACAGCTCGAAATCGGCTTTCTCCGCGCCCGGCT
>JBATPX010000091.1:0-19023 GCA_049291695.1 Defluviicoccus sp.
ACCACGCCGACACGCAAGCGCGCCGGGCCGCTGTCCTCCTTAAGTGCTTCCATGCAACGCTCCTCCCGCCGGCTTTGGTGCGTGCAGCGCCAGTTTCGTGTTTGGCGCGCGGCCGACTTGGGCTCACAATAGCACCAAACGAACAGCAAGGCCCGTCCGCGAAGGGCCGGCAACGGGAAGGCAAACAAGCATGGGCGGTTCAACGCCACGCGTTCTCTTGTGCACCTGTCAGCATACGCTGCCGCTCGAGGCCAAGCGCATCGCAGCCGCGCTTGGGGGGCAAGCGCCGGCTGTGCACTCCGAGCTGTGCGCCGCCGAGGCCGATGCGGTGAGCCGGGCGCTCGATCCGCAGACGCCGCTCCTGATCGGCTGCACGCAGGAGGCGCCGCTGTTCGCCGAAATCGCGGGCGAGGCGCCCCCGCACGCGGGCTTGCGCTTCGTCAACATCCGCGAGAAGGCCGGCTGGTCGGACGAGGGGTGCCAAGCACAGGCCAAGATCGCCGCCCTGATTGCCGAAGCCTTGGTTGCAATCGAGCCCTCGGCCTCGGTCTCGGCCAAGTCGGAGGGGGTCGTCCTCGTCTACGGCGGTGACGATGTCGCGCTTGCGGCCGCGCGCCGGCTGAGCCGGCGGCTGGATGTCACGTGCCTGCTCAAGCGCCATGCCGGCATCCTGCCGCCGCGGGTGCGCGATGTGGCGATCTTTTCAGGCTCCGTGCAGGCGGCCCAGGGCCATCTCGGCGCCTTCGAGGTGACCATCGAGGGCTTGGCCGCGTCCTCGCCCTCGTCCCGCGCCACGCTCGTGTTCGGCCCGCCGCAGGCCCGGTTCACCTCGGCGTGCGATCTCATCCTCGATCTGACGGGCGATCCGCCGCTGTTCGCGGCCGCGCGCGATGGCTATTTCCGTGTCGAGCCGGGCGACGCACTGAACCTTGAGCGGGCCCTGTTCGACATCACCGACATGGCAGGCACGTTCGAGAAGCCGCGCTACGTCCGCCTCGATCCGGCGCTCTGTGCGCACGCGCGCAACACCATCGTCGGCTGCCGGCAGTGCCTCGATGCCTGCCCGACCGGCGCGATCACGCCCGGAGGCGACCATGTCGCGATCGATCCCTGGATCTGCTTAGGCCACGGCAGCTGTGCCAGCGTCTGCCCGACCGGTGCCATCCGCTATGACCTGCCAAGCGGCAGCGCGCTCTATGACCGCTTAAGGGTGTTGCTCGCGACCTACCACCGCGCCGGTGGGCGGGCTTGCGAACTCCTTGTCCACGATGGCGACTTCGGCGAGGACATGATCGCCGTGATCGCGCGGACCGGCCGCGGCCTGCCCGCGAACGTGCTGCCGTTTGCCGTCAACCGGGTGACGCAGATCGGCCTCGACTTGCCTCTCGCCGCGCTTGCGCTGGGCGCCGGCCGGATCCGGCTGCTGATCAGTGCCGAGGACCGCGAAGGTCTTGAGGCCCTGCGCACGCACATCCACCTGACCGACACCATCCTGGCCGGCCTCGGCCACGGCACCGGCCGGGTCGTACTGGCGGAAGACGATGACCCGCACCGCCTGGAGGAGCGACTCTACGCCGAACCGGCGCCGGCGGCTGCCACCGCACCGCTCCCCTTCCTCGCTGCTGCCGGCAAGCGGACGCTGGTGTGGCAGGTGCTCGACCATCTGCATGCCGAGGCACCGAATGGGTTGAGCGTTCTGCCGCTCACCGCAGGGGCGCCGTTCGGGCGCGTCGTCCTCAACCAGGAGCGCTGCACGCTGTGCCTGGCTTGCGTCGGCGCCTGCCCAACGGCCGCACTCTCGTGCGACCCGGAACGACCGCAGCTCGCCTTTACCGAGCGCCAGTGCATCCAGTGCGGCCTCTGCCGCGCCACCTGTCCGGAGGATGCGGTGCGCCTGGAGGCACGCTTAAACTTCACAGATGCCGGCCGCCACCCAAGCGTGCTCAAGGCCGAGGAGCCGTTTCTCTGCATTCGCTGCCGCAAGCCGTTCGGGACCCGCAGCACGATCGAACGCCTCGCTGAGCGCCTGAAGGAGCATCCCCTGTTCGTGGGCGCCGGCCGCGCCGAACTCATCAAGATGTGCGACGAATGCCGCGTCAAGGCGCAGATGGAGGCGCCGCAGCCGATGGCAGGCCCACCGCCGCCGCGCCCCGTCACCACGGACGACTATTACAAGGCCGATCCCGGCGAAAATTGATCACGCTTCGGCAATGGAGAAGAGACGATGGACGAAGATGCCTTCAACATGAGCGTACGCAAGTTCCTGAAAACCGTCGGCGTCACCGCCCAGCGGGAGATCGAGAAGGCGGTGCGCGCGGCCGCCGCCGCCGGCACGTTGCCGGCCGACGGCAAGCTCAAGGCGAAAGCGGTGATCACACTCGAAGGTGTGCCCCTTGAGTTCGCCGTCGGCGGCGATATCGAACTCGGCGGCCCGGCCGGCGGCTGAGCGAGTTGGGCGGATGAGCGAAGCGTAATCCGCCGCATGGGGCGGTGCCGCATCGGCTCAATCCGGCGGATGACCGGCGTTTCCCTCAGCCGTCCCGCACGGGCTGGCGGCGAGCGGAACTGGCGGATAGGATCATCCGTCGGATTACGCTACGCTAATCCGACGGATGATCTACGCGGGCTCCACGATGTCCCCGGAATACCACCCGCAGCATTTCGGTTCGCTAATAACCTCACCCTTCCAATGCTCTACGGCAACAGCCGCACCATCTATTACGGATGCCGCGAAGATGCAGGTCCATTGACCAGGAGCGAGAGCCAAGTTAATAATGTCCCGCTCGCTATCCTTTCGCTGCCAAAAAATAGCAACTCCCTCCGAAACTTCAATTTCATCTGCGTAAAGATATATGTCCCCATCCTCTGCAAGCGACGTCTTCACGCACCAATATAATCGTCCGTATTTTTCAGTTCCTCTACTGCTCATTCAACGATACTCCTACATTAATAAGGCACGTTGGCCGGATTATCATTAGCATAATCCGCCGCATGCGATCGCGCCTCATCCACCCGTCCGGCGGATTACGGGTGATCCCGCGTAGGTCGGATTAGCGTAGCGTAATCCGACGGATGTTCAACCGCAGGGTTCACCCGCCTCTACATCCTTAACCCCATCGCCGCCCCAATTCTCCCGGTACAACCCGCGTGCGACGCATGACCTGAAGGTGGAATACGGCCAATCCGCCGTCGACGCGACGAGGCCGTGCTTCACGGGGTTGAAGTGGACGTAATCCATGTGGGCAGCGTAATCCTCGTCGTCGCGGATGGCGTGCTCCCAAAAGCGGCGTTGCCAGATGCCGCGCTCGCCATCGGCGCGGCGGACGCGCGAGCGCCGCTCCGTTGCCGGCAGGCCGCGGGCGAAGAAGGTCTTGATCAGCCGCCACCGGGTCGAGAAGTCGCCGTCATCCGGCGGCAACGTCCAGATTGCGTGCATGTGATCGGGAAGGACGACGAAAGCGTCGATTGCGAACGGGCGGGCGCGCCGGACGCGCCGCACGGATTCCCGCAAGAGATCGATGCGATGGGTGAGCAACGCGTTGCCGCGCCGCTCCAGAAGGTTGACGGTGAAGAAGAAGCAGCCGCCCGGCACGCGCAATCGACGGAAATCCGGCATGGCTCAGGGGTCTTCACATCGACAGCGGTCGGTGGCCGCATCCGTCGGATTACGCTGAAGCTAATCCGACCTACGCGGACGAGCGTAACGCAATCGGCCGCATGCGGAGGGTGTCACTTCGACGTACCCGACCGATGACGGGCGTTGCCCTCATCCGCCCGACGCGGGCTCAGCCGAGGTTTTTTGCCGCAAACTCCCAGTTGACGAGCTTGTCGAGCCAGGCATCGACGTAGTCGGCGCGCCGGTTCTGGTAATCGAGGTAGTAGGCGTGCTCCCAGACGTCGATGGTGATGAGCGGGCCCAGGCCCTGCTCGACCGGCGTGCCGGCATTCGCGGTTTTGGTGATGGCGAGCTTACCGTCCTTGACAATCAGCCAAGCCCAGCCGCTGCCGAACTGGGTCATTGCCGCCTTCTTGAACTCCTCGCGGAACTTGTCGTAGCCGCCCAAGTCGCTGTCGATCTTTTCCTTCAGCTTGCCGGTCGGCTGGCCGCCGCCACCCGGGCGCATCGAATTCCAGTAGAAGGTATGGTTCCACACCTGCGCTGCGTTGTTGAAGATCGCGGTGCGGTTGGGGTTCGCCGTTGCGGTCTTGATCAGCTCCGGCATCGGCAGCTGGGCGAGGTCGGGCGCGTCCGCCAGCAGCTTGTTGAGGGTATCGACATAGCCCTTGTGGTGCTTGCCGTAGTGGAAGCCGATGGTCCGGCTTGAGATGACCGGTTCGAGCGCGGTGTCTGCGTAGGGCAGGGCGGGCAGCTCGTGCGGAGTAGCGGCACGGCCGATCCGTGGCGCGGCGATGACAGCCGCCGCTGCAAGCGAGCCGAAAAGGAACGTGCGCCGGTCCATCATGTCAGGATACGCCGCAAGGCTGATGGTCATAGTTTCCTCCGATTCTTTGTTCTCGTGCCGCCGGTGCGTTTTCCGCCCGGCCGGGCGTCTTGGACGTTTGGACACGCCGAAATACCTGTCATTGCGAGCGCAAGCGAAGCAAGCCAGGGACCTCAACCGATTGAAACCTATGGATTGCTTCGTCGCTATCGCTCCTCGCAATGACGGCGTCCTGGGGTTCTTCGAGGTGTCCGGTTGCGATTGTGTCGTGCGGCCGGCTTGCAGACAAGAGACTTGATCGTGATGGCACATGGCGCGTTATGCGCTTGAGGTGTTACGCTTTGCGCCGTAGGCGGCCCGGATTCCGAGAGCGCTCACATGACCCTGAAGCGCCTGTTGATTGTTGCGCATGCGCCGTCTGCCAACACGCAAGCGATGCTGGCGGCCGTCAGGCGCGGGGCATCGGGGCCCGACATCGACAACGTCGCGGTTCAGGCGATTGCGCCGCTTGCTGCCGGTCCCGACGACGTGCTGGCGGCGAGCGCCATCATCCTCGGCACGCCGGAAAACCTCGGCACCATGAGCGGCGCGCTCAAGGACTTCTTCGACCGCATCTACTATCCATGCCTGGAGCGCACGCAAGGCCTGCCGTATGCCCTTTACATCCGCGCCGGCCATGACGGCACCGGCACCAGGCGGGCAGTGCAGACCATCGTGACCGGCCTGCGCTGGCGCGCCGTGCAGGAGCCGCTCGTCTGCCGCGGGGCTTGGCAGGACTCGTTCCTGCCTCAGTGCGAGGAGCTGGGCGCGGTGATGGCGGCAAGTCTCGATGCCGGCTTGATCTGAGCACGGCGCGTTCAGAGCGCAGCGCGGCCGCCGTGTGCTGCCGACCAGGCGATCGGGTCTTCGAGAAACGCCCGCACTTCCACCAGCACCGGCACCGGGAAGGCCTGGGCCGCCTCCGCCTCGCGCAGGACATCCCACCAAGTCGCGAGGCAGGTGAGGCTCAAGCCCGCCTCGGCCAGGGTTGCGAGCGCACCGGGGAAGATGCCGTAGAAGAAGACCACGAACGCCCGGTCGACAAGTGCGCCACCATCGCGGAGCGCGCTCGCGAAGGAGAGCTTGCTGGCGCCGTCGGTGGCGAGATCCTCGACCAGCAGCACGCGGGCACCTTCGTGGAGGTCGCCCTCGATGCGGGCGTTGCGACCGAAGCCCTTCGCCTGCTTGCGCACATAGAGCATCGGCAAACCGCATGCGTCGGCAAGCCAGGCGGCGTAGGGGATGCCGGCCGTCTCGCCGCCGGCAACCGCATCGAACGGCGCCCCGAGGCCTGCGCACCCGAGCGCCCGCACGGCCGCGGCAATGACGTGCTGGCGCTCAGCCGGGTAGGAAATCAGGCGTCGGACATCGACGTAGACCGGGCTCGCCCAGCCCGAGGTGAAGGTGAAGGGCGGATCGCGCCGGGCGCCGATGGCGCCGATGCGCAACAGGATCCGTGCGGTTTCCGGATCGGCGCCGTACACCGGCGCGTCCGCCCTCGTCGCCGTTGCGGCCATCAGCGATTGGCCTCGACCTTGGCAACGGCAAGCGCGAGGCTGGCCTCCGCACGGCTGGCTGCGCCCCCTCCCGCATCCGGTCCTGGCGCTCCCGCGCCGGCCACCGCCGCGGGCTCTGCCTCGGCCGCCCCGTTAGTGGGCTCTTCCTCGGCCGCCCCGTCGGTCGGCTCTTCCTCGGCCGCCCCGTCGGTCGGCTGCGCGAGGCTCGCCAGCGCCTCGGCGGCAGCGACGGTCTGCGGATGGGCAGCGCCGAGGAAGCGCATCAGTTTCGTGAGGATGCCCCTGATTATGGCCGCGGCTTCCGTCCGCTGGCCTGCCTTGGCGAGGCCGTCCGCCATCTGCAGCCGCGCCATGAGCGTCGACGGATGGTCGGCACCAAAGGCGCGCTCCTGTTCGGCCAGATACTCGAGCCACAGGGCGCGGGCGTCATCGTGCCGGCCGGCGGCCGCCAGCGTCTGCGCCAGGTTGCTCATTGCCCGCTGCGTATCGGTGTGCGTTCTGCCGAGCGCATTGGTCCTGCCGCGCCAAACTTCGCGGAACAGCGCTTCCGCTTCCGCGAGCCGCCCCTGGCGGAACAGGGCGCCGGCGAGGTTGTTCTGCGTTGCCAGCGTCTCCGGATGGTTCAGGCCGAGGGTGTGTTCCTGCTCGGCAACGAGCGCGCGCAGGAGCGCCTCGGCCTCGTCGTGCCGGCCTTGCCGGCCCAAGACGAAGGCAAGGCTCTGGCGCGTGCGCAGCGTTTCGGGGTGGTGGGGCCCGAGCGTGCCTTCTTCATGCTCAAGCAGGCGCTGCAGCGCCGCTTCCTCCTCGGGGAAGCGACCGAGGCTGCCGAAAGCGGCGGCGAGCGTCGCCTGCACCTGCGCACAGCGCGGATCGCCGGCATCGAAGCGGACGTCGGCGATAGTGCAGGCGCGCTCCAGCATCAGCGCCGCCGTCTGCGCAAAGCCGCCGCGATGCAGGGCGATCGCCCGCTCGACCAAGTTGTCGAGTTGCTGCTGGGCGGCGTTCAGGTCGGCGCTGCCGAGATAGGCAGGCGCCAGCGCGCTCAATGCTGCCGTCAGATCCTCGCCCGCCGGATCCTTGCCCGCCGGAACCTCGCCCGCCGGTACCGGCCCGGCCGCCGGCAGCCTTCGTTCGATCTCGGCATCGAGCGCGGTCTGTTCCGCTGTCGCGCCGGCCGCCGTGCACAGCGTCGCGATCCGGGTCAGCCGGCTCGCTACCCGTAACTGTCTGCTTTGATCGGCACCGGTCGGGAGGCTCAAGGCATATTCCGCCAACTCCCGGCTGCAAGTGGCGACCACCGGGGCAAGGTCGTCGAACAGGCTCACCAGATGCGCAATCGCCTGCTCATGTCGGTTTTCGCTTCGCGCCCGCCGGCACAGGGCGAGCCGGGTTGCCGGCGTTTGCGCCTGGGTTTCCTCCAGCAGAGCCGTCAAGTCATTGACTTTGACATCCTGGCCGCGAATCAGATACGCCTGGGTGTCTAGTTGCGCCTTGAGATCGACCTCGCGCTCGCGGGCGGCCGAAAGATTGAGCCGGCCCTTGGCCATTCGTCGCGTCATCCAGATAATGCAAACGACCAGGAGCGCTAATAACCCCAAAAATATGAGATTGTTCTCGAATGTACCCTGGGGCAGCATCGGCGCCTTTTCGGCGTACCACTTCAAGATAATGTCCATGTCGTCCACGCGCGCTTTTGTTCTCGCCGATCATCCATCAGGCCGGCCGCTCCCGTGGCAGCGTAAAGCCTGCAGAATCCGCTCGACGCGCACTCTAGCATTTTTTTCCCGCGGTGAGAGCCTTTTGCGCCTTCGGCCGCCAGGCGCCCCGCGGTTTGAACCGCCGGCAGCCTGATGGCCGAAGTGCTTGCGCAAGCACGCGCCTGGCTGGACGAGGGACGGCCGATTGCGCTCGCCTGCGTCGTCTCGACCTGGGGATCGTCGCCGTTTCCGGTCGGCAGCCTGATGGTGATCGCGCAGGACGGCGCCTTCGCCGGCGCGGTCTCCGGTGGCTGCGTGGAGGCGGCCGTGCTCGCAGAAGCGGGCGCGGTGTTCCGAAGCGGGCGGCCGAAGCTGCTCACGTTCGGGGTCAGCAACGAGGCGGCATGGGAGGTTGGCCTCGTCTGTGGCGGGCGCATGCAGGTGGTGCTTTTTCTCGTCACTGCGGGTGCGATGATCGCAGCACTTGCGGCCGCGCACGCGTCCGGCGAAGCGTCAGCACTCGTCATCGAGCCGGCCAGCGGCGCCCACGGTGCGCTTTCGCTGCAAGGCGTTGCGGCAGGCGCGGGTTTGAGTTCGGCTGCGATCGCCCTCGGTCGGCGCGCACTCAATTGCGCTTCCGGCGCGGCAACGGGCAGCGAGACGGACGGTGTGATTGTCGTCACCTTTCCCGGCCGCTGGCGGATCATCGCCATCGGCGCCGTGACGATCACTAAGGCGCTGGCGTCGCTGGCCGCGCTGCTCGACTACACGCTCGTGATCGTCGAGCCGCGCGCGGGCTTTGCCGAACGGCAGCCGGCTTTTCAGAGGCCGGCCCGCGCGCCCGCCGAGTTGCTCGTTGCCTGGCCCAAGGAGGCGTTTGCCCGCCTGGCCCTCGACCGGCAGACGGCGGTCGTCACGCTCTCCCACGATCCCAAGATCGATGACGAGGCGCTCGCCGCGGCGTTGCGCGCAGACGTCTTCTATATCGGTGCGCTCGGCAGCCGCCGCACACACCAAGCGCGGCTTGCGCGCTTGCGCCAGTGTGGGTTCGCGGAGGCCGCTCTCGCGCGCATCCACGGCCCCGTCGGAGTAGCGATCGGCGGCCGCAGTGCCGCCGAGATTGCGCTCTCGATCATGGCCGAGATCACGCAAGTCCGGCACGCCGTGGCCGTAGCTGCCGACCAACCGTTTGCGCCGTCCGTGAGCGACTAACCGGGGTCAGGCGGCCGCCTTGCTCTCCTCGGCCTGCCTTCGCCACGTCGCCGGCGGCGTACCGAACACGCGCTTAAAGGCGCGACTGAACGCCGCTTCCGACTCATAGCCGACGTCGCAGGCGATGCGCGCCAGCGGATCACAGCTTCCGCTCAGCCGTTGCGCCGCGACGTGCAGGCGCCAGCTGGCGAGGTAATTCATGGGCGGCGTGCCGATCAGGCGCGTAAACCGATCCGCCAAAGCGGAGCGGGAGAGACCGACCTCATGCGCGAGCGCATCCACGGTCCACGGGTCCGCGAGCCGCGCGTGAATAAGAGCGAGGGAGCGGCCGACAAACGGATCCTTGAGGCCAGCCAGCCAGCCCGTCGGCTCGTCCGGCAGGCTGTCAAGGTAATGGCGGATCGCCTCGATAAAGAGCACCTCTGACAGCTTGGCCAACAACGTCTCCGAGCCAGGCCGGCCGGCGGCGATCTCGTCGGCCGCAAATTCGAAGGAAATCCGGATCCAGTCCGCTGCAGCCCCTTTGCGCGGGTCAAAGTGCATCACCGCCGGCAGAGCACCGATCAGCGGGTTGCCTTCAAGATTTCGGCAGCCCAGAAAGCCGCAGACGAGCCGGGTGCACGCGCCGCCGCCGCCGTAACGGATGCTGGCGAGGCTGCCGTCCGAGGCGAGGTCGATGATGTCGTGCGACTCCACCGGCGGCAGGTCGAGATGGCTGCCCATCCGATGCCGGTCATTGCGCGGCAGAACAACCGCCTCGCGGGCACCGATCGTAACGGGCGGGGCGTTCTCCACTTCGACGGCGAGATGACCGTCCAACACGTAGTGGTAGAGAATAATATCGTCGACTTCAGGCAGCAGCGGCCCGCAATCCTCCGGTTTCGCCTGTGACAGGACGCACCAGGGCTCGGTGAACTCCGCTTGCAGGAAGACACCACCAATCAGGCGCACGACGCGCAGCACATCCGATAGTGCATCGGCCATCCGGAACCCACCCTCGCTTCCGGCGTCTCGATCAAGAGAACCGGAGGCACGGTCATTCGGCGTGAGCACGGAAAGGAGTATACCACACTCAGTTCGATCCGATCATCATTCTCACTCTCATCGAGCGGCGATGGGCCGCCGAGGAGGAAGCATGACTGAATATGGACTGGCTCCCGGCATCGATACGCCGCGCTACGCACGATGCATCGCGGCGTCCAAGCGGATGTTCTGGGACATCGATAGAGACGTTATCCGCGATCGGAATCTCGAGACTGACCATAAATTTCTATCCGACGGACTGTCGCTGGCTCCGGCGCTCGCGTTCTTGTCGCCGGCAGAAATGCGTTATTTTAGCCGCATCCAGGGCCGGACCTACGCAGCCATGTTCGGGCTGGTCGAGCGGTTTATCAATGCCAAGGTGCTTGAGGTCAGTCGCGACAATTGGCTCGGCGATCAAACTGCGCTCGAAGCGTTGGTTCGCTTCAGCCACGAAGAAATCAAACATCAGGAGCTCTTTCGCCGCCTGGAAGGCCTCGCCGATGCATCCATGCCGCCAGGCTACAGGTTCGTTGGCGATGCCGACGAAATCGCACAGCTGGTATTGAGCAAGAGCACATGGGCAGTACTCGCGTTAACCCTGTTTATCGAGCTATTTACCCAGGCCCATTATCGGCAAAATCTTGCCGACGATGAGGAGTTGTCGCCGCTATTTCGTGACGTGTTCCTCTACCACTGGCGGGAGGAAAGCCAACACGCAATCATCGATGAGATGGAACTGCGTCGCATCGACGCGACGCTGTCTCCTGAAGAGCGGAACAGGGCGGTCGACGAGCTCATCGATCTGGTCGTGGCGGTCGACGGACTGCTGCAGTCGCAGGCCTCCGTCGATGCCGCCTGTTTTGTGGCCACAGGCGGCCGCGTGTTTGACAACGAGCAAGTGCGGGCGATTCGCGCGTGCATGCTGCGCGCCTATCGCTGGCAGTACATCCTCTCCGGCGCCCGCCAAACGTGGTTTCCTGAGATCTTGGGCAGCCTGATTACGGCGGGTCAAGAAGAACGCATCAAGAGCGCATTCGTGTCCATCGCATAAACCACGATCAAGACAACGCATGAGAATCGAGGAGGTCGTTCATGTCAACGCAAGCAGCAGTGCAGACTCCGGACGAGATCATCAATGGCGTTAACGTCTCGGCGCTCAAGCAAACGGTCGAAGAGGTAAAGAATAACCCCGAGATCGCGAAGTTTCGTTTTCGCGGCAAGAACGTATGGCTGGGCGGGGATAGCAATCGTTCGACGATCAAGGAGTTCTATGGCGCCTGCCAGGAACACCGTGTCGACGCCCAGCCGTTCGTGCTCGAAAACGGCGAGGCACCGATCCTGCTTGGCCTGGACAAGGCCGCCAATCCGGTCGAGCATCTCCTCAGCGCTTTGATGGGATGCATGAAGACAACGCTGGCTTACCACGCTGCGGCGCGCGACATCGCGATCGACGCGATCGATACGGAGAGCGAGGGCGAGCTGGACTTGCGCGGCTTCCTCGGCCTCTCCGATTCCATCCGCAAAGGCTATCAGCGCATCCGCGTGCACATGCGGGTGAAGTCGAAGGCAGATCCGGAGCAATTGCGGGAGCTGACAACGTTTTCGCCGGTCTACGACGTGGTGTCCCGCTCGGTGCCGGTCGATGTGGCTATCGAAACCTACTGACACCCGGCCGCGGGAACCGCGGGGCGATGCTTTTTTTGAGCGAGCGAAGGAGGAAAACTTATGTTGACAGACCGCCAGGGAAACACCGTGACCGGAGCGAACGGCAAGGCTGTCGAGCTGTTCGACTATGCCGTCGAAGCCTTCAACCTCTATCGCGGCGATCCGATCGCCCTGGTGAACGAAGCCATCGCCGCGGCTCCGGAATTCACCATGGCGCATGCCCTGAAGGCATACCTTTATGCCGTTGCCACCGAGCCGCAGGCCGCCGCCGAGGCGCGGACGATCGTCGAGCAGGCGCACAGCATGTCCGCCAACGAACGCGAGGCCTCGCACCTGCGCGCGATCGATCTCGTTCTGCAGGGGCAATGGACGGCGGCGGCACTTGCGCTCGACCACCACAACGTGCGCTTTCCGCTTGATCTCATCGGCGTGCAGTGCGGTCACCTGATGGATTTCTATCGTGGTAACGCCCGCGATCTGCGCGACCGCATGGCCCGCGTGCTGCCGCAGTGGTCGCCTTCGGTCCCCGGCTTTCCGGTCGTGCTGGGCATGTACGCGTTCGGGCTGGAGGAGATGGGCGACTATGCGCGCGCGGAGGAGACCGGTCGCCGCGCGCTCGATACCGAACCGCGGGACGCGTGGGCCCACCATGCGGTTGCGCATGTCATGGAGATGCAGGGCCGCGCCCAGGACGGCGTCGGCTGGATGATGACCCGCGAGCCGACCTGGTCGGGGGATGACAATTTCTTCAAGGTCCACAACTGGTGGCACCGGGCGGTGTTTCACCTCGACCTTGGCCAGATCGATCAGGTGCTGGCCCTCTACGACGGACCGATCCGCAAGGACCGCAGCGCCGTCGTCCTCGACATGATCGACGCCTCGGCCCTGTTGTGGCGGTTGCATCTCTGCGGCCACGACGTCGGGGACCGCTGGCAGGAGCTCGCCAGTCTCTGGGATCAGCATGCGGATGGCCTGCTCTACCCCTTCAACGACTGGCATGCTGTGATGGCCTACCTCGGCTCCGGTCGGCACGATCAGATCGAGAGGATCATCCGCACCTATCGCGAGCATGCTGAGGACAAGACGGAGACGGCCGCGTGGGCACGCGAGATCGCCCTGCCGCTGATCGAGGGCTTTACGGCGTTCTGGCACGGCGATCATGAGCGGGCGGTTGCACGCCTGTACCCGGTGCGCTTCATCGCCAACCGCTTCGGCGGCAGCCACGCCCAGCGCGACATCATCGATTGGACGCTTGCCGAGGCGGCGGTCCGCGGTGGCATGCGTGATCTTGCGGAAGCGCTTGCCAGCGAACGTCTGGCGCAGAAACCGCACAGCCCGCTCAACCGTTCCTTCCTCGCCCGCGCCAAGGTTAGGAAACCGGCGCCGGCGCGGGCCGCCTGAGGCATCCCCGCCCCCACCCCCATGGCGCGTCTCGAAAAGCGCCTCAGGCGGCGGGCCTGCTTCGGGAACGCCGCTTGCCGCCGGTCAGGCTGCGATCGCCAATTCCTCGCCGACCATGCGCAGCACCGGATGCTGGATGCCGTGGAAGCGGCGCGCAGCCTGCAGGCCCTCTTCGGTCACGCTCGCCTTGGCGACGACGACATGGAAGCGGCCGAGATTGCGCGGCTCGCCCAGAAGCTCGGTCGGCCAGCCGGCGGCGGCGATCGCACCTTTGACCATCTGCGGCGCGGTGACCATCAGGTAAGCCTTGATGCCGTTCTGCAGCGCGAACTCGCCGCACGCGCACATCAGCTCGCCGATCACCCGCGCGCGGGTCGCGGGCGGCAGTGTGCGGTCGACCCCAAGCCTGGTCAGCTCCCAGATGTCGGGCCGCGAAGGCAGTGCGTGGCCTTCGACCATGTCGGGCCACAGCGCCTTGATCATGTAGGGGAACGTCGTCGGAATCAGACGGGCGACACCGCCGACAACGCCGCGCTCGTCGCGCCAGATCAGGTAGACCGCCGCCGGGGTGTCGAACTCGTCCCATTCCATGCCGCGCACGCTGGGAACGTCATAGCCATGGCGCTCGACGAAGACCCGGTAGCGCAGCCGGTGCATCATGGGCAGCGCGTCGCCGAGGAGGTGGGCGGTTTCAACGGTGATGGCGTCGATCATGGTCAGCCCCTTTTCAGGCTTGTTCTTCGGTTCCTGTTCCCGTTCGCCTGCAGCAGCTTTCTGTCCGTCGGCGAGCGTGAGAGAACGCATAAAGAACGTACGCCAATCCGTCAAGGGGCTATTTTCCTATAAGCGGAAGAAATATCGCATTCGCGCCCTCATCGCCCCAGGCTGTCAGGTAAATGTACCTCCTATAGGTCCGTCAGTCACAGGACGAGGCTCCGCGTCAGCGGCTCTCGCCAAGCTGGCTCAGCGGCCTTCCCCCGGTGCGCGGCCCTGGCCGAACAGGATCGCGCGCGAGGCCTCGTTGACCACCGGCGCGGTTGAGATGCTGGTCCCGATCTCGTACGCCCGGACGACGGCGTCGCGGGCCCGGATCGTCTCGAACCAGCGTTTGAGGTTCGGAAAGGTGTCGAGGTCCTGGCCCTGCCGTTTGTGCGGGACGATCCATGGATAGGCCGCCATGTCGGCGATCGAATAGCGATCGGCGATGAAGGCGCGGCCCGCGAGCCGGCGGTCGAGGACGCCGTAGAGACGCTCCGTTTCGCGCTGGTAGCGCTCGATCGGGTAAGGAATTTTCTCCGGGGCGTACTGGGTGAAGTGGTGGTTCTGGCCGGCCATCGGTCCCAGCCCGCCCATCTGCCAAAACAGCCATTCAAGGACCTGAGTCCTGCCGCGCAGGTCGGTGGGGAGGAACTGGCCGGTCTTCTCGGCGAGGTAGAGAAGGATGGCGCCGGACTCGAACACCGAGAGCGGCCCGCCGCCATCGGCCGGCGCATGGTCGACGATGGCCGGCATCCGATTGTTGGGCGAGATCTTGAGGAACGCGGGCTCGAACTGCTCGCCTTTGCCGATGTCGACCGGCTTGATCGCATAAGCGAGGCTGGCCTCTTCGAGGAAAATGGTGATTTTGTGCCCGTTGGGCGTCGGCCAATAGTAGAGATCGATCATGGCTGGAGCCTCGCCGCGTTCGCGTCCCCCTGACTTATTGACTTCGGCCGGCGGCGAGCCCGCGTCAACACCTGATCGCGCGAACGGGCTCGGCAGCCACCGCTTCCACGCGTGCTTTCGCCGCATCCTCCCCTGCCGCGAGGCCGCAGAGACGGCGTGAGAGGCGCAAGGTCGAAAAAGGCCTGACAGCATGCCAGGAGATGCCAGAATATACCCATATGGGTGTTATATCAGACACCCTAAGACTTTCCTGGCTCATTGGCGGAACGGCGTCAAAACGTCCTCTCGCCACTCATGCGATCGCCGCAACAAGGACTGCTAATCACTCGCAACCCCTTCTTCGGGCATCAATATTTTCTCTTTCCTTCCGGTCCATGAGTGCTAAGCTGAAGGATCCTCGAGGGGTCCGATTGCGAGAGGAGCAACGAAGGGAAGGGGAATTCTGAGAACATCGTCCATGCAAGGCGAGGGGGCCCGGGCGTAAAGCCAAGCTCTGCCTTCTGCCCCATCCGGGCGGACTGGCATTTTGGCCGGGTCACCCGATCAGGCGAAGCATTTCATGCGTCGCACGATCACTCAGGATCCCTGTGCAGACGCGGGGGCGCCGCCACATAGCTGGTGGGGTGAGCGGCGCCCCGTTTGCAGTTCGTATTCCGCGAGCTGCTCGTGGTACGGCCCGCCTGCGCCCAAGTGACTGCGGAACAGCGTAAAGCTCGCCACTGGAAACGGTGACGAGCGAAACTGGTTGTTGCGCTGCAGGTAGGCACCGAAGCGGTCGTCGTTGGTCCCATTGCGGAAGCGCGCCAGCGTTACGTGCGGCCGGAACCGGCGCGGCTCCGGCTTGACGTCGCATCGCAGCAGCGCGCCTTGCACCTTCTCGCGCAGATGCATCAGCAGCGGCTCCTTTTCGATGCCGACCCACAGGGTGTGCACTTTGCCGGCCTGGGCAAAGCAATCGACACCGGCAAGCGTCACCACGAACGGCGGCGCCTCGATGCGCGAGAGCGCCAGGTGAATATCCTCAGCGACGCCGCCGTCGACCTCGCCGATGAACCTCAAGGTGATGTGCATCACTTCCGTATCCGCCCATTTGGCCCCCGGCAGACCGCTGCACAGCGGCTTGAGTTCGGCCAGCACGGTCTCTGGCAGCGCAACGGCGACGAACAGGCGATACATGGCGGGGCTCCCTTGGACGGCCTTAAGGCGCCGGATTCGGCGTCGCCGTGTGGATCGCATCAAGGCCGTCGAGGACGGCCCGATCGAGGCGAAGCGTGGCGGCGGTGAGCGTTTCTTCGAGTTGCGCCGGTGTCGTTGCACCGAGCAGGACGCTGGTCACGAACGGGCGGCTGGCGACGAAGGCGATCGCCATCGCCGCCGGTGAGAGGCCGTGCACGCGGGCGAGCGCCACGTAAGCCTTCGTCGCGGTGAACGCCTGCGGATTGGTGTAGCGCTGATAGTGCGGAAACAGGCTTAAGCGCCCGCGTGCCGGCGGCGGCGATCCGAGATACTTGCCGGACAGGGTGCCCATGCCCAACGGCGAATAGGCGATCAGGCCGCAGTCCTCGCGAATCGCCACCTCGGCCAAGCCGACCTCGAAGCTGCGGTTGAGCAGGCTATAGGGGTTCTGGATGCTCGCCATGCGCGGCAGCCCCGGCCGATCGGCGAGGCCAAGGAACGCCATCAGCCCCCACGGTGTCTCGTTGGAGACGCCGACGGCGCGGATCGTGCCCCCCCGCACGTGTTCGGCCAAGGTGTCCAGGATCTCCGCAAACGGCGTGAACGTCTCGGCTTCCACGTGCTCATAGCCGAGCCGGCCGAAGCAGTTGGTTTTTCGTTCAGGCCAATGCAACTGATAGAGGTCGATCATCTCGGTGCCGAGCCGCTTCAGGCTGCCTTCGATGGCGGCGCGCAAGTTGTTACGCTCGAAAACGAGCCGGCCCTTGCGGATGTGCTGGATGCCCGGCCCCGCCGCCTTTGTTGCCAGCACGATGCGCGCCCGGTTGCGTCGCGCACGCAGCCAGGCGCCTACGATCTCCTCCGTCCGTCCGGCCGTCTCTGCACGCGGCGGGATCGGGTAGAGTTCCGCCGCATCGATCAGATTGACGCCGCGATCGAGGGCGAGATCGAGCAGCCGAAAGGCCTCTTCGGCGGTGTTCTGTTCGCCAAACGTCATCGTGCCCAGGCCAAGGCGGCTGACCGTGAGATCGGTGCGGCCAAGCGGGGAGACGTCCATGTCGCGCGCCTACGCAGTCATAACCGGCGTTGTCGGCGTCAGCGTCGGCGGGCGCCGCCGACAGCGCTGCGGCGCGGCCGATCCGCGCCCATTTGTCTTTTCATTCGTGCAGTTTGGGCCGACGCGCCGGCATCAAAAATCGAAACAGCGCCCGTTGCGTTCCCAGTCGCCGTAGCGCGTTGGTTCGGCGCCTTTCGGCCCGCCGATCTCCTCGTCCGGTGATGGCGCGGCGGGTGATGGCGCGGCGGGTGCGAGCGTCGCACCGGGTTCTCCTTGCGGCCCGTCCACCGGGCCGTCCGCCGCCTCCGGGCTCGCAGCCGGCAGGCCTTCGGTTTCCCGGCTGTCACTCTCGGCCTCCGCCATGATGGACCTCCCGTTTCGCATCCTTGTCGCGCGCCAGTCCCAACACTACTACAGTAGAGGATCGAGGCAAGAGCGGCCTGCCGCAACGCCGGCCGGCCCAGGATCGCCTGGAGGAAACATGAACACGACACGCACCGCCATCCTGTTGGCCGGGCTGACAGCGCTGTTCCTCGCTGTCGGCTTCATGATCGGCGGTAAGTCAGGAATGCTGATTGCGCTTCTCTTTGCAGTTGCAACCAATGCTTTCGCCTATTGGAACTCCGACAAGATTGTGCTGCGCATGTACGGCGCGCAGCCGGTCGATGCCCGCTCGGCGCCCGAGCTGTGGGGGCTGATCGAGCAGCTCTCGCACCGCGCCGGCCTGCCGATGCCGAAGGTCTACCTGATCGACACGCCACAGCCGAATGCCTTTGCCACGGGCCGCAACCCGGAGAATGCCGCCGTCGCGGCGACGACCGGCCTGTTGCGCATGCTTAACCATCAGGAACTCGCGGGCGTCATGGCGCACGAGCTCGCGCACGTCAAGAACCGTGACACGCTGATTATGACGGTGACGGCAACGATCGCCGGCGCCTTGAGCATGCTCGCAAACTTCGGCCTGTTCTTCGGCGGCAACCGAAGCGAAAACAACTCAAGCGGCCTCGCCAATCTGCTCCTTATCATCCTGGCGCCGATCGCGGCGATGCTGGTGCAATTTGCGATTTCGCGCACGCGCGAATACGTCGCCGATCGGAGCGGCGCCGAGATCTGCGGCCATCCGCTCTGGCTCGCTTCGGCGCTGCAGAAGCTAGAGGCGGGTGCGGGCCGGATCGCCAATCCTGCCGCCGACCACAATCCGGCGACGGCGCACCTCTTCATCATCAACCCGCTGCACGCGCGCTCGATCACGTCCCTGTTTTCAACCCATCCGTCGACCGAGGACCGGGTGCGTGCGTTGCGCCAGCAGGCCTCGCGCACCGGCCAGGCCGGACCCTGGGGCTGAGCGCGCGCTCGGTCGCGCCGGCACAGGTGAAAACGCCCGGCGTTCCGACTGGTGATGGCGTCCAGGCGCGCTGGCTGGCACTGACGCTGCTCGATGCCGTCCTTCAGCGCCGCCAGCCGTTGGATGACGCCTTCGCCGCTGCCGCGCCGCGGTCGCGGCTAAGCGGTCCCGATGTGGCGTTCGCACGGCTCCTGGCGGCGACGACGCTGCGCCGATTGGGCCAGATCGATACCGTACTCGCCACGCTCCTGAGCCGGCCGGTGGCGGAGACGCCGCCAGCCGCCCGCACCCTGCTGCGGCTGGGCCTAACCCAGCTCCTTTTCCTCGGCACGCCGCCGCATGCGGTCGTCGATACCGCCGTCACGCTCGCCCGTCGCCGCCGCCCGCCAGCGCCACCGGCGCTGATCAACGCGGTGTTGCGCCGGGCCGCCGGCGCCGGCGGCGCTCTTATCGAAGGTCACGACGCGCCCAGGCTCAACACGCCCGACTGGCTGTGGCAAGCCTGGACGAGAGCCTACGGGGCGGACACCTGCCGGCGGATCGCGGCGCAGCACTTAGCAACGCCGCCGCTCGACCTCACCGCGCGCGATGACGCCCAAGCCGTTGCCGGCGCGCTGGGCGGCATCGTGCTGCCTACGGGGAGCGTTCGGCTTGAGCGCGCAGGCGTGGTGACGGCGCTCGCGGGCTATTCCGACGGCACCTGGTGGGTGCAGGATGCGGCGGCCGCCCTGCCGGCGCGGTTGCTGGGCGATGTGCGTGGGCAGAGCGTGATCGACCTCTGCGC
>JBATPX010000092.1:0-2359 GCA_049291695.1 Defluviicoccus sp.
AACACCCCGCTCAACGCTGGGTAGTCCACCCCCCGGGTGGCAGGGCTGGGACACATTCGTATCGGACATGCCCCATCATATCAGCCACTTCGTCCATCAGCTCCAGCCTAAACCGCCGAATTTAGGATCACCGACCAGCAAGTGAGATCGTACATGAAAGACCGACATCGCTACAGTCAGCGCGCCGCCGCCGCCCGGGCGGGCTTCAGCGAGCGCACCGCGCGCCGGATCGACACTGATCCCCGCCTGCCGTCCCAGCGCCAGCCCGAGCGCGGGCGCACCGTTCCCGATCCGCTCGAGGCGGTGTGGGAGACGGTATTGCTGCCGATCCTGCAGCGTGACGACGCCGTGCAGGCGGTGACGCTGCTGCGCCATCTGCAGATGACCGATCCCGACGCCTTCCCCGACGACCGCGTCCGCCGGACGCTGGAGCGGCGCGTGCGCGACTGGCGGGCACTGCATGGCGCCGCCCGCGACGTGATCTTCCGGCAGACGCTCGAGCCGGGCCGCATGGCGCTGTCGGACTTCACCGACACCACCGAGCTCGGCGTCACCATCGCCGGCGCGCCGTTCCCGCACCGGCTCTACCACTTCGTCCTGGCCTACAGCGGCTGGGAACATGCCGCCGTGGTGACCGGTGGCGAGAGCTTCACAGCGCTCGCCGAGAACCTCCAGAATGCGCTGTGGTCGCTCGGTGGCGTGCCACACGAGCACCGCACCGACAGCCTGTCGGCCGCCTACCGCAATCTCGACGCGGAGGCCGCGATGGACGTCACCGAGCGCTACGAGGGGTTCAGCACCCACTACGGGCTGCTCGCCAGCCGCTGCAATCCCGGCGAGCCGCACGAGAACGGATCGGTGGAGTCCCACAATCGCCACCTCAAGACCGCGCTCGATCAGGCGCTGATCCTGCGCGGCTGCCGCGACTTCGCCGAGCTCGCCTGCTGGCGGCGGTTCGTCGACCAGATCGTCGCCCGCCGCAATCGCCGCCGGGAAGATGCGGTGCGCGTCGAGATGGCGGCGCTGCGCCCGCTGCCCGCCCGCCGGACCACCGACTTCACCGAGACCGTCGTCCGCGTCACCAGAACCGGCGGTTTCCTCGTCCACAGCATCTTCTACAGCGCCCCATCGCGGCTGATCGGCCAGCGCCTGCGGGTCCACATCTACGACGACCGCATCGAGGCCTTCCTCGGCGCCAGCCGTGTCGTCAGCCACCCCCGCCGCCGCGGTCGACCCAATGGCGTCCGCGTCCATCAGGTCGACTACCACCATGTCATCCACGCCCTGCGCCGCAAGCCCCACGCGCTGGCCAGCTCGGTCTATCGCGACGGCCTGTTCCCGCGCACCGAATACGCCGCCGCCTGGAGCGCCCTGTCGGTGGCGCTGCCTCAGCGCGACGCCTGCCGCCGCATGGTCGGGCTGCTCTGGCTCGCCCATGAGGAGGCCTGCGAGGCCGAACTCGCCGCGCTCATCGCCGACAACCTCGCCACAGGCCATCTGCCGGATGCCAACGACCTGAAGCCGCGCCTTGAGCCGCGGCGACGATCGCTGCCCGACGACGTGCCAGTCACACTCACCGATCTCGCCAGCTTCGACGCTCTGTTGGAGATGCGCACATGACCGCCCCCACCCGCATCGTCGACGTGCACGCGCTGCCCACCATGCTGACCGCGCTGCGCCTGCCCAGCTTCCACCGCCGCCCGGCTTCCACCGCCACTGGCCCATGCTGGCCGAGCGCGCCGACAAGGAGGGCTGGCCCGCCGCCCGCTTCCTTGCCACGCTCGCCGAGATCGAGCTCGCCGAGCGCGAGACACGCCGCATCCGCCGCCACCTCATCGAGTCCCAGCTGCCCGGCGGCAAAACGCTGGCCACCTTCGACTTCAAGGCGCTGCCCAGCGTCCCGCGCGCCCGCGTCGAGGCGCTCGCCGCCGGAGACTGGATCGAGACCGGCGCCAACCTGATCGCCATCGGCAACAGCGGCGCCGGCAAGACGCACCTGCTCTGCGCCATCGGCCATGCCCTCGTCGAGGCGGGCCGGCGCGTCCTCTACACCCGCACCACCGATCTCGTGCAGAAGCTCCAGACCGCGCGCCGCGATCTCGCCCTCGAGACCGCGCTCGCCAAGCTCGACCGCTTCGAGTTGATCATCCTCGACGACATCAGTTACGCCCGAAAGGACCAGGCCGAGACCTCCGTCCTCTTCGAACTCATCGCCCGGCGCTATGAGACCCGCAGCCTCGCCATCGCCGCCAACCAGCCCTTCAGCGCCTGGGACACTGTCTTCCCCGACCAGGCCGTCACCGTCGCCGCCATCGACAGGCTCGTCCATCATGCGACCATCCTCGAGATGAACGCCGAC
>JBATPX010000093.1:0-23403 GCA_049291695.1 Defluviicoccus sp.
GCGATCACCGGCGATCGATCGGCCGCCCGCTCTGCCGGGACGCGTCCCGGCAGAGCGGGCCATCAAAGGCCAATCAGGGAATTTTCAATCGGCACTTTCAGGGAGAATTCATCCGGTACTGACACACCCCCGACAGCCTCGTTCAGGCGCTGCTCGACACAGCACTCGACCCCGTGCTGGACACGACCGAAACGCAAACGGACGATCCGGCCAAGGCGCTGCTGAAGCTCTCGGTCATCGACCCCGCCTGCGGCTCGGGCCACTTCCTGCTGGCCGCCGCCCGCCGCATCGCCACGCGCCTCGCCCGCATCCGGGCCGAGGGCACGCCATCGCTTGCCGATTTCCGCCATGCCCTGCGCGATGTCGCGCGGTCCTGCGTGCACGGGGTGGACCGCAACCCGATGGCGGTGGAGCTGACCAAAGTCGCGCTCTGGATCGAGACGGTGGACCCCGGCCTTCCCCTTGGCTTCTTCGACGCGCAAATCCGCTGCGGCGACTCGCTCCTTGGCGTGTTCGATCTGAAGGTGCTGCAGGACGGCATTCCGGATGCTGCCTACAAGCCGCTGACCGGCGACGACAAGGATGTGGCGAAGTATTACGTGGCGAAGAACAAGCGCGAGAAGGCCGAACGGGATCGCATCGCCACGGGCTTCGGCTTCAACCGCGCGCGCGATCTGATGCGCGACTTCGCGGCGCTGCGCGCGATGCCGGAAGACACGGTCGATGAGATCGAGGCAAAGGCGGCGTGTTTGCGCTCGCTGACAGGCCAGGGCGCAGCCGCCTGGCAGCTTGAGACGGCGTGCGATCTCTACATTGCCGGCTTCCTGCTGCCCAAGGTGAAGGGCGGCACGCATGCAGGGCCGGATGGCATGCCGCGGCGGGGCGCCGAAACGGTGCCGACCTCAGGATCGATCTGGGAATGGCTGCGTGGCGTGTCGCCGTTCGGCCCAATGTTCGGCGCGGCCCTTGACGCCTCACGTACCGCCCGCGCGTTCCACTGGCCGCTGGAATTCCCTGATGTCATGCAACGCGGTGGGTTCGATGTGGTGCTGGGCAACCCGCCGTGGGAGCGGATCAAGCTCCAAGAGCAGGAGTTCTTTGCCGCCCGCTCGCCCGAGATCGCCAACGCCCCGAACAAGGCCGCGCGTGACCGGCTGATCAAGGCGCTGGCGAGTGCCGCGCCGGGCAGCGCGGATCGCGCCCTGTTCGATGCCTTCACCGAGGCCAAGCGCGAGGCTGAGGCGACCAGCGAATTCGTCCGCGTGCCGGGCGAGGATGGCGGGCGCTTTGCCCTGACTGGGCGAGGTGACGTGAACACCTATGCGCTGTTTGCGGAACTGTTCGCCAATCTCGCACGACAGCACGCGGGCGTGATCGTGCCCACAGGCATCGCCACCGATGCCACCACCGCGCCTTTTTTTGCGCATCTGGTAGAAAAGCAGCGGTTGACGCGGCTTGTGGATTTCGAGAATTCTGCGCCGATTTTCCCGTCCGTGCATCGAAGCTTTAAGTTCGCCCTGCTGACCCTTGGCCGCGATGCGGCCGCCGCGCATTTCGCCTTCTTCCTGACCGCGCCCGCGCAACTGGCCGAACCTGAACGCAACTTCACCCTTTCCCCCACCGACATCGCCGCGATCAACCCTAATACACGAACCGCGCCGGTGTTCCGGTCCCGCGCCGATGCCGAACTCACGGCAAAGATCTACAGCAATGCCCCTGTGCTAATTGACGAAAGCAAGGGCGCGAAAGGCAACCTTTGGGGAGCCTTCTATTTGCGCTTAATCCACTACGGCGATCACTCAGAAGAACTTTACACCGAGGAACGAGCTATTACCGAAGGCTTCGAATTAATCATAAACGCTTGGCAAAGAGACCAAGAAACACTCCTGCCAATTTACGAAAGCAAATTCGTAAACCTTCTGGATCACCGATATGCGACTTCAGACAGCAACGGTGAAACCTCTGAAATTGACAAGAAAGCCAACCCAAACAAAGAGTTATATCCAAGATATTGGGTCACGAAGCAGTTCTTTGACGATCTAATGACCAAGTATAAATATCGAAGAGGATGGCTACTGGCATATCGCGACATTGCACGATCAAACGACGTTCGGACGATGATTACGACGGCCATTCCAAAGGGGCCCGCATCCGTAAATCTTCCAACACTCGGTTTCTCGGATGAGCACCCCGGGCATGCCCTTCTGGCCAACATGGCCTCTTTATCGCTCGATTTCGTGGCGAGGCAGAGCATTTCTGGGGCACACATGACGTTTGGAGTTCTCAAGCAACTCCCCATCCTGCCGCCCGACTTCTACACCGAACCTCGCCTCGCCTTCATCACCCCGAAGGTGCTGGAACTCACCTATACCTCGCATTCCCTCGCCCCCTTCGCCCGCGATTTGGGCCATGACGGCCCGCCCTTCGCTTGGGACGAGGACCGCCGCGCCCACCTGCGCGCCGATCTCGACGCCTTCTACGCCCGCGCCTACGGCCTGACCCGCGACGAGCTGCGCTACATCCTCGACCCCGCCGACGCGCGCGGCTGCGACTACCCCTCGGAAACCTTCCGCGTGCTGAAGGATAAGGAAATCCGCACATTAGGCGAATACCGAACGCAACGCCTCGTGCTGGCCGCCTGGGACCGGATGGAAGCGAACGGCGAATTCACGGCGATGGGGATGTGATGATCGAAGCGCCCCAATCCTTCGTCGTTCGCGAAGAGTGCGAGAAGGCCGCCTTTCAGAACGGATTTCGCCGCAAGCTGGGCGAGGCGGAGGGATGGGCCGGCTTCGCCTCGACCACGGCGCCCGGCACGATCCATCTCGCGGCCGTTGGGGCGCAGGGGCCATGGTTCCTCGCGCTCGATCATGCGGGGGTGATCGAGGAGCTGGATCTCCTTGCCGCGGGGATACCGGGGCCGGGCCTTGCCCGCTACGCCTTCGAGACGCTGGGGCAGCTCTACGGCGTGTTGCCGCGCGTCTACCAGCTGGCCGCCAGCCTGCCCGACGCGCCGCTTCGGGAATTCCAGGCCAAGATCAAGGATCTGCCGAAAACGACCGAGGCCGAGCGGCTGGTCGTCCAGCGCATCGGTCAGGACATCTTCCGCTCAGGACTGATCGACTATTGGCAGGGCTGCTGCCCGCTGACCGGCATCACCGACACCGCGCTGCTGCGCGCTTCCCATATCGTGCCGTGGAAGGATTGCCCGGGCGACGCCGACCGGCTCGACGTTTACAACGGTCTTCTGCTCTCGGCGCCGAAGGGACGCCGCCTTCGACCGCGGGCTCGTCACCTTCGACGACGAAGGCCGGCCGCACTTCTCGCCAACCTTAAGCGAAGTGGCCCGCGCCGAACTGCGCTGGCAGACCCCGGTTCTGTTGACCGACAAGCACCGAAAACGGCTCGCCTGGCACCGCGCCAACTTCTTCGTCAGCACGGGATCAGCGTGAGAGGTATTATCAGGCGTTTGCGAGCCAACCCTTGCTCTTCAGGGTCTGAAAGGCGATGCCGATCTGGCGCGGTGAGAACCGCTTCTTCCGCTCGTTCCAGGCATAGACCTTGGCCATCGCGTCCTTTGGGCTGCCGGCGTGCTCACGCGTCGTCACCCAGTGCACCGTGGCGAGAAGTTCCAGGCCGAACGGCGTCTCGAACCCTTCCACGAGTTGGGCGACGCGATCGAAGCGGGCCGCCGTGTCGTGCTTGTCCGACAGGAAGGACTCGGCATCCTTCACCGCGCCTGGAACCAGGCCACGATACGACTACTTCGATCACTGGAACCGGGTCGGCTGGACGCGGTTGGGTGACGCGGAGGATCCGCAGGCGATGGCGGTGCTGATGAGCGACGGGCTGGAGGGGACACCAAGTGGATGGAGGTTGGCCGGCGGAATTCCGTCTTTGTCGATCTCACCGGGCATATCGCGGGCCAGGTGGTGACCAACGGCAGCGGCTGGGGTGAATTCCGCTGCAACCGCGGCTCGGTCTCGGTGTGGGTCGAGGGCATAGCGGCCGATACGCTTGAAGCAGCCGATCCGGTCCAGCGTGCGGCTGGCAAGCGGCGCTTCCTGACCGGGGCAGCGACGCTGAGAATGTCCTTCTCACCCGCCATCTCGGCGCGGGCGGTCTGTGGCAGGTGCGCGCCTGACGCTGAAGGCACACGTCATCGCGATGCCGATTTGCCCATAATTTGCTCAAATAGCCTTTTCTGCACATTCTCTCCGCACATATCCCGAGCCGTGGTCTCGACTGCGCTGGGTGTAACGACACAGGCGAGGGCCGCGGCGGCCCCCGGCCGGCCGAGTTCGCGCCGCGGCCGAGAATCCTTCAGATGGCCCGCGACTTGCACACTTCGGGCACACGTCGGGTGCTTCAGTGCACCGCACCTCCAGAAGGAAGGGCTCATGAGGGACAGACTGACGA
This sequence comes from Defluviicoccus sp., assembly GCA_049291695.1. Taxonomy (GTDB): domain Bacteria; phylum Pseudomonadota; class Alphaproteobacteria; order Rhodospirillales; family Defluviicoccaceae; genus Defluviicoccus. The sequence goes on from JBATPX010000093.1 coordinate 4,420, forward strand.
AAGCCGTGGCCGCCGGCATTGTTGCGCTCGGCCTCACCACCGCAACTGCACCATCGCAAGCGGCCGAGACAATCAAGGTCGGCGTGCTGCATTCCCTGTCCGGAACGATGGCGATCAGCGAGACGACGCTGAAAGATGTCATGCTGATGCTGATCGAGGACCAGAACGCGAAGGGCGGCGTCCTCGGCAGGAAGCTTGAGCCCGTGGTCGTCGACCCGGCGTCAAACTGGCCGCTGTTCGCGGAGAAGGCGCGCGAACTGATGCAAAAGGACAAAGTCGCGGCTGTCTTCGGGTGCTGGACGTCGGTGTCGCGAAAATCCGTCCTGCCGGTGTTCGAGGAGCTGAACGGCCTGTTGTTCTACCCGGTGCAATACGAGGGCGAGGAGAGCTCCAAGAACGTCTTCTATACCGGTGCGGCGCCGAACCAGCAGGCGATCCCGGCCGTCGACTACCTGATGAGCGCTGACGGCGGTGCGGCGAAGCGATGGGTGCTGCTGGGCACCGACTACGTCTATCCGCGCACGACCAACAAGATCCTGCGCGCCTATCTGAACGCCAAGGGCGTTGCCGATGCCGACATCATGGAGAACTACACCCCGTTCGGGCACTCGGACTGGCAGACCATCGTCGCCGAGGTGAAGAAGTTCGCGTCAGCCGGCAAAAAGACGGCGGTCGTCTCGACGATCAACGGCGATGCCAATGTGCCGTTCTACAAGGAACTCGGCAACCAGGGCATCAAGGCCGATGACATCCCGGTGGTCGCCTTTTCGGTCGGCGAGGAAGAACTGGCCGGTTTGGATACGGCGCCGTTGGTGGGCCACCTCGCGGCCTGGAATTACTTCATGAGCGTTGAAACACCCGAAAACGCCGCCTTCATCAAGAGGTGGCGGGCCTTCATCAAGAACGCCAAGCGGGTGACCAACGACCCGATGGAGGCACATTTCATCGGTTTCAACATGTGGGTGCAGGCGGTCGAACAGGCCGGCACAACCGACGTCGATGCCGTCCGCCAGGCGATGTACGGTCAGCAAGTCAAGAACCTGACCGGTGGTACGGCGGTGATGAACACCAATCACCATCTCTCGAAGCCGGTGCTGATCGGCGAAATCCAGGCGAACGGCCAGTTCGACGTCGTTTGGCGGACCAAGGACGTGGTGTCGGGTGATGCCTGGTCCGACTTCATCCCCGAAAGCAAGAAGCTGACCGCGGATTGGACTTTCCCCTGGGTCTGCGGCAACTGCGAGAGCCCGCGCTTCGGCAAGGCGGTGCCGGCCGGTCTGTAACGTCTCTGACCACACCCCCCTGTGAGCGGGCGTCCGCCGATCCGGACGCCCGCCGCACTTCTTGCCGAGACGATCCCCAAACGGCTTTCGGAGCGGGCGTCCCCCCAATGTTTGTCTGTCGCGCGATTGTTGCCGTCCTGCTTGCTGCTTGGGTTGTTGCCGGCGCGGCGCATGCGGAGGCTGCCGACCTGGATGCCCTGGTGCAGGACCTCGGCGCCGGCAGTTTCGCGCAGAAGCAAAAGGCCATCGACGGCTTGGCGGCAACCGGCGAATCGGCGGCGGTACGGCCGTTGGAAGCGATGCTCGACGGAAGGCTCTACCGCAGGGTGAGCGACGGCCGGGTGGCGATCGGCATGCCGAGCGGCCAGGTGATCCGCCTGTTGGATGCGGTGACGGGTGCAGAACTTGGCGATGCAGCACCCGCCGACGTCGAACGGGTGACGATCAACAATCGGCTGCGCGCGGGCCTGCGCTCCGCACTCGGCGGACTCACGCTATTGAGCCCGACACCCTCCGTCCGTCGCAGCGCGGCAGAAGCGATCTTGAAGGCGCGGCCCGAGGGGATCGAGCCGCTCCTGCGCCAGGCCCTGTCGCGTGAAAGCGATGCCGATGTGCGGGCGGCGATGGAACAGGCACTGGCGGCGGTGCAGCTGAGTTCTGCGCCTGAGCCGGAGACAAGAATCGCAGCGCTCGGGACGCTCTCCCAGGCGGCCAACCAGGACGTCCGCGCGCTGGTCGCGGGGCTTCTCGTTAAGGACGCGAGCGATGTTCCGGCCGAACCGGATGCGGCCGTGCGCGCCGCTGCCGAGACAACGCTGGCGGCGATCGAGCGCCGGCTGGCGCTGTGGGGCGTCCTCGGCAACCTCTTCCACGGCTTGAGCCTCGGCTCCGTGCTGCTGCTGGCCGCCGTCGGCCTCGCGATCACCTTTGGCGTCATGGGCGTCATCAACATGGCGCATGGCGAGATGGTGATGCTGGGCGCGTACACGACCTTTATCGTGCAGGAATGGTTTCGCGCCAACGCGCCGGGCGCCTTCGATTATTCGATCGTGGTGGCGGTGCCGATGGCGTTCGTCGTCGCAGGCGCCGTTGGGATCGCGATCGAGCAGAGCGTCATTCGCTTTCTCTACGGCCGGCCGCTGGAAACGCTGCTGGCGACCTGGGGCTTGAGCCTGATCCTGCAGCAGGCCGTCCGCTCGGCGTTCGGGCCGACCAATCGCGAGGTCGGCGCGCCCAGCTGGATGAGCGGCGCCATCGAGGTCGCGGGCGGGCTGACGCTGACCTACAACCGTTTGTGGATCATCGTCTTCAGCCTCGTTGTCCTGGCGCTGTTGATGGTGCTCAACCGGACCACCGATTTCGGCCTGACGATGCGCGCCGTCGTCCAGAACCGGCGGATGGCGGCTTCGATGGGCATCCGCACCGGGCGGATTGACGCGCTCACGTTCGGGCTCGGGTCCGGGATCGCCGGGATCGCAGGCGTCGCGCTCAGTCAGATCGACAACGTCAGCCCCAACCTCGGCCAAGCCTACATCATCGACAGCTTCATGGTGGTCGTATTCGGCGGCGTCGGCAATCTGTGGGGGACGCTGGTGGGTGCGATGAGCCTGGGGCTGATCAACAAGTTTCTCGAGCCAGTGGCGGGCGCCGTGCTCGGCAAGATCCTAGTGCTGGTGGGCATCATTCTGTTCATCCAGAAACGGCCGCGCGGCCTGTTCGCGCTCAAGGGCCGGGCAGTGGAGGCGTGATGCGGGTACGTCTGCCAGCGGCCTCAGTGACGGTCGGCCTCCTGCTCGCAGCCGCGCTTGCGGTGCCGTTGTTGAACCTCGCCGTTCCCGCCGGCTCGACGCTGCACGTACCCACCTGGGCGGTCAGCCTGATCGGCAAGTATCTCTGTTACGCGATGCTGGCGCTCAGCGTCGATCTCATCTGGGGCTATTGCGGCATCTTAAGCCTCGGGCATGGAGCGTTTTTCGCGCTGGGCGGCTACGCCATGGGAATGCACTTGATGCGCCAGATCGGCAGCCGTGGCGTTTACGGCCACCCGGAGCTGCCCGATTTCATGGTCTTCCTCAACTGGAAGGAGCTGCCCTGGTACTGGCACGGTTTCGACAACCTGATGTTCGCTCTGGCCATGGTCGCCCTCGTGCCGGGGCTGCTGGCGTTTGTTTTTGGCTGGTTCGCGTTTCGCTCACGGGTGACCGGCGTCTACCTGTCCATCATCAGCCAGGCACTCACCTTTGCGCTGATGCTGGCCTTCTTCCGCAACGACATGGGATTTGGCGGCAACAACGGCTTGACCGACTTCAAGGACATCCTGGGTTACGGCCTGCAGGACGACCGCACGAGGGCTGCGTTGTTCGTCGTGACGGCGCTCGCGCTTGCCGCTGTTTATGGCGTATGCCGCTGGATCGTCGGCTCGCGGCTCGGCCAAGTTCTGGTCGCGGTCCGCGATGCCGAGAGCCGCGTCCGCTTCCTCGGCTACCGCGTCGAGTTCTTTAAGCTGTTCGTGTTCGTCGTTTCGGCGGTTATTGCCGGCATCGCGGGGGCGCTCTACGTGCCGCAGGTGGGCATCATCAACCCCAGCGAGTTCGCACCGGCGGGCTCGATCGAGGCCGTCATATGGGTCGCGGTCGGCGGGCGGGGGACGCTGCACGGCGCCATCCTGGGCGCGATCCTCGTCAACTACGCCAAGACCTTCCTGACCGGAAGCTTACCGGAGATCTGGCTGTTCGCGCTGGGCGCCCTGTTCGTCGCCGTCACCTTGTTCATGCCGCGCGGGATCGTCGGCAGCCTGTCGGGCCGCAGCGATCGCGCGCCTTTGCCCGCAGCCGCGCGCGAGACGCCAAAGACCCCAGCCGCACCGCCGGTCACCACCGCGGATCCCGCGGCACCATGACCACGACCGTGCATGCCCGCCCGGAAAAGCACGATACGCTGTTGTATCTGGACGGCGTGACGGTCAGCTTCGACGGTTTCAAGGCGCTCAACAATCTCAGCCTCTACGTCGCCGCGGGCGCTCTGCGGGCGATCATCGGCCCCAACGGCGCCGGCAAGACGACGATGATGGACGTCGTGACCGGCAAGACGCGGCCGCAGGCGGGTACTGTGCTCTTCAACGGCGGCATCGACTTGACCCGGCTCGACGAGGCGCAAATCGCCAACCTCGGCATCGGCCGCAAGTTCCAGAAGCCCACGATTTTCGAGCAGCACACGGTCGCTGCCAACCTGCAGTTGGCGTTGGCCGGCCACAGAGGCGTGTGGAATGCGCTGTTCTTCCGGCCGAACGGCGAGCAGCGCGAGCGCATCGAGCAGACGCTTGCGACCATCACGCTGCAAACTCACCGTGACCGCCTTGCCGGCTCGCTGGCGCATGGTCAGAAGCAATGGCTGGAGATCGGCATGCTGCTGATGCAGGACCCGCAGCTGCTGCTGATCGATGAGCCGGCGGCCGGCATGACCGACGCCGAAACGGCGGCAACAGCCGAGCTGATCCGGCGTATCAACCGGACGCACACTGTCGTCGTCGTCGAGCACGACATGACGTTTGTGCAAGCGCTTGACTGCCCTGTCACCGTGCTGCACGAGGGGTCGGTGCTGGCGGAAGGCTCACTGCTGACCGTGCAGGCGAATCCGCACGTGATCGAGGTCTACCTGGGCCGTTGACGAAACCATGCTGTGCGTCGAACACATTGATCTCTTCTATGGCGCCAGCCAGACGCTGCGGCAGGTGAGCATCACCGCGGCAAAAGGCGCGGTGACCTGCGTGCTGGGTCGCAACGGTGTCGGCAAGACCACCTTGCTGCGGGCAATTGTCGGCCAGCACCCGGTGGCCGCCGGTCGCATCCTGTGGGAGGATGAGGACATCACGGCCCTGCCGGCCTACGAGCGGGCGGCTCGCGGCATCGCCTATGTTCCCCAGGGGCGTGAGATTTTCCCGCTGTTGAGTGTCGAGGAAAACCTGCGCACTGGTTTCGCGGCGGTTCCGCGCGCCCTGCGCCACATCCCGGACGAAGTGTTCGAGCTGTTTCCGGTGCTGAAGGATATGCTGTCGCGCCGCGGCGGTGACCTTTCCGGCGGTCAACAGCAGCAGCTCGCGATCGGCCGGGCGCTCGTCATGCGGCCGCGACTACTGGTGCTGGATGAGCCGACGGAGGGCATCCAGCCCTCGATCATCAAGGATATTGAGCGGGTGATCCGCCATCTCGCCGGCCGCGGCACCATCGCGATCCTGCTGGTCGAGCAGTACTTCGACTTTGCCCGCACGCTTGCCGACCGCTACGCGGTGATGGATCGCGGCGAGATCGTTGCGTCGGGGCGCGGTGACGAGATGATCGAGGCCGACGTGCGCCGCCAGATGTCGGTCTGAGCGAGCGCGGCGATGGATGGCGCGGCCACGCTTGCGTTCACCCGCCGGCAGGAGTCGACGGTCCTGGCCGATCTGTACCAGCGGGCGCCGCTGCGGATCCTGCTGCCGGCTGCAGCTGATATCGGCGTGGCACTCGGGGTTGTGGTTGTGACCAGCGGCGGTCTGGTCGGCGGCGACCGGCTGGACATCTCCGTGCGCTGCGGCGACGGCAGCCGGGCAATGATCTGCGCGCAGGCGGCCGAGAAGGTCTATCGCTCGGTCGGTCCCGATTGCAAGGTGGCGGTCTCGCTCGCGGCAGGCGGCAACGCGTGGCTGGAATGGCTGCCGCAGGAGACGATCCTTTTTGACGGCGCGCGGCTGCACCGGAACACGGCCGTCGATGCTGCCCCTTCCGCGCGGGTGCTCGCGGGCGAGATCCTCGTCTTCGGCCGGCGTGCGCGCGGCGAACGGTTCACGCGCGGCCATCTGTTCGACCGCTGGCAGGTTCGCCGTGGCGGCCGCTTGGCGTGGGCCGATGCGTTGCGCGTGGACGATCCGGAGGCCGCTTTCGCTTCACCTGCCTGTCTTGCAGGAATGGCGGCGATCGCCACCTTGATCTACGTCGACCCAAACGCCGGCGGCGCTGTCGAGGTGGCGCGCGCAATTGGCGAGCCACTGGCGGGAGCCAGTCTTGAGTTCGCGGCGACGCTGGTCGGCGGCGTTCTCATCGCGCGCTGGCTGGCGGCGGACGCACACACGTTGCGGCTCGCTTTCGGGCGATTTTGGGCTATGTTCCGCCATCGCGTCGCCGGCCTGCCGCCGGTGCTGCCGCGCCTGTGGTCGATCTGACGGAGGATCGAATGCATTTGAGCCCGCGTGAGAAGGACAAACTGCTGGTGGCGATGGCGGCCGAGGTGGCCCGCCGGCGCTTGGGCCGCGGTGTCAGGCTCAACTTCCCGGAAGCCATCGCGCTGATCACCGACTTTGTCGTCGAGGGGGCGCGCGACGGCCGCCCGGTGGCGGAACTGATGCGCGCCGGCGCGGGCGTTCTGACCCGCGATCAGGTGATGGAAGGCGTCGCCGAGATGATCCACGAAATCCAGGTTGAAGCGACGTTTCCCGACGGCACCAAGCTGGTGACCGTGCACACGCCGATCCGCTGAATGACGACGGAAGGGACAAGCCGATGATCCCCGGTGAGCTGATGCCGTGCGACGGCGAGATCGTCCTCAACGTGGATCGGCAAACGGTGACGCTTTCGGTTGCCAACACCGGCGACCGGCCGATCCAGGTCGGCTCGCACTACCATTTTTTCGAGACGAACGCGGCGCTCGCCTTCGACCGCGCAGCCGCCCGCGGCTTCCGCCTCGACATTCCGGCCGGCACCGCCGTCCGCTTCGAGCCTGGACAGACGCGCACCGTGCAGCTGGTCGCCTACGCCGGCAGCCGCCGGGTGTTCGGCTTCAACGCCGCCGTACAGGGACCGCTTTAAGGACTGACGCCGATGGCCTTTCATATCCGCCGCGATGCCTATGCGCAGATGTTCGGGCCCACCGTCGGCGATCGTGTCCGGCTCGCCGACACCGAACTGATCCTCGAAGTCGAGGAGGATCGGACGATCTACGGCGAGGAGGTCAAGTTCGGCGGCGGCAAGGTGATCCGCGACGGCATGGGCCAGAGCCAGGCGTCCCGTGCCGCCGGCGCCGTCGACACGGTGATCACCAACGCGCTGATCGTCGACTACTGGGGTATCGTCAAGGCCGATGTCGGCATCCGTGACGGCCGCATCGCCGGCATCGGCAAAGCCGGCAATCCGGACATCCAACCGGGCGTTTCCATCGTCATCGGCCCAGGAACCGAGGCGATCGCGGGCGAGGGGCGGATCCTGACCGCAGGCGGCATCGATGCGCATATCCATTGGATTTGCCCGCAGCAGGTCGAGGATGCGCTCTATTCCGGCATCACCACCATGCTGGGCGGTGGCACCGGCCCGGCCGAGGGCACCAACGCCACCACCTGCACGCCCGGCCCCTGGCACTTGGGCCGGATGCTGCAGGCGGTTGACGGGCTGCCCGTCAACATCGGCCTGTTCGGCAAGGGCAACGCGTCGAAACCTGATGCGCTGATCGAGCAGGTGCTGGCTGGTGCCTGCGGGCTCAAGCTGCACGAGGATTGGGGCACGACGCCGGCGGCGATCGATGCCTGTCTTGCGGTTGCAGAGCAGTTCGATGTGCAGGTCGCAATTCATACCGATACGCTGAACGAATCCGGCTTCGTCGAGGACACGATCGCCGCTTTCAAGGGCCGGACGATCCACACCTTCCACACCGAGGGCGCTGGAGGTGGCCATGCGCCCGATATCATCAAGGTCTGCGGGCTGCCGAACGTGCTGCCGTCGTCCACGAACCCGACGCGGCCGTTCACCGTCAACACGCTGGATGAACACCTCGACATGCTGATGGTCTGCCATCACCTCGACCCGCGAATTCCCGAGGACGTGGCGTTTGCCGAGAGCCGCATCCGCCGCGAGACGATCGCGGCCGAGGACGTGCTGCACGACCTCGGCGCCTTCAGCATGATCGCGTCCGACAGCCAGGCGATGGGCCGCGTCGGTGAGGTGATCATCCGCACCTGGCAGACCGCGGACAAGATGAAGAAGCAGCGCGGGGCCCTGCCAGAGGAGAAGGCCGGCAACGACAACGTCCGCATCCGCCGCTACGTCGCCAAGTACACGATCAATCCGGCCATTACGCACGGCATCGCGCACGAGGTCGGCTCGGTTGCGGTCGGAAAGCTCGCCGATCTCGTGTTGTGGAAACCGATGTTCTTCGGCGTCAAGCCGGATCTGGTGCTTAAATGCGGGACCATCGTCGCAGCCGCGATGGGCGACCCGAACGCCTCAATCCCAACGCCGCAACCCGTCCACTACCGGCCGATGTTCGGCGCGTTCGGTCGGGCGCTTCAAGCGTCGGCGGTCACGTTCGTCTCCACCGCGGCGATCGAGGCTGGTACTGTCCAGGATCTGGGGCTGATCAAGCCCTTGGTCGCGGTCGCCGGCACGCGGTCGATCGGCAAGAAGGACATGCGCCTCAACGATGCGACACCCCTGATCGAGGTCGACCCGGAAACGTACGAGGTCCGCGCCGACGGCGTGCGCATGACCTGCGAGCCGGCGGCTGAGCTCGCGCTCGCGCAACGCTATTTCCTGTTCTGAAGCGATGCGGCGCGCGGTCGCATGCCAAGCAAAAGGCACTTGGCCGACGAATCAGGAGGTGGCGACGGCGACGTTGCCATTCGGCGAGCGCTTCCGCCGTCGGATCCGCTTGACCGATGATGCGGGCGAGCCCTTTCTCCTCGATCTGGAGCGCGCGCTGGTGCTTGCCGATGGCGCCGGCCTGCGCCTCGCCGAGGGCGGCTTCATCCGCGTCGTCGCGGCGGCCGAAGATGTCATGGAGATCGAGGTCGGTTGCGCGCGCGAGCTTGCCCGCGTCGCTTGGCACCTCGGCAACCGGCACGTGCCGCTTGAGATCGTCGGCGATCGAACGCTGCGCATCGCTGCCGATCCGGCATTGGCTGCAATGCTGGCGGGGCTGCACGTCCGTACGCGGCTTGGCCGGGCACCGTTCACGCCGGAGCCCGGTGCCTATGCCGACGCCGCGCACGGTCATTACTCCACGGATGCTGCCGGGCATGGCTGAGGCGGCGCCTTGCGCCTTGCTGCGGCTGTTGAGCTGGCTGTCGCCGTCGTTCCCGGTCGGCGCGTTCGCCTACTCACACGGCATCGAGACCGCGGTTGATGCCGGCCTGATCCGTGGCGCCGCCGACCTTGAACGATGGATCGACGCCATCATTACCCACGGCGCCGGCTTCGCTGACGCGGTCTTTGTCAGCCACGCCTGGCGGGCAGCGGCGAACGGCGACAGCGGGGGCTTGCGGCGCGTCCAGTCCTATGCTGCCGCCTTTCGCGGATCGGCGGAGGCGGCGCTTGAGAGTGGGGCGCAGGGTCGCGCCTTCCTCGCGGCGCTTGGCGCCGGGTGGCCTGAGCTGGCTGTGCAGTGGGAGGAGGGCGCGGAGCCGGCTTACGCTTGTGTCGTCGGTGCGGCCGCCGGCGTCGGCGGAATCCCGCTGCCTGACACCGCCCTCGCTTTCCTCCACGCATTTGCAGCGAACCTGGTTTCGGCAGGCGTGCGCCTGATCCCGCTGGGGCAGCGTGACGGCGTGCGCATCCTGGCGGCGCTCGCCCCGGTCATCGCTCGGGCCGCGGCAGCGGCGCTCGCGATCGACCTTGACGATCTCGGCACCGCGACGGTGCGGGTCGACTGGACCATGGCCCGGCACGAAACCCAGCACGTCAGGCTGTTCCGGTCATGAGCGGACCGTTGCGCGTCGGCGTCGGCGGCCCGGTAGGCTCCGGCAAGACGGCACTCGTCGATGCGCTGTGCAAGCGGCTGCGCGCGGCCTACCACCTCGCCGCAATCACGAACGACATCTACACCCGCGAAGATGCGGAGTTTCTGACCCGCTCCGGCGCGCTGCCGACCGAGCGGATCATGGGGGTGGAGACCGGCGGCTGTCCGCACACGGCGATCCGCGAGGATGCCTCGATCAATCTCGCCGCCGTCGAGGCGATGGTCGGCCGCTTTCCCGATCTCGACCTGATCTTCATCGAATCCGGCGGCGATAACTTGGCCGCCACGTTCTCGCCGGAACTCGCCGACATCACGCTTTACGTCATCGACGTTGCTGCCGGCGACAAGATCCCGCGCAAGGGCGGCCCCGGCATCACCCGCTCCGATCTGCTGGTCATCAACAAGATCGACCTGGCGGTGGCCGTCGGCGCCAGCCTCGAAGTCATGGACCGGGACGCGCGGCGGATGCGTGGCCAGCGCCCGTTCGTTTTCACCAATCTCAAGACCGGCGCAGGCCTTGACGCCGTCGCCGCCTTCATCGTGAAGGCCGGCGGCCTGTCTTCGCGCTAGCAGCCTGTCGGACTTAGCGTGACTAGCGGCACAAGATTTTGTACCATCTGCTGGTTCCTGCTCCAGTGAGAGAGGCGGTGATGAGCAATTTCCGTCAGGTTGACCGGCAGACCGGGTTCCTGATGCCGCCCTCGGTAGACGAGTGGCTGCCGCAAAGACACCTGGCGCGCTTCGTGGTGGAGGTGCGACCGTGCTCGACGACGGTTTCGCGTACCAGGGCCGGCCGTACCAATCGCTGTCGGCGATTGCGCGGGCGATCACCGGCACGCGCTGGTCCGGCCCGCTGTTCTGGGGATTGCGCCGACAGGGGAGAAACAAGTGAAAGCGCCCGTCCGCAAAGTCCGCTGCGCCGTCTACACCCGCGTCTCGACCGACGAGCGCCTCGACATGGAGTTCAACTCGCTCGACGCCCAGCGCGAGGCGGGACTCGCATATGTCGAGAGCCAGAAGCACGAGGGGTAGCTCCCCGTCGGTGATCGCTACGACGATGGCGGCTTCTCCGGCGGCACGCTCGAACGCCCGGCGCTGAAGCGCCTTGCGCATTCGGCATCTGCTGGGGACGCCCGAGGTGATCGCCCGCACGTGGGCCGAGGCAGAGGACGAGACAGAAACGCCCGAGCACGAGGTGATCCAGGTGGTTAGCGACTTCGCGCCGCTGTCGGACGAGCTAGCGGCATGAACGCGAAGCCCGAAACGCCCCAAGCCACCTGGCGCCTCGAGGGCAACACCATCGTCGTCGACATCCCGATGCAGTGGAAGCGCCGCGGCGGCCGCAAGGTGATCATCGCGCCGGATGGCGGGCGATGCTTGGGCGCCGGCGAAATCGCGGCATGACGAGACGTTGATCTGCGCCCTGGCCCGCGCGCACTGCTGGAAGCGGATGCTGGAGGAGGGGGCCCATGGTTCCGTGTCCGAGATCTCCGAAGCCGCGAAGATCGATCGCTGCTACGTCAACCGCCTCCTGCGGCTGACGCTTTTCGCGCCGGACATTCAGGAAGCGATCCTCGACGGCCGGCAGCCGAAGGGGATGCAGCTCGAGGAGCTGGCGCGGGCGATGTCGTTGAAGTGGAGCGAGCAGAGGGAGTTACCTCGACCGCGGCGACGACCTGCATCTTGCCGTCCGGGCTGCGACCGCCACCGGCCTGCCACCGGGCCGTCGACAGCCATGCCGCCGCGCCTAAGGCACCAGATTTCGTGGCCCCGGACCCTCAGGGATAAGCCATCACTGAGGTTAAAGAAACACCCCCCTTTGGGGGTGGAAAAGACGGACACGCCGTCTGGCGACGCTGTCTGCAGCGGCGGCGCCGGGTCGGGAGGCGCGCCGATCGGCGCCTCCCGTTCCCGGTCAACCGGCGCCGCCTCAGGCGATGAGGAGGTCGGGGTCGGTGAGCGCCAGCGGCGGCAGCGGGCCGCTGTCGTCGTTGCGGATCAGGCCGGCGGCGCTGCCCGTAATGATGGTGCCGGCGGAGGCATCGGTGAGCGTCACCGTGAAGCCCTCGTCGAGCTCGGCGAACGGGTCCTGCAGCACCCGGACGTTCAAGGTCGTGCTCAACAGGCCGGCCGGAATGGTCACCGTCCCCGCCGGCAGCACGTTCTGGAAGAAGTCATTGGCATCGGCCGGGTTGGCGCCGGAACCCGTGACCGCATAGTCGAGCGTCACCGCCGGGCTGCGGTCGCCGGTGCGGTTGACGGTGAAGCTGAAATTGCGCGTCGTGAACGGTGCGCTCAGGTCCGGATCCGTCCCTTCGAAGCGGATGGCGTTGGTGGCCACGATCGAAAGCGTGCCGTCGTCGTTGCGGATGGTGCCGCCGGCGGCCGCCGTGCCAAGCGTGGCATTGACCGGGGCGGAGAGGGTGACGGTGAAGGCCTCGTCCGCCTCCAGCACCGCATCCCCCGAGACGTTGAGCGTCACCGTCTTCGCCGTCTCGTTGGGGTTGAAGTTCACCGTGCCCGAAGGCAGCGTGCCGCCGAAGTCGGCCGCGTTCACGTCCCCGCTCACCGCATAATTGACCGAGGACGGCGCCGACAGATCGCCCGCGCGCGTTACCGTGAACGTGAACGGCGTGTTGCCTGAGTTCCCTTCCGCGTTGTCGGCATCAAGCGCCGCGATCGCAATGGTGGTGTCGTCGTTGCGGATGGTGCCCTCGGCCGTCGCCTGGTCAAGGATGCCGGCGGTCGGATTGGAGAGAGTGACCGTGAAGCCCTCGTCCGGCTCGATGGTCACGTCCTCGGCAACCCGGATGTTGAAATTGCGGCTCGCCTGCCCGGCATCGAGCGTCCACGTCCCCGACGGCAGAACACTGTTGAAAAAGTCCGCGCCATCGGCCGCATTGGCACCAGAACCGGTGACCGCGTAGTTCACCGTCACGGCCTGGCTCACGTCCCCCGTGCGGCTGAGCGTGAAACCGAAGTTGCGCGTCGTGAACGGCGCCGCCCCGTCCGGATCCGTCCCCTCCGCCTGGTCGGCCGAGTTGCGGGCCGCGATCGAAATGCCTGAATCGTCGTTGCGGATGGTGCCTTGCGCCGTCGCCTGGGCGATCGTGCCGGATGACTGATTGGCGAGCGTCACCGTGAACGGCTCGTCGGCCTCGACATCCGTATCGCCGGACACGTTCACCGTCACCGTCTTCGACGTCTCGTTGGCGGCGAAGCTGACCTGGCCGGTGGGCAGCGCACCGCCGAAGTCGGCGGCATTCGCCGTAGCTGAACTCACAGCGTAGTCGACCGTGGCGGCCTGGTCCGTATCGCCCGTGCGGCTGACGGTGAAGGTGAACGGCGTGTTGCCTGTGTTCCCTTCCGCCTTGTCGGCATCGAGCGCCGCGACCGAAAACGCCTGGTCGTCGTTCTGGATCAGTCCGTCGGCGGTCGCGGTGCCGAGCACATAGTCACCGGACTGGTTGGACAGCGTCACGGTGAAGCCCTCGTCGGGCTCAAGCGCGGTGTCCTCCGAGACGCGGATGTTGAGCGTCCGGCTGGCTTGGCCGGCGTTGAACGTCACCGTCCCTGACGCCAGGACGTTGTCGAGAAAGTCACCCGCATCGGCCGCATTGGCGCCCGAGCCGGTGACCGCATAGTCGACCGCCGCCGCCGCCGACGTATCGCCGGTGCGGCTGACGGTGAAGGCGAAGTTGCGCGTCGTGAACGGCGCCGCCCCATCCGGATCGGTGCCCTCGGCGCGGTTGGCGCTGGCGTTGGCCTGGATCGAGATCGTGGGCGGCGCGACTTCGAAGTTGGCGATGACGTCGCTCGCGTTGGCGAAGCTGACGTTGACGTTATCGACATAACCGGTGAAAAGGCCGTTCCAGCCGGAACCGGATTCGATCGCGACGCCACGAACCACGGCGTTTGCGCCGATCGGATCCGTCCAGCCGCCGAAGGTAACAGCTTCGGCGATCCACTCGGCGAGCGTCTTGTCATAGACCTCGACAACGCCGGGCGCGCCCGGATAGCCGCTCGTGGCCGAGTGAAACACCCAAAAATTGGCGGCGGTCGCGACATCGGTCACCCAGGTGCCTTCCGGCGCCACGGTACGGCCGTTGTAGGCGCCCTCGAAGACCATCGTCACCCGGTCATTCGTGGTCGCGTCACTGCCGTCGCCATCGACGAACAGCTTCAGCGAAGGATGCTGCCCGTCGGGATTGGTGCTGGATACGTCGCGAAACCACTCATAGGAAACGGCGGAGAGGTCGCCGAGCAGGTGGCTGAGATCGCCGGCCGCAAAGCCGAAGGAAACGCCTGACTTGTCGGCGCCTGCCGTCAACGCCTGCTTCAGCGAGCCGTCGCCGCTGCGCGGCTGATCGGTGGTGATTGCCAGGACGCCTGCGCTGCGGACGTCGCCCCGCTCCCAGTTGGTGAAGTCACTATCGGTCAGATTGGCTGGAAAGATGCTAACCATTGTGTCCCTCTTGAACTATCGGGTCGTGTTCTTGTTCCGGTCGCCCATCGACCCGGTGACCTCGGCGGCTCACGCGCGCCAGGCATCCGAGCCCGCTCCCGCGCCGTTGCCGCGAAGGGGCGTCGTTCGGGAAAACTCTATGGACCCATGGTATTCCCCCCTTGCATGACAGGCGCGCCGGGCGCAGCGACCGGACCTGAGCATCGCCGCCGTAACCGCCCGTTGTGCCGGCGAAGCAACCTAACCGGCCGCTTCGGTGCCCGCGTCAGTAGCCAAAAAACCAAAGCTGCTCGTGGCGGAGAGCGATTCCGCCCTCAAGACCGGCAGCACAGTTCAGGGGTGGGAATGCTTTTTGCGGCGGCTTGCCCCCTTATCACCCAGAGCGGCCGCCTTTAACTTGCCATAATTGTAGAAGGGTTATGCCGGCTTGGCAAGCGCTGCTCGCGCCGCGAGCAGGGTTATCGCATTTGGCCGAGGATGGATCTGGCGAAGGTATCGGACCATCCACAGCGCTTGCGTTTGCGGCGGATGGAGATGTCGGGGCGGGCGCGTTTGAGGACGTTGAGGGCGAGTTTGCAGATGACGGCGAGGTTTTTCGCGTCGTGGTCCTTGCGGTTTCGGGCCCGGTCCTCGTCGAAGACGGTGTCGAGGACCCAATGGACGCCGTTCTCGATCGTCCAGTGGGCGCGGACGGCGGCGGCGAAACGCTCGGGCGTCAGTGCGGCGGAGGAGAGATAGTACCGCCGGCTGGTGGTGGTGCGGCCGTCGCGCTCGACTTCCGCCTTGACCATGGCAACGGCGGCGAGGCCGGGCATCGCTGCCTCGTCGGCAAAGCGCCGGCCGGAGGTGAGCCAGGCGACGTCGTGGCTGACGGCGTGCCGCCAAGCATTGCGACGAAGATGTCGTCACGGCCGTTGGTATCGCCCGGCACCAGGGTGCCCTCTGTGCCAATGATCGTCAGACAGGTTCGCTTGATGAGTTTAACGTTGAGGGCGCCGATGGAGATGTTTCGTGGTCATGCCTTCGAAGAGTGGACGTACCCCGGCTACGGTGCCGGCGGCAGCAAAGAAGAACTCGTCAACCGTGGTGCCGGCTGCGGCCGCCGCGGACCCGGAAGCTGGAACGCCGCCGCGCCGGCGCACGTTTTCGGCTAAGGAGAAGCTGAGCATCCTGACCGCGGCCGATCGCAAGCGGCAGCCAGCGGCGAGCCGGGCGGCTGCATTCTGCGCTCACTGCCTGCGGGCTGGGCGGGCTTACGACCGCAATAGGGGCGCTGCCGAAGCGGCGCCCCCGGGGGGAGACGATCGGAACGTGTCAACGACCTGCAGGTGCCGCAGCAGCGCGTCTCGGCCATCGAGGCGAAGCAGGTGGAGATCCTGGCCGCCATCCAGGCGCACCTGCGCGACCAGGAGCACAAGAGCCTGATCGGCACCGCCGGCGCCGAGCGGCTGCGGGCCGAGCTGCGCGACACCGTCAACCGCGAACTGGGCAGAAAGGACGTGCGGGACGTCCTGTTCACCCACCTCCGCCTCGATTGGGCGCGCAACCTCGCGCAACTGCCTCGCGATTGCAACCAAAGGAGGGATTGCTCATTTCGTTTTCGCGTAGTAGGGTTACAAGCGTGAGGCGGCAGACCAGGGTGCGGGGTCGCAGCCGCCCGTTCCCATCCGTACCCCATCACCTTCGCCAATCCTGACGGCGCTCGGCAGCGACCCACTCGCGACGGCTACCGGCCGCAAGGGAACATCAGAACGCGCCGGCCGGGGGGGGCGACCATCCCTCCCGCCGCGGCGCCAAGGGGAGGGAACGACCATGCCAGTCACCAGCATTACACGGGTTTCGACGGCGGCCGACGGCACGCAAGGGAACGGTTCAAGCTACCACTCGGTCTTCTCGCCGGACGGCGCGAGGGTGGCGTTCTCGAGCGGGGCTTCCAATCTCGTCGTCGGCGATACCAATGGCGTTGACGACATCTTCGTCAAGGATCTGGCCTCGGGCGCGATTGTGCGCATCTCGACCGGCGCCGGCGGCACCCAGGGCAACGGAGAGTGCCGCTCCCCGGTGTTCTCGCCGGACGGGAGCAAGGTCGCCTTCCAGAGCGATGCCTCCAATCTCGTCGCCAGCGATACCAACGGCAGTACCGACATCTTCGTCAAGACCTTGGCCACTGGTGCGATCGAGCGCATCTCTACGGACGTTAACGGAGCCCAAGGTAACGCCGCCAGCTCGCAGCCGGTCTTCTCGCCGGACGGCACGAAGGTGGCGTTCGGGAGCTATGCCTCCAATCTCGTCGCCGGCGATAGCAACGGTAAGGGCGACGTCTTCGTCAAGACCTTGGCCACCGGCGTGATCGAACGCGTCTCGACCGCCGCCGATGGAACCCAGGGCAATGGCAGCTTGTATGTCATATCCTTACCAGTCTTCTCGCCCGATGGGAGCAAGGTGGCGTTCGAGAGCGATGCCTCCAATCTCGTCGCCGGCGATACCAACAGCAACGGTGACATCTTCGTCAAGAATCTTGCCACCGGCGCGATCGAACGCGTCTCCGCGGACGTCAGCGGAGCCCAAGGGAATTCCAATAGCATCCATCCGGTCTTCTCGCCGGACGGATCCAAGGTGGCGTTCCAGAGCTGGGCCTCCAACCTCGTCGCCGGCGATACCAACAACCGAATTGACATTTTCGTCAAGAATCTCGCCACCGGCGCGATCAGCTTAGTCTCCACCGCCGCCGACGGAACGCAGGGCACCGGCGGCGACTTCGGCAGCCTCAGGCCGCGCTTCTCCCCGGACGGGACCAAGGTGGCGTTCCACAGCGATGCCTCCAATCTCGTCGCCGGCGATACCAACGGCGTTGCCGACGCCTTCGTCAAGACCTTGGCCACCGGCGCGATCGAACGCGTCTCGACCGCCGCTAACGGGGTCCAGGGTAACGGATGGAGCGTCTTCTCCGACTTCTCGCCGGACGGGACCAAGGTGGTGATTGATAGCTCCGCCTCCAATCTTGTCGCCGGCGATACCAACGGTACCGGTGACATCTTCGTTGTCGCGCTTGGCGGCTGCGTCGCCGACGACACTGCCAACGACTTGCGGCCGTGCGCCGACACGCTGCCACCGTACTTCACGGAAGTGATTTATGGCCTGGGCGGTGACGACACGCTTGCCGGCGGCTGGGGCGGCGATATCCTCGACGGCGGCGAGGGCGGCGAGACCAAGGGCGATACCGTCGACTATGCCTACGAGTCCGGCCATGCGCCGCCGACCCAAGGCGCCGAGGTGCGGCTCTCGCTCGGCTGGGCCGTCGATCAGTACGGCTTCACCGACAACGTCTGGAACATTGAGAACATCGTCGGCACCAACAACGCATCCTTTAAGGATGTCCTGGTCGGCGATGAGAGCGCCAACCGCATCGAGGGCCTTGCCGGCGCGGATACGATCTACGCCGGCCGCGGCGCCGATGTCATGCTGGGCGGCGAGGGCGACGACACGCTGGTCTGGGTCGCGGGCGACGGCCGCGACACCTCGATCGACGGCGGCGCCGGCAATGACCAGCTCTGGGTCTTTACCGACTCCTCGCGCCCCTTCGACGGCCTGCCGGCGTTCTTCGCGCCCTTTCTGGATGCGCCCGGTCCGGTTGGTGTCGAGGTGATCAGCGGCACTTCGGGTCCGTTCGAGATCCGGGGCAGCGACGGACCCGACGAGTGGTACTTCTATTCGCTTGCAAGCAACGCAACGACCATCAATGGCGCCGGTGGCAACGACACCATCGTTGGC
Organism: Defluviicoccus sp.; assembly: GCA_049291695.1. Lineage (GTDB taxonomy): Bacteria > Pseudomonadota > Alphaproteobacteria > Rhodospirillales > Defluviicoccaceae > Defluviicoccus. The sequence continues at coordinate 22,696 of JBATPX010000093.1, forward strand.
CGGCATGGCGGCTCGGACGCCCTGCCAGGCTCGCCCGCGGCCGAGACCATCCTCGGCGGCAATGGCAACGATTTGCTCGAGAGCGGGCGCTTTCTGGCATCGTCCCAAAGCGGCAGCGACCTCCTCGCTGGCGGCGCCGGCAACGACACACTTTACGGGTACGACGGCAACGACACGCTGATCGGCGGCCCGGGCAGTGATGAAATTGTCAGCGGCAAGTTCAATATAGGCTACGGTGGCAACAAGTACATGGTCGGCGGTCCAGGCGCCGATGATTTTTATATCGCCGGCGGGTATAATTCTTTGTATGGTCTCAGTCTACCCGGAACCAAGCGTGAATTGATCTACGACTTCGAGGGGGCAGGCAACGGCGGCGGTGACTACATAAGCCTTCAGCCGAGGGACCGCTTTTCCATTATCGAGGTCGAGGAAGTAACCCCGTCCGGCATTTTCACCCAAGCCTTCAAGATCATCGACCCCGGAGAGTTCGTGCACATCATCGAGATCTACTCCGTCAACGGACAGCTGCTCGGCCCTGGCGACGCCAGTTTCCTTTAGCTGGTGCTGACAGGTGGCCAGCAGCCTCAAACCCCGACTAAGGCTGGGCGGCTGAGGGCGAAGGTGGTTCTCGGGGGATCGGCGAGGGTCCTGGCGGCTTCGGAGGTGAGGCGGAGCAGGATGGTTCGGGCGTGGCGGACGACCTTGCCG